>JAZLLM010000151.1:0-3717 GCA_045598145.1 Bacilli bacterium | reverse complement strand
TTAAAGATAAATATAATGTAAGTCTTCATGATTTTGATTATAATTTTTTATATCACTCTACACTATTTTTAGATTATGACACATCAAAAATAAAAGAAGCCTATTTAGAAGTTAAAGATATGAAATTACCTAATATTATTTTCGCAAATAAGTTTATTATAGGTTCGTCAAAAAATGGTGAAATTGGCACATACACGGTTGATGAAATAATAGAAAGATAAATAATGTATATTCCAAAAGAAATAAAAGCATATATTAAAGGTGACAAATATAAATTAGATAATATAGGCATGAGTGAATCAAATATCTTAATCTTTGATAATTATGTATTAAAAATAAATAAAAACTTAAGAGATGCAAATAATGAATATAAAATTAATAAATGGTTAGACGGTAAAATTAATGTAGCCAAGATTTATGTATATACCATTAAATATAATAAAGCTTATACTTTAATGGAAAAAGTTAATGGTGTAATGTTATGTGATGCACAAATGATGAATTCACCTTCACTCGTTACTAAAATATTAGCGGATACTTTTAAAAAATTTTGGTCTTTAAATATAAGTGATTGTCCATGTCTTAATGATAATAAGCGTAAATTAGAAATTGCCTTAGAAAACATTAAAAATAATTTGCCTGATTTTAATGTGGATGAAATAAAAAAATATACGGACATTATTTTTGATAGCCCAATGGATTTATGGAATTATTTAAATGAGCACAAAATAAAAGAAGAATTAGTGTTTTCTCATGGAGATATGTGTTTACCAAATATTATTTATGATAATGGTAAAGTAACAATTATTGATTTGGGTTTAGCTGGAATATGTGATAAGTATGCTGATATAGCAATAGCATATAGATCATTGATGAGTAACGCTAATGGTAAATATTCAAATAAACGATATGATGGCTATTATAATTCAATATTATTTGATGAATTAGGTATTAAAGTAGATAAAGAAAAATTATTGTATTTTTTATTATTAGATGAATTATTTTAGAAAAGGAGTTTTATATTATGAAAAAATTATTAGTATTAATGTTATTATTGTTATCGTTGACTTTATTTACTGGATGTATGCATTTTCAATTATATTCTGCAGTTGGATTCGTTGAAACAAGTAAAAACGATAAAGTTACTGTAAGTTTTATGTCACTAAGAGGAAGTAAAAAGTATACTTTAAATCCAAAGTTAGGTGAGACTACTTTAGTTTATAGTGGAGAAATAGAAGAAGGTTCAATGGAAATTGTAATATACGTAACATCTTCGTCTTCTCATATAATAAGTGTTAAAGCTGGTGAAAAAGTTAGTGACACTATTGATATTTCTGATGAAAAGGTATATATCGAGTTAAAGTCTACAAATACATCAAAAGGTGGTAGTTTTAGTTTCGAATTAAAATAGATATTTAGGGATATATGCTCATATTGAATAAAACGAAGAATAGGTCAAAAAAGAGATGATATCCCATAGGTAGAAAAGACTTTAGACCCTGAACTTAATGTTTTAATTAATAAATCCATATTTGCAAACGAATGATGAAATTTCACTCGTTTTGTAGTATAACCCGAGTTTTTCAGTTGTTATGCTACAAAGCCGACTATGTACTTTATAAAGTAAATAATCGGCTTTTATATTATGGCCTATAAATAATTGAACTTAAGTATTTATCAAATTCTTGTCTTGTATATTCAGCATAAGGTATTTCAACATTCATAGCATTTATTATTGAAATTAAGTCATTAATCGTTTGATTATCAAATGTTAGTTTATTATCATCATTAAATAATAAAACTTCATCATTTTTTAATACTCTAATTTTATTCATTGAATCAGTTATACACATACTTGTGTTTAATGCTTCGATGATTCTTTCAGCAGAAAGACTATAATTCATTTTTAATTGAAGCATTCTTATTAACAATAATGAAATAAAACAAATTAAGAAATGCCCTTCAATATGCTTTCGGGTTCTTACAAATATTGGTCTTGCCTCAAATTGAGTTTTTGTAATTCTAAAGCTTTCTTCAATTCTCCACAAGCCACCATAAGTTTCTAGAATCTTAGAATAATCATAATCAAGTTCAGATGTTACAATAGCAAAATATCCATCGAATTTAGCATCTTCATGTGCCTTATCGTAATCAACACCTCTTTTAACATTATCTGCAATTTCACCTTCTTCCGTCGTATAAAGTTCTTTAATGTACTCATCATAAGCATGCCTAATCGTAAAAGCATTATTGCCTAAAGATTTCAAGGCTCTATTAAGTTTATCATCTCTTTTTCTAGATGCCATAAGTGCATCTTCATATCTCCAATAGATAAGAACCTTTCTTTGCCTTGTTATTTTATTGCCATTAATATCAGTAGCAGTATAATCTTCAATAAAGGTTTTATATTTAAATGTTCGAGCTTTATTATAAGTATAACCTTCTTCATTGAACATATTTTCATGGTATCTCTTACCTTTTTTACCTCTTAAGATTTGACTAAAAACAAACCCATTACCACTGTTTACAAGGTAATCAATATTTTTAGTGGAATTCATACCTTTATCAGCTACAGCAATAATTTTTTTTAAACTATAGTTTTCTTTTATTTTATTCATTGTCGGTTGAAAAGTTAAAGAATCAGAAGTGTTACCTGGGAATATACTCATACATACTGGTAATGAATTTTCATCCATAAACAAACCGAATTGAATAATAGGATCAGTTCTATGTTCTTTAGATACACCTCGTTGCCTTAAACCACCTTCTTCATCTGGCAAATCTATTTCACAATAATAATTTGTAACATCATAAAATCCATAATCAAATTTTCTACCAATTAAATTTACAATTCTTTGATTAATAAATTTTTGAATATCTGTATTTAAATCACTAAATTTATCTAAAGAACGATAAACATCAGCAAGTTCAAAATCTATATTATTATTGTAAAGATTTCTCGTGGTTTGAGTGGTATGTCTTTTAGAAGATGGATTAAGAATTCTTTGTATAACAAAATATTTTAATATATCATTTAAATCATACTCACCTTTGAAAGTAACTTTAGAGAAGAAACTGTCAAGTTCAAGTGAATCATAAATAGCTGATAAAAATTTATAACCATAATTATATTTAGTACAATTTTCATCTTCAAAAAACTTTTTTCTTGTAGTTCTTTTAAGAGATAATTTTTCATTTTTATAATCAGTATCAAATTTATTAACTAAAGCAATGAATTCATCCTTATTTTCTTGATCTTCAAGATAACCAAAATTCTTTATAGTTTTTTGTTTAATTTTACCATCTACTCTATATCCTTCAACAACTCTAACCTGAGTTTTAATTCCATCTTTTCTTATGTGCTTATCGAATCTAATCATAAATAACCTCTCATAACCTTATATATAATATTATAGCATAACTTGGAGCATAACGCAAGAGAAAAATAAAAAAAGTGAAAAATATATGAATGTTCATAAATTTTATCACTTTTATTACTGATATTGTATGAAATTAAAAATTTATTCGATACTGTGGCATAACAACTGTAAAACTCGGGTTTAATTAAAAAATCCATATTTGCAAACGGGTGATGAAATTTTACTCGTTTTGTAGTATAATCTAGACAGAAAGGAAATCTAGAAAGATTTCACGAGACTAATAGCTGTCTAGATACTTGGCGGTTCCAGCTATTAGTTTCCTGAAATCTGAATCGCC
>JAZLLM010000150.1:0-33419 GCA_045598145.1 Bacilli bacterium | reverse complement strand
GAATGCTATGAAGAGCCGTATGCCTTAATAGAGCACGTACGGTTCTGTGAGGGGCAACAGTAGACGCTTACTCACATTATGATATTTTAAAACAATATAAAATGAAGGGAGGAGCGTAGACAATAAGTTGTCTACTCGACTAAATAATATGAAAAATGAATTAAAAACAAATTTTAATATCTTTGATTATATTAATTGGCGTGGCGATTTGAGTTTTGATAATGATAAAATAAATATAATTGATTTAGTAATTATTTCACAACTAGCTTTACTAAACTTAGATGAAGTTGTTATAGAAGCTATTAGTATCAAAAGTGCAGCTAAAGAATATTTCAAAGAAAATAAAAAATATAATCTAGGATTAATAATTCCATCAAAAATTATTTTAATGTTTAAAAAGATAAAAAACACTAATAGGTTTAAAAACATTATTTTATCAGATTATATTAATGATATCGATGAGGATGAAGATTGCCAAATCTCAGCTTTAACTTGTAAAATTAGCGATGATTTATATGTTATATCATTTAGTGGCACTGATGATACTTTAGTTGGCTGGAAAGAAAATTTTGACCTTATTTATAAAGAAGAAACTAAAGCACAAAGAGAAGCAATTAATTATGTATCTAGGATAATAAATAAATATGAGAATGCTAACTTTTATATTATTGGTCATTCTAAAGGTGGCAATTTAGCTTATTATTCTTATATATTTAATACAAAAGAAATTAGATGTCGAGTTAAAAAGGTGTTTAATTTTGATGGCCCTGGTTTAACAAAAAGTGAAAGCGAAAAAGCAATATTTATTGAAGATGTTAAAAATGTAATTTCTATACTACCAGAATCTTCTTGTATAGGTAATTTATTTAAACATGTAGAAAAAATAGATATCGTAAAAAGTAATAATAAAGGCTTGTATCAACACGATGTTTTTTCGTGGTTGATAAATGTGAAAGATTTTTATTATTTAGATAAGTTAAGTGATGATGCGATAAAGTTAAGCAAAAGAATAGATTTTGTATTAAACGAAATGAGTGAAGAAGAGCGTTATAATTTCTCTAACAATATATACAATATATTTAAAAATGCCAAAATAAAAACTTTATTGGAAGCTAGTGAAAATAAGAAAAAGATATTCGATGAATATTTTAAATTATCAAGAGAAGAAAGAAAATCAATTTTAAATCCAATAAAATTATTACTTAAGGATAAAGCAGCACAAAAAATAATGTTTGATACCTTAAGAGTAACAAAAGGTGAAATTAAAAAAGAAACCAAAACGCAAAAAGAATTATAGGTGACAATTATGCAAGAAAGTAAAAGAATCATATTAGTTGATGGTAATAGTTTGATGTTTAGATCATATTATGCAACTGCATATACAGGTAATCTAATGAAAAATAGTAGTGGGTTATTTACTAATGCTGTTTTTGGATTTGTTAATATGATTACTAAATTATTATCAAGCGAATATGATTATGTATTCGTTGCATTTGATAAAGGCAAAAAAACCTTTAGACATCAAGCATATGATGATTATAAAGGTGGAAGAAAACCAATGCCTGACGAATTCAGAGTACAAATTCCATATATTAAAAAATATTTAGATGCATTAAATATATACCACGAAGAATTAGATGATTTTGAGGCTGATGATTTAATCGCTTCAGTTAGTGAATTAGCTAAAAATAATGGGATTAATGATATCATGGTTGTAACTGGTGATAAAGATTTACTTCAATTAGTAAACGATAATATTCATGTATCTTTAACTAAGAAAGGTATTACTGAATTAGAAGACTATACTAAAGAAAACTTTTTTGACAAAATGGGATTCTATTCATACCAAATTCCTGACTATAAGGGATTAGTTGGTGATACTTCGGATAACTTGCCTGGTATTAAAGGAATTGGTGAAAAGACAGCATTAAAATTAATGTTAGAATATAAAACATTAGAAAATATTATTGCTGATAAAGAAAATATAAAGGGTAAAACGGGCGAAGTAATTAGAACTGGTTTTGATATAGGATTAAAATGCAAAAAATTAGCCACATTAGTAAGAAACATTAATCTTTCTTTTACTTTAGATGATTTAAAGAAAAAAGATGCTAATAGAGAAGAATTAATTAATTTGTTTAATGAATTAGAATTCAAAAGTTTTTTAAAGAAATTAGATAATGAAAGTTCAAACATTGAAGTAAAAGAAGAGAAAAAAAGCATAGATGTAAATGTTAATTTTAGGGTTATTGACGATCCTAATTATGATTTCTCAACATTTAAAGAGAGATATATTGTAATAGAATATTTAAATGATAATTATTATAATTATGAACCATTAGGTATAGCTTTTTATACAGAAAAAGAAGACTTATTTAACGAAAACATATTTATTTGTTTTGATTATTTGAAAAATAATGAATCATTTAAAAAATATATGGAAAGTGACATATCCAAATACACATATGATTATAAGAAATTATATGTATGTATGAAAAAATTAGGTATTAATATATCTGGTGTTTGCTATGACTTATTACTTGCTTCATATTTGATTAATCCTAAATATGCTAGTGATGATTTTAAGCAAACAATATCTTCTTATTTAGATTATAATTGCGATAGCGATGATGTCATTTACGGAACAGGTGCTAAAAAACAAGTTCCAGATATAAATATATATTCAACTAATGCAATAAAAAAAGCTAAAATTATTAACTTATCTAAAAATGAAGTATTAAACAAATTAAGTGAATTTGAATTAACTTCCTTATTCGAAATGGAAATAAAACTTAGTGAAGTTTTAGGTGATATGGAAGTAAATGGTTTAATTGTGGATAAAGATAAATTAACAAATGTTGGTGTAAATTTTGAAGAAAAAATGAAGGAATCACAAGCCAAAATTTATGAATTGGCAGGTGAAGAGTTCAATATAAATTCAGTAAAACAATTAGGAGATATATTATTTAATAAATTGAAGTTACCAGTATCAAAAAAGAATAAAACTGGTTATTCTACTAGTGTTGAAGTATTAGAATATTTAGCTAAAGATTATGAAATAGCAAGAGAAGTTTTAACTTATAGAACTTATTCTAAATTAATATCAACTTATGTAAAAGGAATGGATTTAGTTATGGATGATAATTCATATATTCATCCTTTATATAAGCAAGCCCTAACTATGACAGGTAGATTATCAAGTATTGAGCCTAACATTCAAAATATGCCAATTAGAACTGAAGAAGGTCAAATTATTAGAGATGTATTTGTCTCAAGATTTGATGGTGGAAAAATTATGAGTATCGATTATTCACAAATTGAACTTAGAGTTTTGGCTCATATGGCTAATGATACTGAAATGATTAATGCATTTAACAGTGGAGAAGATTTCCATAAAGCAACTGCTGCTTTAATATTTAATTGCAAATTAGATGACGTAACTAAGACTATGAGAAGATACGCTAAAGCAATTAATTTTGGTATAGTATATGGTATGAGTGCATGGGGACTATCAGAAAGTATTGGAATAACACCTAAGGAAGCTAGTGAATATATTTCAAAATATTTTGAAAAATATTATAGTATAGATAGTTTCTTAAAGAATATTGTAAATGATGCTAAGAGTAATGGATATACTAAAACAATGTTTAATCGTATAAGGTATATACCAGAACTTTCTAGTATGAATAAAAATATGTATCAATTTGGCGAGAGAACAGCAATGAATGCACCAATACAAGGTACAGCTGCTGACATAATTAAGATGGCAATGGTTAATGTACGTAAGATGATAAAAGAAAATAATTATAAGAGTATATTAATAGCTCAAGTACATGATGAATTAGTATTTGATTGCTATCCTGGTGAAGAAATAGAAATGCAAAGAAAAGTAAAAAATATTATGCAAAATGTATGTAAATTAAAAGTAGAATTAATCGCTGAATCATCAATCGGTGATTCATGGCTAAAAGCTTAATATTATGCCAGAATTACCAGAAGTAGAAACTGTAAAGAATACTTTAAAGAATTGTATTCTAGGTAAAGCAATAATTAATATTGATGTTTTTTATGATAAAATAATAGATAATGTTAATGAGAAAGAATTTAGAGAATCATTAATAAATCAAACTTTTATTGATATAAAAAGAAGAGGAAAATACCTAATATTTATATTAAATGATTATTATCTTATTGGGCATTTAAGAATGGAAGGTAAATACTTTTTATATAATGATTTAAATTTTAGTAAACACGATCATATTATATTTTATTTCAAAGACTGTAATCTAAGATACAATGATACACGTAAATTTGGCAGAATGTATTTGTATAAAAAAGAAGATTATAAAAATTTCGAAGATTTATATAAATCTGATGCATTAAAAAATGTGGGAAAAGAACCATTCGATAGTGATATGACTTTGGATTATTTGAAAGGTAAATTAGCCAAGTCTTCAAAAGCAATAAAAACAAGTTTACTTGATCAATCAATTATGTGCGGTTTAGGCAATATATATGTTGATGAAGTTTTATTTATGTGTAATTTACATCCAGAAACTATATCAAAACATTTAAGTGATGAAGATATTAATAATGTTATAAATAATAGTATTATCGTTTTAAATAAAGCAATTAAATTAGGTGGTACTACTATTAAATCATTTAAAAGTAGTCATGATATTAGTGGCAGATTTCAAAATGAATTATTAGTACATACAAAAGAATATTGTCCTAAATGTAAAGGAAAAATTAGTAAAATCCGTGTTGGAGGAAGAGGCACATATTATTGTGAGCATTGCCAAACATTAAAATAATTATTTACATTATTAATTGTTAGTGGTAAAATAAAACAACAAAGAAAGTTGAGATAAATACTTATGGTGATAGCTATAACTGGTGCAATTGCTAGTGGTAAAACACAAGTAAGTAACTATATCAAAGAAAAATATAAGTTAATTGATTCTGACACAATTTCTCATTTTGTCTTTGATTTAGAAGAAACAAAAGAAAAAATAAAAAAGTGCTTTAATATTGATGTTGTCACTAGAAAAAAAGTTGGTGACATAGTATTCAAGGATGAAGATAAATTACATAAATTAAATGATATAATGCATCCAATTATTATTAAAGAAATTAATAAGCAAATCAATGAATGCAAAGATGAAGTTTGTTTCGTTGATATTCCATTATTATATGATGTAAAGTGTGATATAAATTTTGATTACGTAATTTATGTATATGCAAATAAAGATAATCAATTAAAAAGGCTAATTGAAAGAGAAAATATTGATATCGAATTTGCAAAAGAAAAAATAGAAAAACAGCTTGATGTAGAAGAGAAAAAACGAATTGCTATTCAAAATAATCATTTTGTATTAGACAATAACGGAGATTTGTGTGATACATTTAAAAGGCTTGATAAAATTTTTGGAGAATTAAAAATATGACTATAAAAGATTATTTTTCTAAAACATTTGAAACTTCTGATAATCACTATATTCCAACTTTAAAAACACATTATTATAGTGCTAGAAAAGAAGATGCTATTAAGGCATGTAATGAAGTCTTAAAAGAAATGCAATCTATTAATAAAACAATTGATGAAGAAAGAGGAGAGATTATAGTAGATGCTGCATCATTCTCTGGTACAGTAACATTAGTAAATACATCATTTAGTGTAGTTGCAGTTGATATTCAAGTACTTACATATAACTTTTTTCCCACAGGAAAAGGTAAAAAAGTTATTGAAAAGTTCTATGAATTATTAGATAAAAAGTTAATTTTAAAACAAGTAGGAACAAGATAGAATGGAGGACGTATGCCTGAATTAATGTATGATGAATTTAAAGTTGTAAATAAAGTATTAATTAATAACGATGATATTAATTCACTTACAAAATTATATTTGCCTTTAATGGGTATTGATAGCTATACATTGTATTTAGGCTTAAGTACCTTATCTGAAGGAGTAAGTTATAACTTCAAATATTTGTTAGATACTTTAAATTTGAGAAGTTTAAAGAATATTAATAGTGCTCAAAATAAATTAGAAGGTATTGGTTTATTAAACGTATATATTAATAAAGATAAAAATTATTTATTTGAACTAAAAAGGCCAATGGCTATTTTAGCTTTTATGAAAGAAGAATGTTTAAAAAGTTTGCTAGTTAGTGAGATTGGTGAAAATGAAGTAAATAAATTAATTGAAAATGAAATTAAAATATTTTCTGGTTATAAAAATATTACAAAAGCGTTTAGTGATGTTTATGACACTACAACTAAAGACAAATTAGAAATTATTGAAAAACTTGTTAAACATGATATTGTAATAGATAATAAAGACTTCAATTATACATTATTTAAGTATTTATTTGACACATCATTTATTTCTAATGAAGTATTAGATGATAGTGATTTTAAAGCAAATATATTAAGAATTAGTTTTACATATAAGTTAGACGAAACACAAATGAAGGATGTTGTCATTGCAAGTTTAGATAGTGATAAAAATCTAGATTATGCAAGTTTATCTAAGAACGCTAAAATAGCATATCAAAGAATAAATAAAACTAGTGAACCAAGAATAATCACTAAAGAAGATGATGAATATCTAGATAGCGTAAAAGACGATCAAACAATATCATTGTGTCATTGGTTAGAAAATATGAGCCCATCAGAAGTTTTAGAAAGTATGTCTGGAATTAAGGCGAGTGCATCAGAACTTAAGATGATAGATGATTTAATTAATAACACAAAATTTCCTATATCTGTAATCAATTTTATGATTTGTATGGTTATAAAAGAAAAAGATGGTGTATTACCTGGATATTCTTATTTTGAAAAAATTGCAAATACATGGGCGAGAGCTAAGGTTAAAAATGTTAATGATGTATTAAACTTCATTAAGAAGCATAATGATGCAAAAGATAAGGAAGGAAAAGCAAGTAAAGGTAAAACATCTCAAACATTACCAGCTTGGTACGATGAATACAACAAAGAACTAAATAAGAAGTTAGAAGATAATAAAGAATTAAAAACTGAAGAAGTTAAAGAAATTCTTGAAAGTGCTAATAGTTTATTTGGAGAATAGGATAATATATGGCAAAATTTGATATATTTGAAATTGTAAAGAAAGATGAATCTTTAAAAGAATATACTAATAATTTAAATGATAATGAATTAGAAGTAAATATTCTTACCCTATTTAAACAACACCAAATGAACGAAATTTGTGCTAAGTGTATGGGTAAAACAGAGTGTTTATTAGACCCAAAAGAAATGCAAGCATATTTAGTTAAAGATGGTATCTATTTTAGACAACATTATAAAGAATGTAAATTCAAACGATATGATTTTAAAACATTATATATGCCAGAGTTTGATATTGAAGGCGATTTGTTTGTGAATGAAAAAAGAGCTAATATCTTTAACGAAATTAAAAACGTTAAAGAAGGTTCAAATAAAGGTATTTACTTATATGGTTCTTTTGGCTCTGGAAAAACATATTTAATGATGAAGTTAGCAAAAGAGCTTTCTAAAACAAAAGATGTTTTATTTGTTTATTATCCGGAATTAATAAATAAAATAAAAGTTGCAATGTTTAAAAATGATAGCTCATATGACTATACTTTAGAAATGATGAAACATGTTGATATATTATTTTTAGATGATGTTGGAAGAGAACAAAATACTGCTTTTAATAGGGATCAAGTATTAGGCACAATATTACAATATAGATATATGAATAATTTAAAAACATTTATGACATCTAATTATGATATTAATATGCTTAGAGAACATTTTAGAGAAACTAAAAATAGTATAGATACTTTAAATAGTGATGGCGTTATTGAAAGAATTCTTGCAATGATGAATGTAATCGGTTTAGAAGATAAAAATTATAGGTAGCGTAATTGACAAAAGTACAATTATAGAGTATAATAAAATATATAATAAATAAAAAGCGTTGAAAAGAATATGATTACTATAATCAACTAAAAAGAGAGATAGCGGTTGGTGTAAGCTATTTAGAATTATTGTAATTACTCTCTTGGAGCTGACTTTGAAAAAAGAATCCGTCCTGCTATACGTTACAAAGCAATAATGAGGAAAACAGCAAAATGTTTTTAAATGCGGGTGGTACCACGGTAATTAATCGTCCTAAACAGAGCATAAATAATGTTCTATATTTAGGACTTTTTTATTTTTAAAGTCAAAATTAATGGAGGAAAAAAGAATGAATGTAAAATTAAAAGATGGAAGTATTAAAGAAGTAGAACAAGGTAAATTAATTATTGAAATTGCAAAAGAATTATCACCATCATTAGCTAAAAAATGTGTTTATGCAATTTTTAATGGTGAGAAGGTAGATATGAAATATACTATTGAATCAGATGGTGAATTAGATTTAGTTACATTGGATGATGAAAGATATTTTGAAGTATTAAATCATTCATGTGCTCATCTTTTAGCACAAGCAATGAAGAGAATTTATAAAGGAACTTTATGTGGTGTAGGACCTGCAATTGAAGAAGGTTTCTATTATGATTTCAAAGTACCTACAACTATAACTATTGATGACTTTGGCAAGATTGAAGCTGAAATGAAAAAAATAGTTAAAGAAGGTATTTCAATTAATCATTATTACTTAAGCAAAGAAGAAGCAAAAGAAAAATTTAAGGATGATAAATTTAAATGTGAATTAATTGATGCAGTAGAAGATAAAATGGTTGGTATTTATGAACAAGCAGAATATGCTGATGTATGTAGAGGACCTCATGTAATATCTACATCATTCCTAAAGAACTTTAAATTATTAAATGTTAGTGGCGCATATTGGAGAGGCGATAGTAAAAACGAAATGCTTACTAGAATTTATGGTACTTGCTGGAATACACCAGAAGCATTAGAAGCACATTTAAATAATTTAGAAGAAAGAAAGAAAAGAGATCATCGTAAATTAGGCAAAGAATTAGGCTTATTTATGATGAGTGATTACGGACCAGGACTTCCTTTTTGGCTACCAAAAGGATATGTATTACGTCGTAATTTAGAAAATTTCTGGTTAGATTTGCATAAGAAAAAAGGCTATAAGACAATTAATACTCCTATTATGTTAAATAGAGAACTTTGGGAAACTTCAGGACATTGGGATCATTATAAAGATGATATGTTTACAATTGAAGTAGAAGATGGTACATATGCAATTAAACCTATGAACTGCCCAGGTTCAATTATTGTATACAAAAATGAATTACATTCTTATAAAGATTTACCATTACGTTATTCTGAATTAGGAAATGTACATCGTTACGAAGCTAGTGGTGCTTTAAATGGTTTATTTAGAGTTAGAGGCTTTACTCAAGATGATGCTCATACATATTTAATGGAAAGTCAAATTGGTGATGAAGTTTCTAGAATATTAGAAATTTATGATTATGTATATTCAATTTTTGGATTAGATTATTCTATTGAATTATCTACTCGTCCATTTGAAAATTATATTGGTGATATTGAAACATGGGATAAGGCTGAAGAAGCATTAAAGAAGGCATGTTTAGCTACAGGTCATTCATTTAAGATTAATCCAGGAGATGGTGCATTCTATGGACCAAAACTAGACTTCAAATTACGTGACTCAATGAATAGAATTTGGCAATGCGGTACTGTTCAATTAGATATGCAATTACCTGGTAGATTTAATTGTACTTATATAGCTGAAGATGGCTCAAAGAAGACTCCAGTTATGATTCACCGTGCTTGCTTTGGTTCTTTAGAACGTTTTATTGGTATCATTACAGAAAATTGTGCTGGTAATTTCCCAACATGGTTAACTCCAGTTCAAGTTAAATTAATACCAGTAAATAATGAAGTACATGCAGCATATATTAAAGAATTAGAAGAAATCTTTGATGATAATAAGATTCGTTTTGAAGATGATTTCAGAGAAGAAAAATTGGGATACAAGATGAGAGAAGCTCAAACTCAAAAGATTCCATATATTCTAGTTATTGGTGATAAAGAAGTTGAATCAAAGTCATTAACATTTAGAATGCATGGCAAACAAGAACAAGTTAATGTTTCTATTGATGAATTTGTTAAGATGATAAAGGAAGAAGTTAAATCATTAGGTTTAAATAAATAGGTATTAAAAAATGGAAAATAACAATACTTATTTAGAAGACTTCACTTTATCTAAAAAGATTAGCGATAAGTATTATTATTTGTTTGGCTTTATAATTGGCTTATTATTTATTGAAGTAGCAGCTGTATTTTTTATGGGTCCTATTATTTCAAAAATAGGACTATCTAATGCTAACTCTACTGAAATTAATATGGCAATATATGAATATCAAGGCTTTATTGCTAGTGTTACTGAAATAATAGGCATTGCTCTTATAGCTATCTTTTTTAGAAAAGTGATAGTAGACGATTTCAAAAGTTTGAAAGATAATTGGCTTACTACATTAATTATAATAGTTTTAGGTTGTGGCTTAATTTTTGGAATGAATTATTTATTTAATTTTATTTATACAAAGATGAATATAACAGAGTCATCTGAAAACCAAGAGGCAATTATATTTGCATTAACTGGTAAAGGAAAATGGATGATGATTCTAGATGTTGCTATTTTAGCTCCTATATTTGAGGAATTTGTTTTTAGAAAATTCTTGTTTGGTTATTTAAATAAAACTAAGATTCCAAAGATTGCATCCATATTAATTGTGGGATTAGTGTTTTCTTTGATTCATTGTTTAACTGAAGATTTTACTAATCCAGTCACTTATTTATATTTGGCTAATTATTTCTCTTTAACTATCGTTTTAATATTTGGATATTTAACATCAAATAGTAATGTTTATGCTTCTATTGCAATTCATATGTTTAATAATATCTTATCTGTAGTTGCTTATTTAGGAGTTATTAATGTCTTTTTTAGATAATTTTAAAAAAAGAAAATATAAACAAAAAATTAAAATAGCTACGGACTTAGTTAAAGAAGGTAAAAATAAGGAAGCGATTGAAGCATATAATGATGCGTTTAAGTCTTTAATTAATTTAGGTGATTATGTTAGTCTTGCTTGCTTGTATGTTGATGAAGGTGAATATAATAAAGCAATCGATATCTTTGAGGATGTAATTTTAAAAATACAAAATAAAGGACTTGATAAAAATTTAGCTGATATTCACTTTGGTTTAGGCGTTTGTTATGATTCATTAAGACAAATTAACAAAGCAATCGAGAATTATGAAAAAGCTATAAATGAAGGTTTTAGTTCAACTGATTGTTTGTTTTATTTAGCTAATTTATATGATGAATTAGAACTACCTTTTGAATCTAAAGAAACATCAAGAGCAATTGAACTATATAATAAAGTGATATCACTTAAACCAGAATATATTTATTCATATATTAATATTGCTAATTTGTATGCTAGATATGACAAAGACGATGAAGCTTTTCCATTCTTTGTGAAGGCTAAAGAACTAGATACTAATAATGAAACTAATTCAAGTTATAATATGGGTGTAGCATATCAATCTAGGAATGATTTTGATAATGCGGAAAAATATTACTTAGATGAATTAAAATCTAAAAAACCATACGCTCAAACAAATTATAATTTAGGTGTTTTATATAAGGACAATCATCAATACGAAAAAGCTAAATATTATTATTTAAAAGCAATAGAAGAAAACAAAGAAGAATACAATGCTTGGTATAATTTAGCTTGTGTATATGCTTTGATGGATGATTTTGATAATGCCTTTTCTTGCTTTGAATATATTAAATATAATAAGCATTCTTATTTAGAAACAACCAAAGAAGATATAGATTTAGTTAAATTAAGATTAGATAAAAGATATAAAGAATTATTTACTTTAAAGTAGATAATTCTTTTTATAAATAATAGTGTAAGATAAAAGAATTTTGTGCTATAATGTTTGTATAAAAATAGGTGATTATTATGGAAAAGATTGTAAATGTAATAGGTGCAGGACTTGCGGGAAGTGAAGCAACTTATCAATTAATTAAAAGAGGTATTAAGGTGAACTTATACGAGATGAGGGGAAGTGGAAAGAGTACTCCTGCTCATGTGACTGATAAGTTCGCTGAATTAATCTGCTCAAATAGTTTAAGAGCTAATGATGTAAAAAATGCTATTGGTTTATTAAAAGAAGAAATGCGAAGATTAGGTTCTATAATCATGACCTCTGCTGATTTAAATAAAGTAGAAGCAGGTGGCGCTTTGGCTGTTGATAGAAATGGTTTTAGCGATTATATAACTAATTACATAAAGAATAGTCCATTAGTAAATGTAATAACAGAAGAAGTAACTGAAATACCTTCTGGACCAACTATTATTGCTAGTGGACCATTAACATCAATTGCATTAAGCGAAAAAATTAAGGATGAATATAATAAAGAATATCTATATTTCTTTGATGCAGTAGCCCCAATAGTAAAAGAATCATCAATTGATAAAACAAAAGCATATTTAAAGAGTAGATATGATAAGGGTGAAGCATGTTATTATAACTGTCCAATGAATGAAGAAGAATTTGATAATTTTTATAATGAATTAATTCACGCTGAAAAAGCAGTAAGTCATGAATTTGAAATGAAGGTATTTGAAGGCTGTATGGCAATTGAAGATATAGCAGCAAGAGGTAAGCAAACCTTATTATTTGGACCTATGAAACCAGTAGGTTTACGTAATCCAATTACAGGAGAAAAACCTTATGCTGTAGTTCAATTAAGACAAGATGATGCTGCTAAGACAATGTATAATATTGTGGGCTTTCAAACTCATTTGAAGTGGCCTGAACAAAAAAGAATATTACAAATGATTCCCGGTTTAGAAAATTGCGAGATTGTTAGATATGGAGTTATGCATAGAAATACATATATTAATGGACCTATGATTTTAAATAAATATTATCAAACAAAATCTCGTGAAGATTTATTCTTTGCTGGTCAAATTACTGGTGTAGAAGGATACTTGGAAAGTGCATCTAGTGGTATGGTAGCTGGTATAAATATGGCTAGATATTTAGAAGGTAAAGAACTAATAGATTTTTCAATGATTACATCAATAGGTGCGCTTCAAAATTATGTATCAATTCCTAATTCAAACTTTGTACCTATGAACGCTAATTTTTGTTTATTTGAATCAATAGATACATATATTACTTCGGATAAATTAGAAGGCAAAAAACACTTAAAGAAATTAGATCGTAAGATTCTATACGCAGAAAGAAGTTTAAATTATATCGATAGTATAATTGAGATGGTAAGAAGTGATGAACAATAGAATTAGTGATTTCGAAATAGTCGACAAATTTATCGATTATATAAAAGTTGAAAAAAACTATTCTGACTATACTTGTGAAAATTATAGAAGAGATATATTAGAATTTAGAGATTTTTTATTAACTGAAAAGTTTGGTACTTTGGTTAAATTCTCTAATAATGCAAATAGATATTATTTAGCACACTTAAATCAAAAAAAATTAAGAACAAGAAGTGTGGCTAGAAAAATGAGTAGTTTAAGAAGTTTTTATCGATTCTTAGTTAATGAAGGTATAGTAGATATTAATAAGTTTGCGGAAACTAATTCTCCTAAGTTAGAAAAAATATTACCAAAATTTTTATATTTAGAAGAAATAGAAAAAATGTTTGACGCTATTAATACTGATACTTTATTAGGAAAAAGAGACTACGCGTTATTAGAATTTATGTATGGTACGGGGGTTCGTGTTAGTGAATTATGTAATATAGAAATTGATGATATAGATTATATTAATCATCAAGTTATTGTTTTAGGAAAAGGTAATAAAGAAAGATATTTACCACTACATGAACTAATTATCGAAGCTTTAGAAATATATGTTAATGAAGCTAGAGCTGATTTACAAGTTAGAAATAAAAAAGAAATTAGTGACAAGTTATTTTTAAATCACCATGGTGGACCACTTACTCCAAGAGGTGTTAGAGTAATATTAGAAAATATAGTGAAAGATGCATCTGAGAGTTTTCATATTAGTCCACATATGTTAAGACATTCATTCGCGAGTCACTTGCTTAATAATGGTGCTGATTTAATAACAGTACAGGAATTACTTGGACATGAAAACTTGAGTACAACTCAAATTTATACACATATTTCTTTAGAACAAATTAAAAGAGAATACATGGATAAATTTCCAAGAGCACATAAATCAGATGATAATCCAGCAATTAAAGATGAAGATGAGTAATGTAGGAAATATTCTTTTAGTTTGAAAATAAAATAAAAAACCTTTAATTAAATGTTTTTAAGGAAACATGCAAAATTAATTTATAAAATACTGGTAAAATATATTTACTTATGGTATAATATTAAAGGCTATTTAAGTAATAGCAATACACACATCAGTGAGGACATTCGTCTTTGTGCATAAAAGCAAATTATGTTTTCCTGCATAAGTTTGTTTGTGGCGGAGTCTTATGATACTGGTGGAGGCCAAAACAAAATATAAAAATCGGAGGAATTAAAAAAATGGCTGTTATTAGTAAAAAAGCTTTATTAGAAGCAGGCGTTCATTTCGGTCACAATACTCGCCGTTGGAACCCTAAAATGAAAGAGTATATCTATGAAGAAAGAAATGGTATCTATATCATAGATTTAACAAAAACTGAACAATTAGTTGAAGATGCATATAAAGCATTATTCACAATTTGCCAAAATGGTGGAAAAGTTTTATTCGTTGGTACTCGTAAACAAACTCAAGATGTTATCAAAGAAGAAGCTACAAGATGCGGTATGTATTATGTTGATCAACGTTGGTTAGGTGGTACATTAACTAATTTCAAGACTATTAAGAAATCAATCGCTAAATTATACAAGATTGAAGCTATGGAAGAAGATGGCACTTTTGAATTATTACCAAAGAAAGAAGTTGCTATTTTAAAGAAAGAAAAAGAAAAATTAGACAAATATTTTAGTGGTATCAAAGAAATGAAAGATATCCCAGCTGCTTTATTTGTAGTTGATCCTAAGACTGAACACAATTCAATTTTAGAAGCAAGAAGATTAAACATCCCTGTATTTGGATTAGTTGATACAAACTGTGATCCAGACGATGTAGATTATGTTATTCCAGCAAATGATGATGCAATTCGTAGTGTTAAATTAATCGTTGCTACAATGGCTAATGCTGTTGTTGAAGCTAACGGTGGAACACCAATCGAAATCGTATTTACTGATGAACCAGTAGCTGAAGAACCAAAACCACGTCGTGATAGAGAATATAACAATAAAGGTAAAGGCGGATATGAACGTCGTCAACCTAAAGATAGAGAAAATAAACCTTACAGAGTAAGAAAAGAAGCTAAACCTGAAGCAGTTAAAGCTGAAGAAGCTCCTGCTGTTGAAGAAGTTAAAGAAGAAGCTACAGCTCCTGTAGTAGAAGAAAAAGCTGAATAATTAATTTAGGAGGAAAATATGGTTACTGCTCAACAAGTTAAAGAATTACGTGAAATGACTGGCGCTGGCATGATGGATTGCAAGAAAGCGCTAGTTGAAACAGATGGTAATCTTGAAGAAGCTGTTAAATGGCTTCGTGAAAAAGGAATTAGTAAAGCTGCTAAAAAAGTTAGTAGAATCGCTGCTGAAGGCGTTTGTGCTTTCAAAATCGAAGGAAACAAAGCTGTTACTTATGAAGTAAATAGTGAAACAGATTTCGTTGCTAAGAATCCTAAATTCGTTGAATTAGTTGATACAATTGGTAAAGCATTACTTGCTAACAATACTAAGAATGATGAAGAAGCTTTAGCTGCTGTTTATGAAGGCACAACAGTTAATGATTTAATCGTTAATGCTACTGCTACAATCGGTGAAAAGATTTCTTTAAGAAGAGTTGATTTATATGAAAAGAATGATGACCAAGTATTTGGTGGTTATTCACATATGCAAGGTAAGATCGTTGCATTATCAATTTTAAATGGTAATGATGCAGAAGTAGCTAAAGATGTATGTATGCATGTAGCTGCTATGAGTCCTAAATATTTAGATAGAAATGCTGTAGATCAAGCTTATATTGAAAGTGAAAGAGAAATTTTAAAGCAAGAAGCTTTAAATGAAGGCAAACCTGCTGCTATCGTTGACAAGATGGTTGAAGGAAGACTTCAAAAATCTTTAAAAGAAGTTTGCTTAACAGAACAACCTTTCGTAAAGGATCCAGATCAAACAGTTGGTCAATATGTTGGAAGCAAGAAATGTGCTATTGTTTCTTTCGTACGTATCGCTGTAGGTGAAGGAATTGAAAAGAGACATGATGATTTTGCTGCAGAAGTAATGGCTGCTGCTGGTTTAAAATAAAAAAACAATAGGCACATATGTGCCTATTTTTTGTAAAAAATATAGAAAGGATTCCTTATGCGTAGAATAATTTTAAAAATAAGTGGTGAAGCTTTATCTGGTGAAAACAAAAGCATCAATATGAAAAAAGTAAATGAAATCGCAAAAGAAATTAAAGCACTACATGATTTAAATGAAGTAAATATTGGAATCATATGTGGCGCTGGAAATATTTGGCGTGGAAGAGATGCTATTGAAAATGGTATGGATAGAACTACAGCTGATTATATGGGTATGCTTGGTACAATATTAAATTGTGTTGCATTACAAGGAGCATTAGAAAAATTAGGTTTACAAACTCGTGTATTAACATCATTAAGTATTCCACAACTTGCTGAACCATATATTAGACGTAAGGCAGACTCACATTTAAATAAAGGTATTATTTGTATTTTTGGTGGAGGAACTGGTAACCCATTCTTCTCAACTGACACAACAGCTGCATTAAGAGCATCTGAATTAGGATGCGATACAATCTTAATGGCAAAAAACGGAACTGATGGAGTTTATGATAAAGATCCAAGAAAATATAATGATGCAAAAAAATACACAAAATTAACACATCAAGAAATCATTGCTAAAAAATTAGGTGTTATGGATTTAACAGCTGCAACATTATGTATGGAGAATAACATTGATATCGTAGTATTCGATATGAACGTAGAAGGAAATATCGCTAAAGCCGCAATGGATCCAAGTATAGGAACTGTTGTAACTAGCAAATAAAATGGAGGAACATTATGCCACAATCAATTTTAAATAGCGGCGAAGAAAAAATGATTAAAGTTGTAGAAGCTTTCAAAAGAGAACTTCAAACTATTAAAACTGGACGTGCTAATCCAGCTATCTTAAATAAAGTAAGAGTAAATTATTACGGATCTGAAATGCCTATTAATCAAATAGCAACTATTTCAGTACCAGAAGCACAAATTTTAATGATTAAGCCTTTTGATAAATCAAGTTTAAGAGAAATTGAAAAAGCAATTCAATTAAGCGAATTACATTTAAATCCTCAAAGTGATGGAACTGTTATTAGAATAGTATTCCCACCACTAACTGCTGATAGAAGAAAAGAATTAGTTAAAGAATTAAAAGCTTCTACAGAAAATATGAAAGTAGGAATTAGAAATGCACGTCGTGATATTAATGATGAATTGAAAGATTTAGAAAAAGAAAGTTTAATCAGTGAAGATGAATTAAAAGACTATACTGAAAAGAGTCAAAAATTAACTGATAAATATATTTTAGAAATTGAAAATATTTCTAAAGATAAAGAAAAACAAATTATGGAATTTTAATTTGAAAAGGCTAGATTGTACTAGCCTTTTTTATCTTTTTAAATTTATTTTTTGATAAAATGGAATTGCATATAAAATTATATAACAAAAGTTTTTATTTTTTTATGAAATCGTTTGACAAGAAAATGTAAAAAATGGTATAATATATATGCTTGATAGGTTGTCTTGACTTAAATCTATTTAAGGAACAAAAAATTTTTAAAGGAGAAAATTAAGAAAATGAAATTTAGAAAGTTATTAGTTTTATTATTACTAGTTGCTTCAGCATTCATTCTTTCTGCTTGCGCTGGTGAACAAGGCCTACAAGGCGAAGCTGGCGATAAGGGTCCAAAAGGAGAAACAGGCGCTCCTGGTGAAACTGGTAAAGCAGGAAATGACGGTGTAAAAGGAGCTGACGGTGAAAATGGTGCTGATGGCTCTACAATTGAATTTTCATTCACAAGTGATGGTTTAGCTTGGAGATATGTTGATGAAAATAAATGGAACACTGCATTAACATATGAATCTATTTTCACTGCTATGGAAGAAACAAAACTAGCTGAAAAAGTTCAAGTTATTAAACCTGATTACTATGTAAGTGCAAGCCTTAAAGCTGAAGCTGGTGCTGAAGTTGAAGCATACGGATTAAAGTTCGTTGCTGGAACTAGTGCATTCGATTCAATCCCTGCTGCATTCGCTGCTGCTAAAGCTGCTGCTGCAGTTGATGGATATGCTGGATTAAAGATTTTCGTAGCTCCTGGATATTATCTAGATGAAGCTACATTAGAAGCTGACAAAGTTGCTATTTATGGACCTAACTTTGATGCTGAAGTTGGTGCAAGTAGATTAAGCGAAGCTGAAATCGCTGCTCCAATTACAATTATGAGTAATGATGTTGAAATCTCAGGATGTATGTTCTCTGATAGCGACACTACTAAAGGTGTTATCGTTATTGGTGCTTATGATGTTGATACAAAAGCTACATCTCCTGCATCAGTTGACAATTTCAAATTTAATCATAACTATGTAACAGCTTCTCCAGTTGCTTATGATAGCAGTGCTCAATGTAACCGTAAAGGTTTCATCTTTGCTAAAGCTGTAACTAAGAATTTAACAGTTAGTGAAAACTATGTTGATTTACCTTCATTATATTTAGGTTCATTTGTAACATTACCTGTTGATGCAAATAACTTTACATTCGTTAAGAACTATGTAGCTGATGATTCTGCTACTAGCACAACAAATGAAGCTATTATGTCTTACTATCTAAGTGGTGTATGTACAATTGCTGATAACCATTTCGTATGGATTACAAGCAACTGGACATTCTCTATTAGTTACAATTCTAATACTTGTTCAGAAGTTAATATTACTGGCAACGTATTTGAAGGTGCTGATAATGCATTAACATGTGGATTCTCAATCAGAGCATTAAGTGCAACTACAGTTGTTAACTTTATGAATAATAAGTTATACAATATGGATGGAACTATTTTCTCAGCTGCTAGCTGTAAAGCAGGTTCTACAATTAACATTATGTATAACTTCTTTGATACAGATGCTGCTTGGAAAGCTTCTGCTTCAGATGCAACATTCGTAACAAACTACAATGCTTATAATGGTGGTGTTTTAGAATCATCTGTTAAAAATCCAGATTTAACTACAGAAACTGTTTATAAGACAGAAGCTGAAGTTTTAGCTGCTTATAAGGCAAAATAAAAAAATAAAGAACGTGTGGTTTATACCATGCGTTTTTTATTTTGTATAGGTATTTGCTAATTGAAAAAATAATTAATATGTTGTATAATAAATGTGCATGGAGGAATAAAAAATGAAAAAATTAAGAGTTATTTTTTGTTTACTTATTATTGCATTGTTATTTGCAATTGGATGTGGTGGCAATAAAAGTAAAAATGCAAGTGAAGAAGATATAGACAAAATAAATGAATGGATTTTAAGTTATGTAAAAGAAGGAATAACTGAAGATTTTACCCTTCCAACAACTTGTCCAAATTATGAAGGATCAATAATATATTGGGCTAGTGAAGAACCATTTATTATTGACGATACAGGTAAAATAGTAGAAAGACCTAAAAAAGCAACGGAAGTTAATTTTAATTATTCAATTGTTTATGGAGATTTTGAAAAAGAATATAATCGTGTATTTATTGTAGGTGGTGTGTCTTTAGAAACTGCTAAGACAAGATTTGAAAACCAATTCCCAAGATTTATATTCGAAGACCAAGAATGGACTACAGTATATGATAAGATTGTTAATATTGTTTGGGAATCTTCAAATCAAGAAATCTTTACTAATGAAGGGAAATATATTAAACCTATAGAAGATACTGTTATTAAAATTTTATATACAATTACTGATGGAAATACGAGCATTGAAGGAGAAAAAGAAGTGACTATAAAAGGAAAAACTGCAGGCGATTATTTTGACGAAGCTAGTACTTGGTTAAATACAGAATTTTTAACTGATAGATTTATTACAGGTGATATTGAATTACCTACTTCAATAGAAGGCTCACCAGTTTCTATTGTTTGGAAGACTAGTGATGCTAATGTAATTAATGAAACTGGTAAAGTTACTAAGACTATTTATGAAAGATATTGTACATTAACAGCTAGATTATCTATAGAAGGTACATATAATGATTTCAGTTATATTTGTACTGTAGAAGCATTAGATGATTCTAATATGAGTGATAAAGAAAAGATTGAAGAAGTATTAAAAACAATTGGTGTAAACAAGACAGAAAGAATTGCTTTTGGTGCTTATGGTGATATTGATCAATCATTTGGATATATATATTTCTATACTAATACTGCTCCAATTATCACAGAACAATTAATACCTATTGAATATGATAATAGACCTGGCTTAAAGAGAACAAGTACTGATTATATTACAGTTCATGATACAGCAAATAATGGCTCAGGTGCTAACGCTAAAGTACATGCTAATTATTGCTTATCAAGTGAAGCTCAAGAAAGAAGTGTTAGCTGGCATTTTTCAGTAGACGATGAAGGTTCATATCAGCAAGTTCCACTTGACGAAACATCATATCATGCTGGTGATGGAAGTAGAACATTTGCTATGGTAGATACAGGCATTAAAGCTACTGCTAAGATTCCAAATATCACTATTGATAGTGAAGGTTGGTACTGTATTAACGGTGTAAAGACAAATCAAAGACCTTATAATTCTGATGGCACTTACAATATGGATGTATATTCAACATCAAGAATTAATGATATGGGTATTTTGTGCGAAATTGGTGAAAATGGAAATTATTGGATGGGTAAGACATGGTATTCTTCATCATTCGGACGCATTGGTAATTATGGTGGAAATAGAAACAGTGTTGGAATCGAAACATGTGTAGATAAAGGTTCTGATTATGCACTTACTTTAAGACATTTAGAGAAACTAGTTGCATGGCTATGCTTACAATATAATTTACCAGTAAGTAGAGTAGAAGGACATCATTATTTCAGTGGTAAAGGTTGCCCTAATGCTTTAATGACTGCAAATTATTGGTATGATTTTAAAAATTATGTAGCATTAGAATTATACATCAAAAAGAATTTAAGCAATTATGATTTTAATTGGACTACATTAACTGATAATATTAACGAAATGGGTATGATTAGTCTAAGTGTTAAGAATGATGATTTAATAAAATACAGTGTAAAAGTAACTGATAAAACTACATCAAATGTAATTGTTGAAAAATCATTTGAAACTAAGGTTGTAAGATAAAAAAGAATCCAAGTAAAAACTTGGATTTTTTTATATTCTTTCAATTGTTTTTATTCTAATAACAGGGTATGGAAAATCAGTTAATCCGTTTCCAACGAATACTGTTCTAGCATTATTTAAATAGTCTAAAGTTTTAAAACTTTCTTCACCAACAACTTTACCAAAAGCTGCATACTCTCCATCTAGGTGTGGTGCATCAGCAGTACAAATAAAGAATTGGCTTGATGCATAATCTTTTATGCTAGTTCTTGCCATTGATATAACACCTTTAGTATGTTTTAAATCATTGATAATACCATTACTTCTAAATTCACCTTTAATACTAGGAACTTCATTTGAAAGTGATAATTCCATTTTTTCATCATCAAATAAATAACCACCAACTTGAGCCATAAAGTCGTTTATTATTCTATGAAAAACAATTCCATCATAATATTTATTATCAACTAAATTTAAAAAGTTTTTAACTGTGATCGGTGCTAAATTAGGATATAACTCAATATCCATTTTTTCACCTGTTTCTAAAATAATTCTTACTTGTTCCATAATAATCTCCTAACACAAAGATTATAAAACTTTTTCTTAAATTTAACAAGAAGTTTTTTAATTTAATAGAAAAGTATATTTTTATTTAATTGATATTATTGACAAATTGTGTTAAAATATATGATAAGTGGGAGGACGCAAAAATGGAAGAAAGAGTATTACCTAATCACATAGCAATCATTTTAGATGGTAATGGGAGATGGGCTAAAAAAAGAGGAATGCCTAGAACATTTGGACATGCTGCTGGTGCCGACAATCTTGATGCTTTAGCTAGATACTGTAATAAGATTGGTTTGAAGCATTTAACCGTTTATGCTTTTTCAACTGAAAATTGGAGCAGACCTCAAACTGAAGTAGATTTTTTAATGAAATTACTTGAGAAGCATTTCTTTAGAATTTTGAAAAATCTAGACAATATTAAAATTAGAGTAATCGGAGAAAAGAAAAATTTAAGCGAAAGATTACTAAATATCATTAATGAAATAGAAAAAAAGACAGCTAATTTTACTGGCTTAGAATTAAATATCGCATTCAATTATGGAAGTAGAGATGAAATTATTCACGCAGTAAAAGAAATGGTTGATAATAAAGAAGAAATTACAAAAGAGAATTTAAGCAAGCACTTATATACTGGTGATGTTGATTTATTAATTAGAACTAGTGGTGAAGAAAGAATTAGTAATTTCTTGTTATGGCAAATTTTTTATAGTGAATTATATTTTACTGATACATATTTCCCTGATTTTAATGAAAAAGAATTAGAAAAAGCTATTGACGCATTTAATAAAAGAGACCGTAGATATGGCGGAGTAAAGGAAGACAAGAAATAATGAAAAAAAGAGTAGTCACTGCTTTCTTTTTAGGACTTGTATTATTCCCAGCTGTATTTTTTGGAGGTATTTTCTTTTTAATAGTATCTTTGTTTTGTGCATATGTGGGAACATATGAACTAATGAATATGTTTTATAAAAAGGATGAATCACTAAAAGCGATGCGTTTTGTAACTCCAGTATTTTCTATTGTGTTAGTATTATTATTTTATTTTTTTACTAATTCAATGAACGCATATTTATTTAGTATAAATAATGCAAGTATTGCTATTACTTTAGACACATCTTTTAATACTAATTCAATTGCTTTATATGGTTTATTAATATTTTTAGTATATTTATTGTTTGTGATAAGTATAATGATAGCTAATATATTTATTAAAAATAGTAGCGCTCATTCTGTTATGTCAACAATACTTTCATTTACTTATGCAGGTTTATTATTAGGTGCTGCATTTTCTATGGAATATGTAAAGCCTATTCAAACTGATAGAACTACTTTTTGGGGTGGACAAGTATTTGGATATTTATATTTAGTAGTTGTCTTTACCGATATGTTTGCTTTCTTTGTAGGTAGAAAAATTGGTAAACATAAACTTTGCCCTACAATAAGTCCTAACAAGAGTGTAGAAGGTGCAATTGGTGGCTTAATATTTGGTTCAATTTTCGGCACATTATTTGCATTTTTATTTGGTGTAATGCCGATTGAAAAAGAAAGCAATGCCTTAACAACAATTACAACTATTTTAATTACATTATTAATTTCAATTGTAATCTCTATTGTAGTTCAAATTGGTGATTTAGTAGCATCAAAATTAAAGAGAAGTTATGAAATTAAAGATTATGGATTTATATTTCCTGGCCATGGCGGAGTAATGGATAGATTTGATAGTTTAATATTATCAGGTTCATTTGTATATGTTATTGTAATGATTATTAAAATTATTTGTATAGGAGTTTTATAATGACAAATATTTATTTATTGGGCTGCACAGGATCAATAGGCATTCAAACTTTAGAAGTTATTAGAACACTTAAAGATGTTAGTGTAAGATCAATGAGTTTTGGAACTAATATTGATAAAGCAATTCCTTTAATTAAAGAATTCAAGCCTGATTATGTATGTGCAATTAACCGTGGTGATGCTTTAAAAATAAAGGCTTTGTTTCCAAGAATTGAAGTTGGATTTGGCGATGAAGGATTAGTAAAGGCTGCTACATTTGATTCATCTAGTGATGGTTTTTTGATTAATGCGGTAGTAGGTATGATTGGTTTAAAACCAACAATTGAAGCTATAAAGATTAATAGAAGCGTCCTTCTTGCAAATAAGGAAACATTAGTAGTTGGTGGCGAACTAATCAAAAAAGAATTAGCTAAAAGTAAAGCTAAATTAATTCCAATTGATAGTGAACATAGTGCAATAATGCAATGTTTAGAAGGTAGAAATAAAGAAGAAGTTAGTGAACTTATCATTACTGCATCAGGCGGTGCATTTAGGAATAAAACAAGAGATGAATTAAAAGACGTTACTATAGTTGATGCACTCAACCATCCTAATTGGGTTATGGGTAAAAAAATAACTGTAGATTGTGCCACAATGGTAAATAAAGGCTTAGAAGTAATGGAAGCACATTATCTTTTCGATATGCCATATAGTAAGATTAAAACTATATTACATTTTGAAAGTATTGTACATTCAATGGTTAAATATAATGATGGTTCAGTTATTGCGCAAATGGCTAAACCAGATATGAGGATACCGATCCAAAATGCAATCACATATCCTAATAAGTTAGAATATGTTTTAGATGATAGCATTAATATGGAAGATATTCCTCCACTAACATTTAGAAAAATGGATATGAATAGATATCCATGTTTACATCTTGCTTATAGAGTTGCTAATATGGGTGGTATTATGCCATTAGTATTTAATAGTAGTAATGAAGAAGCAGTAAAATTATTTATTGATAATAAAATCAAATTCTTAGATATTGAAAAAATATTGTTTGCAAGTGTAAAAGAATATGAAGGCAAAAATATCTTTGATTATACACTTGATGATATTTTAAGATTAAACGAAGAAATAAGAGAATTTGTAAGAAACAATTATAGAAAAATTATATTATAGAGGTATTTTATGTTTTTATCTTTAGATTCTGTTTTAATAGGTATTTTAGCGTTTATTTTTGTATTAGCCGCTATTATATTAATTCATGAAGGTGGACACTTCTTTTTTGCGGTAAGAGCTGGTATCTTATGCCGTGAATATTCTTTTGGTATGGGTCCACAACTTTTGCATACAAAGAAGGGCGAAACTGAATATTCTATTAGAGCTTTACCAATTGGTGGATTTTGTGCTATTGCTGGTGAAGAAAAGGAAGACGACATATTAAAAGATAAAAAGCAAGTAAGATTAGTAATTGAAGATGACATAATAAAAAAGATTTGTGTTGATGTAGATGAAGAATTATTTAAAGATATACCGTTATTTAATCTATATGAATATGATTTGTTTGACGAAGCTCAAACAGGTAATTTATTTATGAAAGTTGCAAAACCTTCTGAAGATGAAGAAGGAGATAAAATAGTTGAATATAAAGTAGACTCTCAAGCTTGCTATATATATACTGGTAAAGCATATAAAAATTCAAATTTAGATTTTGAAAAGAAAAAAGGAAAATTTACTAAGGAATTCCAAATAGCTCCATATAATCGTCAAATGAATTCTAAATCATTAGGTAAAAGAGTTATGGTTATATTTGGTGGTCCTATGATGAATATGATTTTAGCAGTTTTTGCTTTTCTAGTTTCATCACTAATTACTGGTGTATCAAACGTTGATGTAACTAAACTTTCAGGAGTAAGTGAAGGTAGTCCAGCATATGAGGCAGGACTTCGTGATGGCGATATAATTTATGGCCTAGAGACTGTAGGTAAAGATTCAAATGTACTTAAAAATATCGAGATTAAAGACTGGAACGGAATTTCAGACTTTATGACTGAATATAAAGATAATTCTAACTACAATGGAGAGATTAAGATATATTATTATGAACAAGGTGATAAAGCATTAGACAAGACTATTAATGTAAAACCAGTTACAATAATATATTCTATAAGTATGGTAGAAGATGCAGAGTGCGAAGATCAAGTTAAAGTAGCTGCACTATCAGATAAATCTAAAGCATATAAAGGTGGAATTAGAGAAGGTGACATCATTAAATCTGTAAATGATGAAAGTGTTAGCACATGGAAAGATGTATATCATGCATTTTCTAAAATTGAAAAAGCTAAACAAAAAGTTAAAGTAATGGTAGAACGTGAAGGCGAGACTGATTTAATTGAATGTACAGTTATACCATATTCTAAAAAACTTTTTGACAAAACTCAAAGTGTAAGTATTGTTGAGATGCAAATAGGTATTTCACCAGTTGTAACAAGAAATATATTTAAATGTTTGGGAGCAACTTTTAAGCAAATGTGGGATAGCATTAAGAGTATGATTTATACTTTAGGCTTCTTAATTTTTAGTAGTGAAGTTGGTCTAAAAGATATGAGCGGTGTTGTTGGCATATTTTCTATGACTAGTGATGCTGCACAAAGTGGATTTGGTACATTGATGTATTGGATGGGATTTTTAAGTGTTAACGTTGGTTTTATGAACTTACTTCCAATCCCTGCATTAGATGGTGGTAGATTAGTATTCTTAGCTATTGAGGGAATTAGAAAGAAACCAGTAAGCCAAAAGGTTCAAGATTTATCAATTAATATTACAATGTATTTATTATACGCATTAATGATATATGTAATAATTAATGACGTATTAAGATTAATATAAAAGAGGAGTCATTATGAAACAAAGTTTAATGTTTATTCCTACACTAAGGGATATGCCAAAAGACGCAGAAATTGCTAGCCATAAAATATTATTAAAAGGCGGATATGTAAAACAAATGGCAGCAGGCGTATATACATACCTACCATTAGCTTATAAAATTTTAAAGAAAATAGAAAATATTGTAAGAGAAGAATTAGATAAAATTGGATGTACAGAATTATTAATGCCAACATTACAACCTAAAGAATTGTGGGTTGAAAGTGGTAGATGGGATAATTATGGAAAAGAATTAATGAGAATGCAAGATAGACATGATCGTGATTTCTGTTTAGGTCCTACACATGAAGAAGTGATTACATCAATTGTTAGAGATACAATTTCTTCATACAAGAAGCTTCCAGTTGCTTTATATCAAATTCAAACAAAATTCCGTGATGAATTTAGACCAAGATTTGGTTTAATGAGAGGAAGAGAATTCGTGATGAAAGATTTATATACTTTCTCTGCAAATGCTATAGATTTAGATGTTTGGTATAATAAAGTACGTCAAGCATATATTAATATTTTAGATAGATTAAACTTACATTATCGTATTGTAAATGCAAATAGTGGCCAAATCGGTGGAAAGAGTAGCGAAGAATTTATGGTTCTTTGTGATATTGGTGAAGATACAATCGTTTATAGTGATTCATCTGATTGGGCAAGTAATACTGAACTTGTAGATTATAAGGATGGTGAACCATCACCTGATGGCAAAGGATTTATCAAACACGCTAAAGGAATTGAAGTAGGTCATATTTTCAAATTAGGCACAAAATATTCTGAACCAATGAATTTAATGTTTATTGATGCTGATAATACTAAAAAGCCAGTGATAATGGGTTGCTATGGAATTGGTATTAGTAGAATTATTATGGCTGTTTTAGAACAAAATAACGTTGACTTAAAAGTTTTATGGCCAAGCGAGATAGCTCCATTTAAAGTACATGTAATTCCTACCTCTAAACCTGATACTAATGAATTTGCATTAGCTTGTGAAATTCATGATGCATTAGTTAATAAAGGAATTGATACTTTAATTGATGATAGAACTGAATCAGCAGGTGTTAAGTTTAATGATGCTGATTTAATTGGTGTAAGATATAGAATTATCGTTGGACGTCGTGCTGGTGAAGGCATCGTTGAATTAAAAGATATGAAAACAAATGAAACAAAAGAGATTACAATAGAAGAAGCAAAGAATTATAATTTCTAAGGAGAATAAAATGATTAAAGGTTTCGAACAAGTTAATGTTTACGTTGAAGGTGAAGGAATAGTAAAAAAGACTATTAAAGTTGAGAATGGTAAAATAGTAAATATTTGTGATTGCAAAGATAAAGAAGGCTTTATTAAACTAGATGATAATTTAATCGTTGTACCTGGATTTATTGATGAACATATTCACGGATCAGGCAATTGTGATGGTATGGAAGCAAATCTAGATTCTGCAAGAACTATTTCAAGAACAATTGCATCTGAAGGTGTTTCAAGTTACCTTATTACTACAATGACACAACCTAAGGAAGATATCGAAAAAGCTTTAGCTAATGCAAGAGCATTTATAGAAGCTAATGAACATATAGGAGCAAGACCACTTGGAATTCACTTAGAAGGACCATTTATTTCTGTAAAACATAAAGGTGCACAATTAGAAAGTGCAATCGTTAAATGTGATGTAGAAACATTTAAACATTATCAAGATATAAGTGGCGATAATGTAAGAATAGTTACTTTAGCTTATGAAGAAGATGGTAAAGAATTAGTACATTATTTAAAGAATAATAATATTGTGGCATCAATAGGACATACAGATGCAACTAGTGAACAGGCACTTGAAGGTATAAATGAAGGTATAACATGTGCAACACATATGTACAATGCAATGAAGGGCTTACATCATAGAGAAGCAGGAACTGTTGGTGCATGCTTAATTAGTGATGAAGTAAGGTGTGAATTGATTTGTGATTTAATTCATATTTCTCCTAATGCAATTAAAGTATTATATAAATGTAAAGGAAAAGATAAAATTACATTAATTACTGACTCAATGCAAGCTAAACATGTTGAAGATGGTAAGTATTTATTTGGTGGCCAAGATGTATTTGTAAAGAATGGTGCAGCTAGATTAGCTGATGGTACACTTGCAGGTTCAACTCTATGTATGAATGTGGCATTAAAGAATTTACAAAGTGTTATCGGTACTGATTTAGTTGATACTGTTAATTTTGCAACTAAGAATCCAGCTATGAATTTAGGCATTTATGACAAGAAAGGTTCTATAAAAGTTGGTAAAGATGCAGATTTCGCAGTTATCGATAAAGACTTTAATGTCTATATGACTGTATCTGAAGGTGAAATAGTATATAAGAAATAAAAAGAATCCAAGTTAATCTTGGATTTTTTTTAATAATTATCTTTCTTTAAAATATTAATAATTCTTGTAGTAATAAAATCAATAGCAACTGTATTATTTCCACCTTCAGGAATAATTAAGTCAGCTTTTTCTTTACTGTTTTCTACAAATGTATTATGCATTGGTCTAACTGTTTCTAGGTATTGATTAATTACAGATTCTACAGTTCTTCCTCTTTCGTTTATATCGCGTTTAAGTCTTCTTATAAATCTAATATCAGATGGTGTGTCAACGAATAATTTAATATCACACATTTCAACTATTTCTTTTATAGCAAGAGTTAATATACCTTCAACTATAATTACATCAGGCGCTTCAACTCTTTCTGTTATTTCACTTCTTTGGTGATTTACAAAATCATATGTTGGTTTAATTACATCTTTCCCATTTTTAAGGTCAGTTAAATTTTGGACAATTAGTTCAACATCATATGAATTAGGATGGTCATAGTTTATTTTTGCTCTTTCTTCAAATGATAAATTATTCTTTTTGTAATAATCATCTAATTTAATCATAGCAACTGTGCCATGCTTTTTGCTTTTCTCATATACTTTTTTTGCAATAGTAGTTTTGCCACTTGATGTACCGCCAGCAATACCTATAATAATTGGATTCATAAAATAATCCTCCTAACTTATAAGATAATTATAACACGATAATAAAAATAATAAAAGAATTAATATTACTTTTATTGAAAATAGCATTTAATAATGTTATAATATAACTATATAAAGGGAGTAGCTGGCAAAACAAATTTGTTTTGTTAACAAAGCCGTCAAGACGATTATATTAAAATCCGGCTTGTATATTAAATAGCAAGACTTTATCACTTAACAAAGGTGGTGAGGTCAATTTTTTAATTAAGAGGTAAAGATGGTAGATTTATTGAAGGAGTATGGGGCAGCTATACTTGGTATTGGTTTTATATTTTTTCTTGTGATTAGAATTCAAAATAATGCTAATTATAAGAAAAAAGCTTTTGCGGCTCTAATAACAGGTGTAGTTATCACATTTATTTTAATTACATTAATATCAATTGATATTTTAACTAGTGATGATATATATCGCTTTTATCCAGATTTCGCTTTTACAAAGGATTTCTTTTATTATTATGCATTTTTATTTACAAGTGTTTTAATGACAATAATAATTCCTTTAATCTTTTTCTTTATGGGTAAATCAAGACACCAACAATTTAAGTCGTTCTCATATAAGATTGAAAAAGAAAAGATGGAAGCTAAACCAACAATAAAAGATGAAATTGAAAGTGTATATGTAGTTATAAGACATAATGGTAATTATTTACTTAGAAGAAACAATGACGATACATATTCAGGCATTGTAAGAAGATTGATGGGAAGTACAATTTTCCATGATGAAATGATTAAAAAAGTCATGAATGAATTTGAATTAGATGAAGATAATGTTACATATAATTTTGCTGGCGAAGCAAAATTAATAAAAGGTAAAGACATTCATTATTATTGCTATACCATTGATATTAATGAAGTAAACGAAAGTTTAAGAGATTATTATGAAATTTCAGCATATGATTTAATTAATTATAATATGAATGAAATAGATAAACAAATTATCTATCATATTATATTAAGAGAAAAATTTAAAATAGAGGTGAACGATTAATGGAATGGTATGATATAGTTTTGTTTTTAGTTGGGCTTGCTTTAATTATAAAAGGTGGAGATATATTCGTTGATGAAGCTAGTTGGATAGCAGAGAAAACAGGAATTCCTAAATTTATTATTGGGGCAACGATAGTTTCTATTGCAACCACATTACCCGAAATGATTGCATCAATATTAGGTACAGTTGAGGGATCATTAGGATTAGCTGTAGGCAATGCAGTTGGTTCAGTTACTGCAAATACAGGTATGATTATGGCTATATCTTTGATATTTATGCCAGCAGCAATAAATAGGAAGCAATATGGGTTTAAAATAATTTTGCTAATGCTAATCACATTAGTATTAGGTTTATTATTATTAGATGGTAAATTAAATTTAATTGAAAGTTTTGCAATGTTAATATTTACTATTGCCTTTTTCTGGGAGAATGTGGCTTCAGCTAAAGCAATGACTGTTTTAGAAAATAAAGAAGAGAGTACTGAAGCAGTAGAAGAAGAAAAAGAAAAGACTAGTGGAAAAGAAATAACAATTAATATTGTTAAGTTTGTTTTAGGAGCAGCAGGTATATATTTTGGGGCTAAGTTCTTAGTAGATAAGGGAACAATTATTGCCTCAGCTTTAGGTGTAAGCGATGCTATTATAGGTTTAACATTAGTTGCAATTGGTACAAGTCTACCAGAATTAGTTACAACTGTGACATCAATTATTAAAAAGCAATCATCATTATCAATTGGTAATATTGTGGGAGCAAACATAATTGATATGTCTTTGATTCTTCCTATCTGCGCATTTGTTAGTGGTGGAACATTAGTTTTAGATTCAATGCAAACAGCATATCTTGATATTCCTGTATCATTAGCTGTTATGCTTGTAGCATTTGTTCCTGCCTTAATTACTAAAAAGTTTAGAAGATGGCAAGGTATAGTAATGCTAACAATTTATGTAGCATATTTAGTTATAATTTGTGCTGGTTTAATTAATTTTGCATAATAACAAAAAGATCTGAAGTTACAAAATTCAGATCTTTTATTTTACAATATATTCATTTAAATAATTAAAAAGATAATCGCTAACGTATGCATCTATATAAATGTAATCCTCATATTTAGTAGAAAGTACTTTTGATGAGTTATTTATTGTGTTAAGTAAATTAGATTTATCATAAGGTATTTTAAAAGTAACATTATGGAAAGATGAAAATAGCATTTCTTCAACTTTGTTAATTAAGTCATTGATTCTTTCGTCTTTAGCTGAGTATTTAATAGCTGGATCGTATTGATTAGGCACATAAAAATATCCTTCAACTTTATCAATCTTATTAAAAGCATATAAAACAGGGATATTATTAGCTCCAATTTCATTTATTACTTCATTAGTAATTTTAATTTGCTCAGGATAGTGGTCATTAGATGAATCAATTACATGAATAATTAAATCTGATTCATTAATTTCTTCTAAAGTAGATTTAAAAGCTTCAACTAAAGTATGAGGTAATTTGTTTACGAATCCTACAGTATCAGTTAACAAGAATTCAAGATTATTATCAAGTTTTACGTGTCTAGTAGATGTTTCTAATGTGGCAAACAACATATCTTTTTCAAAAACTTGCTTATCTTGGTTTCTAACAATAGCATTTAAAGTTGAACTTTTACCACTATTAGTATATCCAACTAAAGATGCTATAAGCATATTATTTCTTTTTCTTTTAATTCTTTGAAATTTTCTTTCTTCAGTTAGTTCTTTTAGTTCTTTATATAAAAAAGATATTCTACTTTCTATTAATCTTCTGTCAAGCTCTAGCTGTTTTTCGCCTTGACCTTTGTTTTTTCCGCTTCCTTGCCTAGACAAACCTTTTCTTAAACCGACTAAGCGAGGTAACATATATTTTAAAGATGCAATTTCTACTTGTAGCTTTGCTTCTTTAGTATTTGCTCTTCTTCTAAAGATCTCTAAAATGATGTAAGTTCTATCAAAAACAGTAACTTCAAGTGATTTTTCTAGTGATTCAATTTGTACCGGACTGAGCTCATCATTAGTCACTATTGTGTCTACATCTAAAGAATCTTTAATCATACGTATTTCTTCGATTTTGCCACTTCCAACATAAGTTTTAGGGTTGAAAATAGAAAGGTTTTGAGTGACTCTATCTACTACTTCCATATCGCATGCATTTACTAGATTTTCTAGCTCTTTTAGGTCATATTCAAAGTCATAATTTTCTGGGTTGTTATCTTTGCATACAGCCACAATTAAAACTCTATTTTTTTTATTAAATTCTTCTTTAATTTCTATCATATTTTATACACCATTAAAAAAACATATTTTAAACATGTGTTTTTTTGCTATTTTTGTATATATTATACTAACAAATCCTAAAAAATGCAATAAAACCAAAATTTGAGCAATCTTATAAAAAACGCATTAAACAATTAAATACTTGTTTTTAAATTATAAAACGATTTAAAAGCAAATTTTAGGCATATTTTCAAAGAAAAAATTGACATGAAAAATATAAGTATCCATTTTGAAAGTAATTTTTATAAAATTGATTCTTTTAAAATTGTATATGTATTTTTATAAAAAAACAAAAACAAAATATATTTGAAATGAAATAGTGTTTGTGATATAATTTTTTATATAAAAAAGATAAA
>JAZLLM010000149.1:0-12192 GCA_045598145.1 Bacilli bacterium | reverse complement strand
ATATTATTTAGAATTTATTATTTAAATAGTTTTAATGAAAACGAAATAACGTTTTCATGCCTTTATTACTTTACATTAGTGGAGTGATAAAGTATAATATTACAAAAAGAGGTTTAGTATTATGAATTCTAAAATGTTATGGTACATTTTAAAAAGAATTGGATTAGCAATTCTTACAGTATTTTTAATAATAACAATAACATTTTTTGTAATGCATGCAGTTCCTGGTGGCCCTTTCCTAAGTGAAAAGGCAAAAAGTCCTGAAGTTATAGCTGCACTTGAAGCTAAGTATGGCTTAGATAAACCGTTGTTTCAACAATATTTAACATATTTAAAAGATGTATGTAGATTAGATTTTGGGCCATCATTAAAACAAAGAGGATTAACAGTAAATGATATTATTGTTTCTGGTTTTAAAGTTTCAGCTAAAATTGGTATCATTGCAGCTTTAATTGCAATAGTGTTAGGAATTGTGTTTGGATGTATGGCAGCTATATTTAGAAATAAAGTAATTGATAAGAGTATTATGGTTTTATCAACAGCATCTGTAGCAATGCCATCATTTGTAATAGGTTCATTTTTACTTATTGTATTTTGTGTAATATTACAAATATTCCCTGCTAATGGAGCTTTAAAAGGTGGTTTGTTCCTACCTATTGTATCTTTGGCACTTTATCCAACGGCTTATATAACTCGTCTTACAAGAAGCAGTATGTTAGATGTATTAGGACAAGATTATATTAGAACAGCAAATGCAAAAGGTGTTTCTAAAGCAAAAGTTGTATTTAAACATGCACTTAAAAATGCTTTAATTCCTGTTATTACTTATTGTGGACCAATGATTGCATCAATATTAACAGGTAGTATGGTTGTAGAAAAGATTTTCTCTGTTCCAGGTTTAGGTACAAAATTTGTAACTAGTATCTCTAATAGAGATTATCCAATGATTATGGGTACAACAATATTCTTAGCGACATTGGTAGTTATTATGAATTTAATCTCTGATATTCTATATAAAGTGGTAGACCCACGTATAGACTTTGAATAGAAGGGAGTGGTTGTTATGAATGATTTAAATAATAGAGATAACTTTAAGAAGTTAAAGAAAATATTTAGTTTTCATATAGATGTTGATGATTTACTTCCAACAACAAAAGAAGAGAGACAACAACAAGTTCTTATGAGAGAAAGTATATCATTCTTTAAGGATGGTATGAGAAGACTTTGGGAAAACAAAATAGCAATGACTTGTATTTTTGTTTTAGGTATTATTATTTTAGGAGTTATATTTATTCCAATGTTTTGGCCTTATAAGTATGAAGAGCAACTTGGAATTAGTCAAGGCGCATCAGTTGATGCAAGCTATAGTAATTTAAGAATGGGTCAATACGGTACAACAGAACTAATCAAAAAAGCTAAATATGAAAATGGTTTAGATGGAGTAAGCGGTCCTAATGGAACTGTTACTTATAAGGTTAGTGAAAAAGGTATTGAATGGAAATATGTAAGCGAAGATGATTCAAAATATAAGCTTTTAATTGATTTAGAATCATTAGCAGAAGCTAAAGGTTATAAAGAAAAGAAAGGCGGCATTGAATATAACATTGAAGAAACAAAAGCTAAATGGGTTCAATGGCGTTATGTAGTTACTGAAAAACCTTTAGAAGTTATTGATGTAGAATTATCAAATGAACTAAAGACAATATTAGAAAATGGTTCAGTTGAATATTATATTGATAACGATAATGGTAAATTACAGTGTAAACTTCCAAGTGATGAAGAATATACAGATATTGCTAATTTAAATAATTTGCCAGTTAACTTACAAACATTGATTGGTAATAATAGAAATATTGAATACGAATATAAAGAAAATAAATTATATTTCCGTGAGATAGTAAGCAATGTATGGCAAGATTTAGTTAAAATAACTTTAATAGATTCTATTGAGGGATCTAAAGTATTCCCACATTTATTTGGTACTGATAGTGCCGGTAGAGATTACTTTATTAGAGTTGTTTATGGTGCTAGAGTTAGTTTAGTAGTTGGTTTATTTGCATCACTTATTGTACTACTTATTGGTACAATATATGGTTCAATATCAGGCTACTTTGGGGGTAAGGTAGACTTAATCATGATGAGAATCGTTGACATCATTTATGCTTTACCTGATATGTTAATAATAATTTTATTGAGTGTAGTTTTAAAGAAAGTTTTAAATGAAAGCTTAACGGGAACGGTATTTGCGAAACTGGGTGCTAATATGATAAGTATATTTATTGTATTCGGCTTATTATATTGGGTAAGTATGGCACGTTTAATTCGAGGACAAATATTATCACTTAAGGAACAAGAATATATTTTAGCAGCTAAATCAATAGGTGCTAAATCAAGAAGAATAATTTTAAAACACTTACTTCCAAATTGTATTAGTGTAATTATTATTTCTACTGCATTACAAATTCCTAGTGCAATATTTACTGAAAGCTTCCTTAGTTTCTTAGGCTTAGGTGTAGCTGCACCAATGCCTTCATTAGGTTCCCTAGCTAGTGATGCATTATCAGGTGTATATACTTACACATATAGATTAGTAATTCCAGCTGTTTGTATTTGTTTGATTGTATTATCATTAAATTTATTAGGTGATGGTCTAAGAGATGCCTTTGACCCTAAACTAAAGAATTAGGTGATTGTAATGAATGAAAATATAAACAAGACAGAAAATATATTAGAAGTAAACAACTTACACACATCATTTTTTACACAAGCTGGAGAGGTTAAAGCAGTAAATGGCGTTAGCTTTAATGTGAAAAAGGGTAAAGTGTTAGGTATTGTTGGTGAGAGTGGAAGTGGTAAAAGCGTAACAGCATATTCAATTATGCAAATACTGGACCACCCTGGAAAAATAGTTGAAGGTAGTATAAAGTTTAATGGTGAAGAACTTGTAAATAGTGGTGAAAAGAAAATGAGAGAGATTAGAGGAAACAAAATCAGTATCATTTTCCAAGACCCTATGACATCACTTAATCCAGTTTATACTATTGGTAATCAAATAATGGAAGCTATAATGCTTCATACAGATCGTGATAAAAAACAAGCAAGAGAAAGAGCAATTGAGTTAATTAAACTTGTAGGTATAAATTCTCCTGAAAGACGTTTAAAACAATATCCTTATGAAATGTCAGGAGGTATGCGACAAAGATTTATGATAGCTATGGCGTTAGCTACTGAACCTGATATTTTGATAGCTGATGAACCTACTACAGCATTAGATGTAACTATCCAAGCACAAATACTTGAATTAATGCAAGACTTACAACATAAATTAGGAATGGCAATAATTATTGTTACTCATGACTTAGGTGTTATAGCATCAATGTGTGATGAAGTAGTTGTAATGTATGCTGGTAAGATTTGTGAAAAAGGTAGTGTAGATGATATATTCTATAATCCAAAGCATGAATATACTAAAGGATTAATTAAGTCTATACCTTATGGATCAAAATTAAAAGGAAGATTAATACCTATAGAAGGTACTCCTGTTGATTTATTAAATATGCCTTCTGGATGTTCATTTGTTCCTCGTTGTAAGAACTCAATTAAATTATGTTTAAAAGAATATCCAGTTGAAAAAGAAGTAGGACCTTGTCATTATGCTTCATGTTGGTTAAATATGATTGATGAAATAAAAGAAAGTATTAATCAAAATGAAGAAGATAATGAAAATAAGGAAAAGGAGGAATAAGAATTATGAATGATTTGAATTCTTCTACAAAAAAAGAATGCCCATTAATTGAAGTCAAAAATTTAAAAGAATATTTTGATATTTCAGTTGGAGCTTTTAAAAGTAAAAAATTAAAAGCAGTTGATGGTGTAAATTTTACTATAAATAAAGGCGAAACATTAGGTTTAGTTGGTGAATCCGGCTGTGGTAAAACTACTGTTGGTAGAACTCTTTTATATTTATATAAACCTACAGATGGTGAAATTTATTATAATGGTGAATTGTTAAAGACTAGAGAACAAATTAACGAATTTAGAAAAAAAGCTACAATGGTTTTTCAAGATCCATATTCTTCATTAGATCCTAGAATGACAGTAGGAGATATTATTGGTGAACCACTTGATGTTCATAAATTATATAAAACTAAAGAAGAACGGCAAGAAAAAATAAAAGAGCTTATGGATTTAGTTGGACTTTCACCTGAGCATGCATCAAGATATGCTCATGAGTTCTCAGGAGGTCAAAGACAGCGAATTGGAATTGCTAGAGCGCTAGCTGTTAATCCAGAATTTATAATCTGCGATGAACCAGTTAGTGCATTAGATGTATCTATTCAAGCACAAGTTATTAATATGTTTGAAGATTTGCAAGAAAAGCTTGGACTTACATATTTATTCATTGCTCATGATATCTTAGTAGTAAGACATATAAGTAATAGAATAGCAGTTATGTATTTAGGTAATATTGTAGAGCTCGCAAATTCTGACGAGATTTGTGATAATTCTCTACATCCATATACAAAATCATTAATGTCTGCGGTACCTGCTCCTGATCCTAATACTGCAAGGAGTAGTAAAAGAATTGTTTTAAATGGAGATGTACCGAGTCCATTAAATGTACCTAGCGGTTGTCCTTTTAGGACAAGATGCTTAGAGGCAAGCGAAGAATGTGCATTATCTAAACCTCCACTAATTGAAGTTAAAGATGGTCACTTTGTTGCTTGTCATCATGTTACTAAAATAGAAAATGAATAAGAAGCTTATAGAAGCAGAAAGGAAAATTATGAAAAAATTATTCAAAAACTTATTAGTTGTTGTTATGACTTTAGCTGTTTGTTTTGGATTAGCTGCATGTGGCGGTAAAGAAGAAGGTTCAAAACCAACTGAAAAAGTTAAGATGGTTGAAAACGGAGCATTAAAAATCTATTCTTTAGATTTAAGTGATATTCCTGGTTATGAAAATGTTAAAATTGAAAATGAAACATGGCAAGAAACTTATGATAAAGTAATCCAATTATCTAAAAAAGAAGCTGATGCTACAAAGAGAGAAAAATTATATCATAAGGCTGAAGACTTATTAATGAGCACAGGTTGTATCGTTCCTTTATATTATTATACAGATATCTATATGATTAAAGATTCTGTTACTGGATATTTCGGAACTGCTACAGGAACTAAGTTCTTTAAGTATTGTAAAGTAAATGGTGCTACTGATAATATCAATGTATGTTTAGCATCTGAACCTGATACAATTGACCCAGCTGCTAACTCTTCAGTTGATGGTGCTACAATTGTATTACATTGCTTCTCTGGTTTAACTGGATATGATAAAGATGGTAACATCGTTGCTGATTTAGCTAAAGAATTACCTACAGCTGTTGTTGGTGATGATGGTAAAGTATCATATACATTTGAAATTAAAGAAAATGCTAAATGGTCTAATGGTGAACCTGTAACTGCTAATGATTTCGTATATGCTTGGAATCGTGCTGCAGATGCAAATGCTGAATTTGACTATGGTTATTTATTTGAAATCGTTGATGGATATAGTGAAGGTAAATTAAATATTACTGCTTCTGATGATGGTAAGAAATTAACTGTTGTTTTACCAGTTGATGTTCCTTATTTCTTTGAATTATGTGCTTTCCCAACATTTATGCCTATTTATTCAGGTGTAATTGATTCTAACCCTGATGATTGGGCTACTAAACCTGAAACTTATATTTCAAATGGTGCTTATAAATTAAATTCTTGGGATCATGATTCTAAGATTGTTTTCGAAAAGAATGAAAATTATTGGGATGCAGAAAATGTAGTTATGGAAAAGATCACTATGTGGTTAAGTGCTGATGATACAGCTATTTTAGCTAACTACAAGAGTGGAAATTATCAATTCATTGATACAGTTCCAAACGATGAAATTGAAACATTAAAAGTTGATTATCCAACTGAATATAAAGTTGAAGGTCAATTAGGTACATATTATGTTATTTTCAATAATAACACTGACTTAGTTCCTTCATATGTTTCTGAAGGCTGGACAAAAGAAGAAATCGCTAAAGCTAATGAAGAAATTCGTAACGCTGTTTCATTATTCTTTGATAGAAATTATGTATGTGAAGAAATTGGTAAAGCTGGACAAGTTCCTGCATCATCATTCGTTGGAATGGGTATTACTAATGCTGACGGAAGTCAATTCTATGAATCAGCTGGTGGAAATTCATTCGCTGGATACTTCGATACAGCTGAAAGTGCATACGCTGCAAACTGCGCAAAAGCAATTGAAATTTTAAAGAAGTATTTTGAATATGATGAAAAGACTAAGAAATTCACTAACTTCACAGAATTTGATTACTTATATAATACTGGTACAGGACATCAAGCAATTGGTGAATATATCCAATCTTGTTTAGCTGCTTATGGAATTACTGTTACTCTTGAAAACCAAGAATGGGATACATTCCTAGTAACAAGAAAAGATGGTAATTATACAGTTGCTCGTAATGGTTGGTTAGCTGACTATAATGATGCTATCAATATGCTAGATATGTGGACTTCATATTCTGGAAATAATGATGCTCAATTTGGTAAATAAAAACGAACGTACTAAAAGATACCTATTTTAGGTATCTTTTTCTATTGCTTAAAATATAAAACGTTTTTCTAAGCATTTATTATATTATATTTGATGGTCTTTTTTATATTTGTATGCTATAATATAATAGAGAAAGAATGGAGAAATAAAATGTTTGAAGCAATTGCTATGCTACTTGCCGGTATGGGCGCATTTATGATAGGTTTTAAATTGTTATCAGAAAATGTAGAAAAGTTAGCACATAAAAGATTAAAAAACTTGTTTAATAAAACTAGTAAAAATAAATTAGTAGGTGTAGGTGTTGGTGCTGTAACTACCGCATTAGTTCAATCATCAGCTGCTACAACTGTAATGGTTGTGGGCTTTGTAAATGCGGGTATTATGACATTATATCAAGCTGCCACAATTATTATGGGTGCAAATATAGGTACCACAATTACTGCTCAAATCGTTGCCTTAAACTCATTTGATTTTGGTTTATATGCAATGATCTTATCATTAATTGGTGTATTTATTAATATGATAGCTAAAAAGGATAAGATGAAAACTTTAGGCTTTGCCTTAGCTGGTATGGGATTATTATTCTTAGGTTTAAAGTGTATGTCAAATTCCTTTAAAGGTTTTAGTTCATCAGAGACTTTAGTTAAGTTCTTATCAGAAATTAATAACCCAATATTATTGCTTTTTATTGGTCTTGTTGCAACTGCATTAGTTCAATCATCAGCTGCAATAACAACTATTATTATTTCAATGGTAGGTGCTGGTATTTCTATTGGTACTGGTGGTAATTCAATATTATTTGTAATATTGGGTACTAATATTGGTACATGTGTATCCGCTTTGATTTCATCAATTGGCACAAATGCTAATGCTAAACGTGCAAGTTTAATTCACTTAATGTTTAACGTAGTTGGATCATTGATTTTTATGATAGTTTTACTAATATGGAAAGATTTCATGAATCAAACTTTAGCTAAATGGTTTGAACATCCTGAGACTCAAATAGCAATGTTCCATACATTCTTTAATGTATTGTGTACATTAATTTTCTTACCATTAACTAGTGTTCTTGTAAAAGCATCTACTTTCTTTGTTAGAGAAAAGAAAGATGATGAACCTAAGATTGTTATCATGGACGATAGAATGTTAAATTATCCTTCAGTAGCATTAGGCCAATTAACAAAAGAAATATCTCGTATGGGATTTGAAGCTATAAAGGCATTAGATTTTGCTATAGACGATTTTGCAGCTAAACAGGAAGATAATGCTGAAGCTATCGAAAAACAAAATGATACATTAGCATTGATGAATAAAGAAATAATTGCATATCTTGTTAAGATATCTTCATCTAGAGTTACTTATCAAGAAGAATGTATGATATCTTCATTCCATCATAATTTAAATGACATTTTACGTATTGGTGAAATTGCCGATAATATTAAAAAATATACACATAATGCTGTCAAGGAAGAATTAAAGTTCTCTGATTCAGTTAAAGAACAAATTTTAGTAATGAAGGATTTAATTGATCAAATGTTTGGCTTAACTGATATGACATTTAGTACTAGAACATATGACTTTATGAATCAAATTAATGAAATTGAAGATAAAGTAGATAGTATGAGAGCTGATATGGTTTCTAATCACTTAGAGAGATTAAAAACAGGTATGTGTCAACCTGAAAGTAGTGGTGTATTTATTAACATCGTTAATAATTTAGAACGTGCTGCTGACCACTTAACTTATATCGCTGAATCTATCAGTGATAATAAATATTAAAAAAAATAAAGAACTCACTTAGTGAGTTCTTTTCTTTTGTTTATAAAGTTAGTTATTATATATAAATCACTTGAAATATATAAACCTATAATAGTTACTAAGATACCTATTAAGCACATAGGTGTTAATATTTCATCAAACCATAATACACCTGCTATACAAGTTACTAGTGGTATTACATATACAGCTAATGAAGTCTCAACTGTACCAACATGCTCTACTGCATAATTCCATGTAATAAAACATATAGCACTAGCTATTAGGCCTAAATATAAAGTCCATGCCGCATTTTTAAATTCTAATAATGCACTTAAATTTAATGCTTCTCTTTTAATTAAAATAATTATAGTAATTGTAATTACTGCGTCAAGCATTAGTCTTCTAGTTACTAATATAATAGGTTTTCCCTCTTTTGATATAATTTTAACAACTACGCTATACAATCCCCAAAAGACAGCACATATAAGAGCAATAAAGTCACCTAAAGGATTTAAACTTAAATTCAAAGTCCCATTTAAAACTACTAAAGCGATACCTACAATACTTATCACAAAACCTATAAAAAAGTGTATTTTTGGTTTTTGCTCTTTTAATATTACAAAAGTAAATAAAGCAGTAAAGAAGGCTGCACAAGCAATTATGATTGATGTATTTGTTGGAGTAGAATATAGTACACTTAGGTTTTCTAAATATTGATATAGGCCTACACCTAAAATATTTGCAAGGAAACATAATCCTTCAAATTTAAATCCTTGCCATTTAAATATAACTGGTTTAAAAAGAAATAAAGCAAGAAACGCAATTATAAACCTATACAATATAATTTCTGATGCCGTAAAGGAAATTAATAATTCTTTTGTTGCGAGAAATGTGGTACCCCAAACTATTATAGTAAATATAATTAATATAATTCCTAAAGTTTTTTGTTTCATAAATTTTTACCTATGATAATTATAACATGAAATATTGAAAAATAAAAACTTAAAAAAATGATAAAACGTTTTAATTTTTAAAGAGAATACTTTTATAGACAAATAAGTGAATTTGTTGTATAATATAATAATGTAAAAAGTAAAATAATATTATCTTAGAGGTGAAGATTATGGATAAAAAATTAGTTATGTTAGCTATCCTTGATGGATATGGAATTACTGATAGAGTAGATGGTAATGCAATTAAAGCTGCTAATACTCCAGTTATGGATTATTTAATGGAAAATTATCCAAATACAATAATTCAAGCAAGTGGCGAAGATGTAGGTTTACCAGAGGGTCAAATGGGTAATAGTGAAGTTGGTCACATGAATATTGGTGCTGGCCGTGTAGTATATCAATCATTAACTAGAGTAAATATCGCAGTAAGAAATAAGGAATTAGATAAAGTTCCTGCTATTGATAAAGCAATTAATCATGCTATTAAAAATAATTCTAAATTACATATTATGGGATTATGTAGTGATGGTGGTGTTCATTCACATTTAACACATATTATATATTTATTAGAAGCAGCAGTTAAAAGAGGAGTCAAAGAAGTTGTAATACATTGCTTCTTAGATGGTAGGGATGTACCTCCAAAATCAGCTGTTCTATATTTAAAACAAATACAAGATAAAATTGATGAAGTAGGAAATTCAAAAATTGGTGTTGTAAGTGGTAGATATTATGCAATGGATAGAGATAAGAATTATGATAGAGTTCAATATGCATATGATGCTTTAGTTTATAATAATGCACCAGTTAAAGAATTATATCAAGGTATTACTGATAGTTATAATGATGGTGTTACAGATGAATTCCTAGTACCATATTTAGCTAATGATGATTCAAATATCAATGATGGTGATAGTGTAGTTTTTGCAAACTTTAGACCTGATAGAGCTATTGAAATTTCTACAGCTTTAACTAATCCTACTATGACAACTATTCAAAACGCTAAAGTATTCAAAGATTTAGATTATGTTTGTATGATGTTATATAGTGAAAATGTTAAGGGTGATGTAGCTTTTCCTGTTCAAGAATTACACAATATTTATGGTGATGTAATCAGCGATAATGGCTTAACACAACTTAGAATCGCAGAGACTGAAAAATATGCTCATGTTACTTTCTTCTTTGATGGTGGAGTAGACAAAGAAATTAAAGGCGCTACAAGAATTTTAGTAAACTCTCCAAAAGAAGTAGCTGGTAAATATGATCTTAAACCAGAAATGAGTGCACCAGAAGTATGTGAAAAAGCTGTAAAAGCTATTAAGTCAAAAGAATTTGATACTATCATTTTGAATTTTGCAAACTGTGATATGGTAGGTCATACTACAGATTTTAACGCAACTGTAAAAGCAGTAGAAACTGTTGATGAATGCTTAGGAAAAGTATATGAAGCAGTAAAGAGTGTTGGTGGTGTTTTAATTGTTACTGCTGACCACGGAAATGCAGATAAATTATTGGATGAAGAAGGCAAACCATTTAGTGCCCACTCTACAAATCCTGTACCATTTATTTTATGTAAGAAGGGTGTAACACTTAAAGATGGTGGAAACCTTGGTGATATAACTCCAACTATGCTTGAATTATTAGGTATTAAAAAACCAGTTGATATGACTGGTAATAGTATGATTAAAAAAGACTAATATGTATTATTCATTATATAATGCATGCCATAATTCATTTGTATTTTGTGCATATGAGAAGGGTATTGATTATTCAAAACTTACAACTACTCTATGTGACAAGCATGATAAAGATGGATTGATAGCAGTAGAAATTGCAAACGAAGATGATTATGATTTAGTTATGCACTTTTATAATAGAGATGGTAGTCTTGCACCAATGTGTGGAAATGGCACAAGATGTATGATGCTATATGCTTATAAACTAGCATTTATCGATATTAAAAAAGAAATAAAAATTAAAACTAATGGTGGGGATGTATATAGTAAGATTAATTCACTTAATCCACTAAGTATATCTGTAAATTTAGGTAAAGCATCCTTTTCACCAAAACTTTTAGATTTAGATTCTAAAAATGAAATGATTGAAGAAGAAGAGTGTATTGATGGTGTATCTTTAAAGATGACTGCTATATTCTTACGTACTCATCATTTAGTATGTGAAATTGATAATGATGTTGATGTATATAATTTAGATAAGGTAGCAAAAGAAATATACGCTAAACCAATATTTAAGAAAAAAATTAACATCAATTTTGTTAAAATAATAGATAGAGAAAACATCTTTGTCAGAACATATGAAAGAGGTGTAGGCTGGACAAAAGCTTGTGGAACAGGCGCAGCTAGTTCCTTCGCTATACTGAATAAAAAGAATTTAGTTGATGATAAAGTTACAGTTCATTTTGTTGATGGTAGTTTAGAAGCTTTAAATAATAACGGGGATATAGTTATTATTGGGGATGCTACTTGTGATAAAGATAAATTAAAATATTAAGCTAGAAACTATTTAAAAGCTATTTTTGTTTCTAGCTTTTTTATAGCTATTCTTTATTTAAAAATATACTTATGTTATAATATTATTAGATTGGAGGCATATTATGAAACTAAAAAGTTTATTTTCTAAAAAGAAAAAAGAAGAAGTAATTAACATGCCTTTAGAAACACTAAAAGATGAAAATAATGAGGAAATTATTCAAACTAAGAACATAATTAATGAGGAAGAAGTAGACTTAAGTTTTAGTTCAATCCTTATTAGACTAGCTAAAATAAAAGCTAATATTAATCCTTTAATGAATAATTATTTTAACTGCAAAATATTTTCTAGAGCTTCTTTAGATAATGATGACTTTAACATATTAGTAAATGAATT
>JAZLLM010000148.1:0-3620 GCA_045598145.1 Bacilli bacterium | reverse complement strand
TTGTTTATTTAAAGAATTAGAATATTTAAAACCAAATTATATATTTATAGAAACATATAAAACTAATCATATATCTAAACTAATTGATTTATTTAAAAATTATGATGTAAATAAATATAATGAATTGTGTGAAATTGATGATAATATAGATTCTAGCTTACTATATTTAAATCCATCAATTTTAAATAAGTAGGTTAAAATGAAAAGAATTGAATTACTTGCCCCTGCTGGAAACTTATTAAAATTGAAAGTAGCCATCATGTATGGAGCAGATGCTGTATATTGTGGCGGAGAAAAGTTTAGTTTACGTGCTAGAGCTAACAACTTTTCTTTAGCTGATATTAAAGAAGGTGTTAAATTTGCGCATAAACATCATGCTAAAGTATACATTACAATGAATGCATTACCTCATGATGAAGATATAGACCTTAATGAATTGGATGATTATTTATTATATTTAGATAAAGTGGGTGTTGATGCAATTATAGCATCATCAATTACAATTATTACTAGATGCATTTCTTTATGTAAAAGAATGGAAGCTCATGTTTCTACGCAATTATCTAGCTTAAATAGCATGACTTGCATGTATTATAAAAACCTAGGAGTTAAAAGGGTAGTTTTAGGTAGAGAGGCAAGCCTAACTGAAATTAGCGAAATAAAGAAGAAGATGCACGATTTAGGTATTGAAGTGTTTATACATGGTGGTATGTGTTCTTCATATTCAGGTAGATGCATGCTTTCAAATCACATGGTTAATCGTGATGCTAACCGTGGTGGATGTGCTCATTCTTGTAGGTGGAATTACCATCTATACGATAATAAGGGCAAAATTAATAAAGATCTTTTCTTTAACATTGGTTCAAAAGACCTAATGGCATTAAAAGAAATACCATTATTAATTGAGGCAGGCGTTGATTCGCTTAAAATTGAAGGAAGAATGAAGAGTGAATATTATATTGCTACTGTAGTTAGAAGTTATCGTATGCTAATTGATGAGTATTATAAAACTAACACGATAATGGATTATAATATTTATGAGACTGAAATAAGGAAGGCTGAAAATAGACTTACATCAACTGGCTTTTTAAATGGTGATGTTACTATCAATGAACAATTGTATGATAGGGATGACCATCCAACAAAAGAATTTGTGGGCGTAGTAGCTAAATATAATAGATTTAGTCATTTATTAACTTTAATACAAAGAAATTATTTTAAAGTTGGAGATACTTTAGAATTCTTTGGACCTAATACAAAAAATACTTTATATGAAGTTGAAGAAATATATGATGAGAGTATGAATCCGCAAGATTGTGCAAATCATCCTGAACAAATTATTAAAATGCATGTTCCTTTTAAATGCGAAAAAGGTGATATGATTAGACTTAAAATTAATTAAGTCAATATTATATTGAAATTTATGATAATTTTTGATATAATTACTTGAGAAATGGGGTATTATATTTATGAATGCTAAACAACAATTAACAGAAGAAGGATTAAAAAAATATAAAGACGAGTTAGATAAATTAATTAATGTTGACCGTGTTAAAAACATTGAAGACTTAAAAGATGCTAGAGCTCAAGGTGACTTATCTGAAAATGCTGATTATGATGCAGCTAGAGATGAACAAAGAAGAATTGAAGAAAGAATCAAAGAATTAGAAGCAATCATTAAAAATGCTGTTATCATTGATGAAAGCAAAACTTCAAGTTCAAACTTAGGTAAAAGCTTAACAATTTTCTTCGAAGATACTGAAGAAACAGAAACATATACTATCGTAGGTAGTTTAGAAAGTGACCCACTAAATGGCAAGATTTCAAACGAATCTCCATTAGGAGCTGCTATTATTAAAGCTAAAGTTGGTCAAAGAATTCTTATTAAGACTGAAACAGACGAATTTTTCGTAACTATTAAGAATATCAAATAATAAAGGAGTAAAGAAAAATGCTAAAATACGTTCCAAAATATGATGCTGGATTTAAACCTGCAATTATTGAACTTCAAAATTTTATTGAAAAAGTAAAAGAAAGTTCTGAAAAAAACAAATTAGTTGTATGCTTAGAAAGAACTAAAGGCTACAATTATATTTACGAAATTGATATTTTTAAAGATGGCACTGGACATGATGATGAAAACTATGAAGTTGTAGAAAGAATCATCAAAACATTATTATGGTTAGCTGGTGGATATAAAATTTATATCGCTGGTTCACATGAAATCTATACTAGAATAAGCAAAGCATATTCTAAAGATGGTGAAAGAGCATTCGATTTCAATTTCATGGCTAGAGTTTATGAATGCGAATTTAAAGTAGTTGAATGTGCATATGATGAAGTTCCAGCTTTAAAGGAACAAAACGAAAAGATGCAAAATGGCTTAGATGGTTGTAGAATCGGCTTTGATGCTGGTGGAAGTGATAGAAAAGTTTCTGCATCAGAAGATGGTAAAGTATTATTTAGCGATGAAACTGTTTGGTTCCCTAAAATTAATTCTGATCCTAAATATCATTTTGAAGGTATTAAGGATTCAATTGAAAGAGCATCTAAATTCCTTCCAACAATCGATTCTATCGGTGTAAGTACTGCTGGTATCGTAGTTGATAATAAGATTATGGTTGCTTCATTATTCTTAAAAGTTAATGAAGAAGACTTTGATAAATATGTTAAGAACATTTATATTGATGTTACTAAAGAATTTGAAAAGAAATACAATAAACATATTCCACTAGTAGTTGCTAATGATGGCGATGTTACCGCATTAGCTGGTGCAATTGAATTAAATACTGATAGAGTATTAGGTATTGCGATGGGAACTAGTGAAGCTGCTGGTTATATTGGCGCTGGAGGAAGCATCAAAGGATGGCTTAATGAACTTGCATTCGCACCTGTAGACTTTAATAAGGATGCTATGGTTGACGAATGGAGTGGTGATTATGGCTGTGGTGTTAAATATTTCTCACAAGATAGTATCATTAAATTAGCTGAAGCTGCTGGAATTGAATTTGATCCAAGCTTCTCACCAGCTCGTAAATTAAAATTTGTACAAGATTTATATGTTAATGGTACAAAAGAAGAAAAAGAAGTTGCTGAACAAATTTATTTAGATTTAGGAACTTATTTAGGCTTCACAATTGCTTATTATGCACACTTCTATGATATTAAGCATGTATTATTATTAGGCCGTGTTGTAAGTGGTAATGGTGGAAATCTAATTACTGCTAGAGCAAGACATGTTTTAAGAGATGTATTCCCAGAACTTGCAAGCCGTATCGTATTAGATATGCCAGATGAAAAGAGTCGTAGAGTTGGTCAATCAATTGCTGCTGCATCTCTTCCAACTATAAAATAAAATATGAATTATAAAGAGTCTTATGTATTATAAGACTCTTATTTAAAATAGGTGAAATTATGGGCAAACACAAATTATTAAATAAATTCATCCCAACTTATGTATATCACACAATATATGATATTGATTACCAAGACCTATATAATAAAGGTAAAAGATATATTTTAATTGATTTAGATAATACAATGATCCCTTATGATATGCACTATGCAGATGATGAATTAAAAAAATTAATTAACAATATTAAAAATATTGGTTTTAAATT
>JAZLLM010000147.1:0-12250 GCA_045598145.1 Bacilli bacterium | reverse complement strand
GATTATCAAATAAAGAATCAAAAATAAAGAAGAAATCAATAAATGAGGAATCAAAAGTAGACTATAAATATGCAAAATAAAAAAGGGACTATAAACTTAGGTTATTAAATTCAAAACCTAGGTTTTTTTACAGCCCCTTTTTTAATATTCTACATAAATTAATGAATCGTTATTTTTTAGTGTTAAATTAAATTCATCGTCTTGTCTATTAGCTAAATAATAAATACTATCATCTCTTATGTAACCTATAAGCATATATTTTCCGTTTGAACCATAATAAAATGATTGGATTAAATCTGCTTTAGTTTTAAAAGTTAAATTTTGATTTAAATCTAGTATTTCATCAACTTTAGATATCTTTATGTCGAAATAATCTCCTCCTTCATCAGTATCAACAGTTAATAAACCATTAAAGAATTTTTTTGAATTTTTATTTAAGGCTAATTGGGTAATTAATAAACTCATCATCCTATTAGATATTATAGCATTTTGAATGTTAAAGTCTTTAACACTATTTAAATTTCTAGAATCTAATAATTCAGTAATAAATGATATATTATCACGTTTTGGAAAAGCGTTTTGTAAAGCTATAAGAGTTACAAATACGTTTGCATCATAACTATCATTAGATACTGTATCATCACTTAAGATTAGAACTTTTCTGATTCCATCAGTTTCTTTAATATCTTCTATAAGACCATATATATCATCTTTCTTATATGTTTTAATTGAAAACTCTGAAGTTGGAAGGGTTTTGTATAATTCTAAATTTTTAATGATTGCATTACTTTTTTTATTTTCTCCGATTACAAAAATAGAGAATTTGTCTAAATGCTTATTACTTACAAGTTTAAGTGTTTTATCAGTTTTATATTCTGCTTGTCTTGTTTTTGATGCATCAGCATAATCTTCAGCTAGGACAAATAAATTACCAAAATTAATAATAGGTATAGCAGAATTGTATTTTTTAATATAATCGTCTAATTCAATGTTTTCGTAAGAATAGAATTCAAATCCTTCATAAGATAGCAATTCTAAGTAAATAGGAGCCATAATAGGATTAATAATGCTTTGTGCAATGATTTGTCCTATTTTTTGGTTAAATGAAATAGGAATAATAGATTTATTCTTTAGGGAGTTTACAGTAAGAGATAAGTTTTCTATCTTTTGCTTTGTTGATTCAGTATCAGTCTCAACAACTATATTACAATTAGGGTTAATATTGAAGTTGCCTAGTGATAACATAATTTTTAAAGAATAAAGATCTGAATTCGAAATATTGATATCATCGCCAACATTCATATCTTCTCTAGACATAATAACTATGTTAGAAGCTTTTTCAATTGATATATCTTCTAATGATCCGTGTAATAATGGATTGCCATTCTTAATTATTAAATTAACTTTCTTTTTCTTTTTACAATCTGAATAAGTAGAGATAACTGATTCTATTTCAGCAGTAACATATTCTTTTGACTTGTTAGATAAAATAACTATATTATTTTTAAATCCCTTAACTAAAAGGTTATATACTATATCAGGAACTTTGCTATTCCAGTTTAAAATAACAAAATGGTTCTCAACGCTAATCTTACCTTGTGCTTGAGATTTTTTATCAACAAATCCTTTAAGTGCTGCAGTTAGTGTTGCAACAATTGCTCCTGAAAATATAACCATTTCAATACCAATAATAATTGCGGAACAAATGATTAGTTTTAATCCTGCGCCGTCACTTGTTAATGTATTTATTGAATTAGCAGAAATCATACATTTCATACAAGTAGCGAATGCGGAAATGAATTTTCCTTCGAAATATCCACTATCATCTACTCTAAGCATTACTATTGATCCTACAATTAAAATAATTAAATTTATTATTAGTAAAGATATTATTGTAACGAGTAATGGCTTTTGATATGTTTTGAGTGTAGCTTTAGCTTTAATTTTTATAAGAATTGATTTAATTTTTTTCATAAGAACTCCTTTAATAAAATTATTATATCATACTTTATGTAAATGTAATAATATTTATTTAATTTTATTTACCTTAGTGATATAATAATTATATGAAAATATTTAACGAAACTACAAAATATAAATTTTTATCATTTACTAGATATTTAGGTGATGGTTTCTTTTATCCTTTTTTAGCTTTGTATCTAAGAAGTAGAAATTTAACAGAATCAAGAATAGGTTTTATTTTATCAATATCTCCTTTACTTGCTATACTATTAAATCCAATCTATTCTTTGATATGCAAAAATACTAAAAGAATGAAAAACTCTTTAGGCATAATAAGCATGCTTGAGGGTATTATTATAGCAATTATTTCTTTATCTAGTGAATTCTATTTAATTACCGCGTTAGTATTAGGTATGGCTATAGTTGGGTCTTGCCACTATGGGATGCTTGATTCATTAGTCGCTGCATATACTGAAAAAGAGAATTTAAACTTTCAAGGAATTAGAATATTTGGTTCAATTGCATATGTTATAGCTACTACAGTTGGCGGCATAATTATTGAAAAGATTAATTTTGCATATGCTTTTGTAATTGCGTGTGCACTTATGGTGATTAGTGGAATTATCTATTTGACATTAAAAGTAGAAAATACAGATACTGTAAAAGAAAAAAGTTCAGTTAAAGAATATATAGAAGTATTTAAAAATAAAGAATTAATTCTCTTTGCAATTTTTTATGCAATTATGTATGGCACTCATTATAGTACTGATTACTTCTTTTCTACATATTTAGAAAGTAGAGGAATAGGTGCAGACCAGTTTGGAATGATTTATTCATTTTTTGTTGGAGTTGAAGTGGCTGCTCTTTTAGTATTAAATAAAATTGGTAGGAAAATTTCAACTAAATTACTTTTGCTAATAGCAAGCGCTGCTTTATTTATTAGGCTTGTAATCAATGGATTATACCTACCATTACCACTTACTATTGCATTTACTGCCTTAAGAGGAACAGGATATGCTTGCATATTAAGTTCAATGTGTTTAGAAGTAATAAATATCGTAGGCGAAGAAAAGAGTACAAAAGGAATAATGCTGGTAACTTTGGCTTTTTCAATATATGTATTTGCATTTAATAACATAAATGGAATAATTATAGAAAACTATTCATACAAAAATTTTTATTACATAAATGCAATAATTGTATTTGTTATGTTAATTTGGTCAATTACTATGTATATAATATATAAAAAGAATAAAAAGCTTTTTATTTAGGTAGAAAGTTTTTTGTTCGTAAATGAGAATATCACTTTTAATTTTTCAAAAACAATGATATAATATTCTTGTAATTTATAGGGAAGAAACATTATGAAGAAATTTTTAAACATAATTTTAATATTATTTTTATTTTTAATTTGCTCATGTAAAGGAAGCGGTTCAGGTGGTGAAGTTGAAAAAGATCCTGATGAAGGTAAAACTGTTATACAAGTTGAAGCAATAAAAGATAGTATACCAGAAGGTATAGATACTGAAGATTTAGATTTTTCAGTAATTAAAATATTAATTACTTATGAAGATGGCACTACAAGAGAAGCGGGTTTAACTGAACAAATGCTTATAGATGGTGGAGATACAGAAAATTTAGCAGCTTTGAAAGAGGGTGCATCAAAAAGAATTACAGCTTCTTATAAAGGATGTGAATGTAAATTGAATATTACTACTATTAATTATCGTGCTTTAGATCCAAAATTAGGTGATAATGATATGATTATAATGGTTAGAAGAACTGAAGACAAGTCGAAAGTTGAACTTGCAGCTCTATCAAATGTGGGATTTTCAAGTTTACAAGCATGTTTTGCTTATAACGACAAAGAATTTAATTTTAATGAAAAAGATATTCAAGTAAATGAAGCATATGATATATATTATAGAATCCAAGACAGTAAGATTTATGTATTTTTATTTGCAAAAAATATAGAAATTATCAAGGGTGATGTAACGTTATTAACTATAGGATATACTGAAAGCTCAGATTATCGTAAAGCGAACTTCGAAATAGACAAGAGTTTTAAGTCATCTGCTATATATTTTGATAACGTTAGTAAAGATTTTAAAGAATTCGAAAATATTATCTATCATTATTCAAAAAGATAAGCAAAAAATAGTTTAAAAATTTGGACAAGAAAAAACTTTTTAAAATAAGTGATTTTAAAAATGTAATTCTTGTCTTTTTTAATTGATTAAAATTAAATTTTAGCAAAAATATATATAAAACCAGTATTTGAGATGTGTTATAAAAAACAAATAAAATGAAATCTTATTAGCGAAAAAAAGAAAAAACGATTAAAACGCAAATTTTGGGCATAATTTTAGAAGTTTTTAAGTGCTTTTAAAAACAAAGTTTAAAAAATGTGGTATAATTAAGTAAAAAGTGAATAATATGAAAGAAACAGAAAAATATGTAAATAACAAATTAATATTAGGTACTATGCATTTACCTGAATTAAAACAAGAAGATGCAAACAAATTATTTGAAAAAGCAATTGATTTAGGAATTAGCTTTTTTGACTTTGCAGATATATACGGAAATGGTAAAAGTGAGACCATTTTTGGTAACTTTTTAAAAGAAAATGCATATTTAAGAGATATGATTATCATTCAAACTAAATGTGGTATATGTAGAGGGTATTTTGACCTATCAAAAGAGCATATAATTGATAGTGTAAAGGCTTCTTTAGAGCGTTTATCAACAAATTATTTAGATATTTTGATGCTTCATCGCTTTGATGTCTTAGTCGACCTTAACGAATTGAAAGAAACTTTCGAATATTTATATATAAATGGTAAGGTTAGATGTTTTGGTGTATCAAATATGAACCCAAATCAAATAGAATTATTAAAAAAACATATAAATGTACCTATTATAGCTAACCAAATGCAATTTAGTATTGTTCATTCATTACTAATAGATGAAAATATTTATGTGAATATGAAAGAAAATGAAGGAATTGTCAGAGAAAATGGAACTTTAGAGTATTGTTTTAATGAAAATATCATGTTACAAGCATGGAGTCCTTTAATGGCAAGCTGGGATGATGGTTGTTTTATTGATAATAGTAAGTATGAAAAGTTAAATAAATGCTTAGAAAAATATGCAAATAAGTATAATGTTACAAAAAATGCAATTGCATTAGCTTGGATTATGCGTCTTAATTTTAATATTGTGCCTGTTATAGGAACAACTAGTATTAAACATTTAGAGGAAATGTATAAAGCTATAGACATTAAATTAGATAGAAAGGAATGGTATGAGATATATTTGTCTGGAGGAGATAATAGATTCTTACCATAAAATATATTATGAAGCAAAAATTTGATATAGAAGGTATGTTTTGTAGTGCTTGTGTAAATCATGTACATAAAGCCGTTACTAAATTAAATGGAATAATATCTGTTAATGTTAATTTAGTTAATAATTCTATGATCGTTATTTATGATGAAGGCATAGTAAATAATCATGAAATAATAGAATCAGTTAAGAATGCAGGATATAAAGCCTCTATCTATGATAGCAAAAAGAAATTAGTAAATGAAAAGGATTTAAAGAATAAAAAAATAAAACTGATAATATCATTATGCTTAATGATTATATTAATGTATGTTTCAATGGGGAAAATGTTAAATATATGGGTGCCATTTAACAATGATGCTTTATATAATGGTATTTTACAGTTGGTATTATTAATACCAATATGCATTTTAAACTTCTTTTTCTTTAAAGATGGATATAATAAGATATTTAAACTTAATCCAAATATGAGCTCGCTTATTGCAATTGCGTCTACAGGATCAATAATTTATGGATTATACGGATTAATATTACTAATAATTGCTAAAGTAAATGGAGAAGTAGTTAGTTACGATTTGTATTTTGAATCTGCAGGGACTATATTATCTTTAGTTTCTTTGGGTAAATATATTGAGTTTAGGTCTAAAGCTAAGACAACAAAAGCTGTATCAGAACTTATGAATTTAGTTCCACCTACAGCCGTAAGAATTGTTTTAGAAAATGATATTGAAAAATATGAAGAGATTTATATTGAAGAGATTAATAAAGACGATGTATTATTAGTTAAAACGGGTGAATACATACCAGTTGATGGTGTAATTGTTGATGGAAAAGCAGATATTGACGAGTCAATGATTACAGGAGAAAGTATACCTGTATATAAAAATGTGGGTAATGAGGTTATTTCGTCTACTATATTAGTTGATGGAAATATAAGAATTAAAACAACGTCAACGGCTAATGATTCAACAATCGCAAAAATAATAAATATTGTTGATGAAGCAAGTAATTCAAAGGCGCAAATTTCAAGATTGGCTGATAAAGTGAGTATGATATTTGTACCTTCAGTTATAGGAATTGCTTTATTAGCTTTTGTATTATGGTTTGTATTTAGTAAGAATTTTGAATATTCATTTAGAATTGGTATTAGTGTATTAGTAGTATCATGCCCTTGTGCTTTAGGTTTAGCTACACCTCTAGCAATAATGATATCAACAGGATTTAGTGCTTATAAGGGAATCTTATTTAAATCTGCTGTTGCATTAGAAAATGTGCATAATATAAATAAAGTATTTATTGATAAAACTGGCACAATAACTAGTGGAAAACTAAGAATAGAAAATATAAAAGTATTTGATGAAGAAGAAAAAGATATTAAAAAAATAGTTGCAAGTATAGAAAGGCAATCAAATCATCCTATTGCAAAATCAATAATGGATGATTATGCAAATAACGATTTCTATAATATTAATAATTTTGAGAATATTATTGGAGAAGGATTAAAAGCAACTATAGGAGATGACACATATTTAGTTGGAAATAGAAAAATATTAGAAAATAATAATATTGAATATGCATTAGATAATTCTATTTATACCTCTATTTATGTATGCAAGAATTCAAAACATATAGCTACATATAATTTAATTGATGAAATAAAAGAAAATAGTAAAAACGCTATTAAAGAATTAAATGAAAAGAGCATTCAAACCTGTATGATAAGTGGTGATGGCAAGGATGTTTGTGAATATGTTGGTAAATGTGTTGGCATAAATGAAATCTATAGTGAAGTATCACCAATTCAAAAAGGGGAGATAATAGACAATAGTTTAAAAGGCAATTTTGTGGGAATGGTTGGTGATGGTATCAATGATGCTATTGCTTTATCAAAAGTTAATATTGGTATTGCAATAGGTGCAGGTACAGATGTTGCTATTTCATCTGCTAATGTTATATTAATGAAAAATGATTTATCAGATGTAAATAAAGCAATAGAGATTAGTAAAAAGACAATTGCCAATATAAAGCTTAGTTTGTTTTGGGCATTTTTCTATAATGCGTTATGTATACCGATTGCATGTGGTGCACTTTCATTTATTAATATAGTCTTTAATCCAATGATTGCAGCATTAGCAATGAGTTTAAGTAGTATATGTGTAGTTCTAAATGCACTTAGATTAAATATATCTTTAAAAAAAATATATCAATAATTTTATTTTTGACAAAACGTCATTAATGTTATATAATTAATGACGTTATTTGGCCTGTTGGTGAAGCGGTTTAACACATAAGCCTCTCAAGCTTACATACACGGGTTCGAACCCCGTACAGGTCACCAATAATTAAAATGAAGTAAAATAAGATTTATAAAAAATTGATTGAAAGGAAAAATAATGAAACAAAAATTAATTAAAACATTTTTAATATTATGTTTATCAGCTGTTCTAGTAATAACTATGACTTCTTGTGCAAAAAAAGAAGAGCCACAAGATGAACTTAAATTGAATAACTCTTCACCATTAGTTGGTGCAACATATAGTAGTGGTTACGAATATTATTTAAAATTAAATGGTATCGAAGGTGAATGCAAAGAATCTCAACATGATAAATGGATTAATGTAGTTGATTTTTCTCATGGATCAAGCCAAATTTATCAATCGAGTGTTCCAGGTGTTTTCGAAGACAGTGTATTCGAACCATTCGTATTTATCCATAAAGTAGATAAGGCAACACCTAAAATCCAAGAAAGTTGCATGAAAGGGAATTATATAACTTCTGCACAAATTGATGTAACAACATCATTTGCTGGTAAAGCAACATTAGTATATAGTGTAAAAATGGGAAGCATTTTAATTCTTAGCGCTCAAGTTTATACTTATACAGATGAAGCAGGAGTCTCATACCTTATGGAAAAAGTAGAAATGTTGGTAACTAAGATGACATGGACAGTAAATTCAGTAGGCTTAGATAATAGTGTAAGCGGAAGTACTGAAGCATCATATGATCAATCTAAAAAAGCTTAAAATTTTAAAATTATAATATAAAAGACAACAATAAATGATATTAAATCATTCTTTGTTGTCTTTTTATTTACAATTTATTATTATAATGTGTAGATTAAATAGAATTTTTATATTAATGCAAAATATTAGAAAATTATAATTAATAAATATAATATGAAGCTATTAGGCGTGTTTAGTAAAATTAAATTAATTTAATATATCTATTGACTTATGTTATTTTGAATAGTATAATATCACTGTATTAGTGAAGTAATACAGTCGGAGGAAAAATATGGAAATTAGTTTTGACAATAATATACCGATTTATATTCAAATCTTGGATTATTTAAAAATTTACATTATTTCAGGCGTGTTTAAAAGTGGTGAGAAATTACCATCAGTAAGAGAATTTGCTATTTCATTTAAAGTAAATCCAAATACAATGATGAAAGCCTTAGATGAAGCAGAAAATGAAGGCATTATTTATACTGAGAGAACAAATGGTAAATTTGTATCAAAAGATATTAAATTGTTAGAAAAACTTAAAGATGATTATGCATTAACACTAGCTAAATATTATATTTCTGGAATGAGTAAAATAGGTTTAGGAAAAGCAGAATGCATTAAATATATAGAAAGGAGTTCAAATTAATAATGAGTTTGTTAGAAATAAATAATTTATCTAAATCATACAAAGATAAAAAGGTTTTAGATAATATTTCTCTTTCTATAGAAAAAGGAAAAATAGTAGGTTTATTAGGACAAAATGGTGCGGGCAAATCAACATTGATTAAATTAATAACTGGTTTATTATCTATTGATGAAGGTAGTATATTGATAAATGGTGATGAAGTTGGTGTTAAAACAAAAGCAGTAGTATCTTATTTACCTGAACGAAGTTATTTTAATAGGGATATGTCAATAGAAGATTGCATTAAAATGTTTAAAGATTTTTATACAGATTTTGATAGTAATAAAGCTTTTGATTTACTTGAAAAATTAAACATTAGCTATGATATGACACTTAAACATATGTCAAAAGGCATGATTGAAAAGTTTCAATTAGTCCTTGTTATGTCAAGAAACGCAAAACTATATGTATTAGATGAACCATTAGGTGGTGTAGATCCTGCAACTAGAGATTATATTTTAGATACTATTTTATCATCGTTAGATGATACATCATCCTTGTTAATATCTACACATTTAATTGGCGATATAGAAAGAATAATAGATCATGTATTAATATTATCAAATGGAAAAGTAATAATAGATGAAGATGCTGATAATTTAAGAGAAAAAAGTAATAGTTCAATAGATGAGATGTTTAGGGGGATGTTTAGATGTTAAGTAAGTTATTAAAATATGATTTAAAATACATGCTAAAGAAAATGATTATATTTTATGTCCTATCTATTATGTCAGCTTTATTAGCAAGATTTTTCTTAATTTTAAATCAAACCACTTTTACTAAAATTATGAGTGGTATATGTGTTGGTATAATGTTTTCTATGGTTTTTAGTACATTATTTAATACAGTAATAAGAAGTTGGGTTAGATTTAATGCATCACTTTACGGAGATGAATCGTACTTAAGTCATACACTTCCTGTAACTAGAGAAGAATTATTTGAAGCAAAATTTCTAGAAAATATAATCTTTAGTCTTGTTGGGTTTGGCATTTTCGTGCTTTCAATAGCAATTACATATGCATCTAAAGATAATATTATTGTAATTAAAGACTTTCTTACGAACTTATCTAGTTCGTATAATATTAATGTATATGTAATTTTATTTTTAATGATACTTTTATTGTATATAGAAATTATAAATACAGTTCAAGTAGGTTTTATTGGAATAATTATTGGACAAAGATATCAAAATAATAAAATATTATATTCATTCATATATGGTTTCTTATTTTATCTAGTGTCGCAATTAATAATGCTTTTAGTAATGTTTATTATAGGTTTATTTAATTCTAATATTATGAGTATTTTTACAAGCAATAGCGCACCAGATAGTAAAACAATTATGTTCTTAGGAATTATAGGAATTGTATTATATACATTGATTGTTATAGGATATAATTTTATTTCAATTAAATTATTTAAACATAGAGTAAATGTTGAATAAATATCAAAAAAGAGATTGCAAAAAGATTTTTTTCATTTTGTAACCTCTTTATTTTTTTAAAATTATGTGTTAAAATTTCTATATGATAGTAATACTAAGTAATTAAAGGAGCTAAAAATGAAAAAGATAAATATATTTTTGTGTTTATTATTAATAAGTTTATTTATTTTAAGTTTCGATATAAACATTAATGCAAGCAATAAAATAGTAATTAACTCAACAGATTGGATGGCATCTTTACCTGATGATTTAAAAATCACAGATTTAAATATACCTGGTGTACATGATGCTGGTACTGCACATACAACTGCAACTGTATCTGCGCAATATACCATCTGTCAACATTATTATATTGGTAATAATAAAACTGATGTATATAAACTATTTTCTGGTTGGAGTACAAAAGTTGAACCAGGTTTATTAGAGCAAGGTGTAAGATATTTCGATATTCGTTTTGATTTACATGATTTTGATCCAGAAGATGAAGAGGATTTAGCTGATGCTGAAGAAGAAATCAAAAAGAATGGAAACATAAAATTTGCTGCTGATCATTTAGAACTTTGTCATGGTATTTTTACTTGCCGTTATTTGGAAAGTGAAGTTATGGGTTGGAATGATTGGGAAGATGTTACTGGAACTAAGTTATTGACATGGGTGAATAATTTTTTATCACAACATAGAGATGAGGTAATAATTTTTGATGTATCTGCTGAAGATGATGATAACAAATCATATATTTATGATTTATGTAGGCAATTATTTGGGGGATTAGCACTAGAACAAGAAAAAGGGTTCCCTAGTGTTTATTATGGCGATCACGTACCTACACTTAAAGAAGCAAGAGGCAAAATATTTATATTAGCTGATTTTAGTTATGATCTTTCGTTATATGATGAGAGTGAGAATTATTTAGGTAATTGGGCTTTTAAAGCTAATTATAATATTGGCGATGAAAAAAACAAAACTTATGATTTGGTTACATCTAGTAAAAATTTAAAATACCAAGTCTATAAAAATAATAAATATAAAGAAGTTGACGAAGATGAGAAATGGATTTGGGTTAAAAATGGTCTTAATGATGCTGAAGATATATATTTAAAAGCTAAGAGTGAAGGTTACGATCCATTCCTTTTATTATATACATCAGCTAATGATATCAAAAATATTGGAATATTTAGGTCACCTCAAGGATATGCTGAAGATATTAATCCAAAAGTATATGATTATATTATGAATAATAACTATAATAAAAAAGGGCAATATTATGGAATATTGGCGATGGATTTCATGAATGACCCAAGATATGGTTCAGATATGGCAACAGTAATTTGGTCAAGTAATTATTATCGTAATTATGACTTTATTGATTTTAATTTTGATGGTGTAAATTATCAATATATTGATAATTCATATGAGGCAGCAGCAATAATAGGTGAAGGAAATGGATTAATTATTATTGGTGGTTGTATAATAATAGTAGGTGGTTTAATAGCTTCTTTCATAATTATAAAAAAACAAAAAAATAAGAAAAATTTTAAAAAAGAGGAAAAGGCTCAAGAATAGAGCTTTTTCTTTTTAATATGTTAATACATTAATTTAAAAATAATAAAAAATTTTAAAAATCACTTTTAAATATTTTATAAATAGTTTATTATATATTGTAATTAGGTAGTGTCAAATAAGTTATGAAAACTTATGAAACTAATGGATACTGATTAGCATATTCAATTAGTTTTAACCACTTGTTTGCCATTAGCTCTTCATTCTCAATTTCCTTTAAAGTGATAGGTATTTTTTTAATACTTG
>JAZLLM010000146.1:0-4493 GCA_045598145.1 Bacilli bacterium | reverse complement strand
GCTATGATGATATTATACACTTTTGATTTTAATAACGAACTTGACATAGATAATATCATTACACTAATCAAAGAAAATAATTTATTTGAAGCTAAAAAAGATGAATTAGGAAATATCTTTGATTTAACTGATGATGAAATTAATCTTGAGTGGGATAATGATTATTTACTTGAATTAGTTAAAGGAACAATTTCAAAGATAGATTATTTAGACTATGTTATTAGTGTATCAACATTAGGTTATACTTTAGAAAATATTAGTTTTGTGGATAGAAGTATATTAAGACTTGGTTCATATGAACTAATCTATTTAAAAGAACCTAAAGAAGTAGTAATAAATGAGATGCTAAATATATCTAAAGTATATAGTGAAATTGAAGGATTCAATAGCCATAAATTCGATAATGCTATATTAGAAAAGATAGCAAATGGCAATTTTATAGGTGAATAATGGATACAAATATCAAATATTTATCTGTAGCTGCTTTAAATAGATATCTATTTTACAAATTTGATACAGACTTAAATTTAAGAAATGTATATTTAAAAGCTGAAGTTTCTAATGTTCGTTTCTCTAAAGGCATTTTATATTTTGTTTTAAAAGATAGTGAATCAGAAATTAGTGCTTTAATGTATGGATCTTTATTAGAAAAACTAAACTTTCAAATTGAAGATGGTATGACTGTTTTAGTTTATGGTCGTGTAGGTCTTTATACTAAAAGAGGAACATATGCTATTACCGTACTAAATATTGAAAGTGTCGGTTTAGGAGATGCATATTTAAATTTTATTAGATTAAAAGAAAAACTTCTAAAGGAAGGTTTGTTTGACGATCAATATAAAAAACCTATCCCAAAATTCTGTCATAAAATAGGTTTAGTAACTTCAGGTACTGGTGATGCAATGCATGATGTTATATCTACAGTAGCTAAAAGATATCCTTTAGCTGAAGTTATTTTATATCCAGCATTAGTACAAGGTGCTGATGCTCCTAAATCAATAATAAATGCTATTATTAAAGCTAATGGTGACGCAATATGCGATTGCTTAATAATTGCAAGAGGTGGAGGATCATTAGAAGATTTATCTTGTTTTAATGATGAAGAATTAGCTAGATGCATCTTTGAATCATCTATTCCAACTATTTCAGGTATAGGTCATGAGGCAGATTTCACTATATGTGATTTTGTAAGTGATAGAAGAGCTCCAACTCCTACAGGTGCAGCTGTTATTGCAAGCCCTGATATGAACGACTTAATTAGAGAAATCAATACTAATACAAGTAAACTTGCTACATTAATGAAAAATAAGTTTATGAATTGTTATAATGAATATAAATTACTTGCTAATTCATATGTTTTAAATAACTTTGAAAGTAATATAGATCATAAAATTGATTTAATTAATTCATATAAAGCTAGATTAGATAATTTATCACCATCAGAGAAGATTAATCATTATCTTAATGATATAAATAATTACAAAGCTAATATAATTAACTCTATTGATAAAATATATATTTCTAATGAAAATAGATTTAATTCTTATGTTAACAAACTTATTTTATTAAACCCTTTAAACATAATGAGTAAAGGATATACAGTAAGCTTTCAAAATAAACATGTAATAAGTAAAATTGATGAAGTGAAAATAGATGAACCACTAGAAACTAAAATTTTAGGTGGTACTATAATTAGTGAAATTAAAGAAATTAATAAGGAATAGGAAAATGAATAAAAGTATTAAATTTGAAGATTTAATGAAAGAACTCGAAGAAGTTGTAAAAGAATTAGAAGAAGGTAATCTAAGTTTAGATGAATCAATCGAAAAATATAAAAAAGGTATTGAACTTTCTAATGAATGCAAAAAGATGCTTGAAGAAGCAAAAGAACAAATAACTAAAAAGATGGAAGATTAACAATGGAAACAAAAACATTTGATGTTATGAATATTGAATCTCCAGAGTTTCTAAAACAATTGAATATTAATGAACTTGAAGCTTTGTGTGATTCAATTCGTAAGTTCATAATAGAAAATGTTAGTAAAACTGGAGGCCATTTATCTAGTAATTTAGGTTCTGTAGAGGCTATTGTAGCTATGCATTATGTATTTGATAGCCCTAAAGATAAATTCTTGTTTGATGTAAGTCATCAAGCATATACGCATAAAATTTTAACTGGAAGAGCTAAAAATTTTTGTGATTTAAGAAAAAAGGATGGAATTAGTGGATTTATTAATTACAAAGAATCAGTTCATGATGTCTTTGAGACAGGTCACTCATCAACTACAATATCTGCTGCTGCAGGTTTTTTAGAAGCTAAAGAATTATATAAAGATGATATTGGAGACGTTATTGCCTTTATTGGTGATGGCTCAATTCAAAATGGTTTAGCTTTTGAAGGCCTAAATTATGTAGGTAGCCAAAATAAAAACCAAAAATTAATATTAATAGTTAATGATAATGAAATGTCAATTTCTAAAAATGTTGGAAGAATGGCTAAAAGATTCTCTAAAATGCGTATTAAGAAGGGATATCGTTTAATTAGAAATTCTACACCTAAATTCATAAGACGTGCATTTTCTAGATTTGTAGGTTCAATGAAGGCATTTGTTTATGGCGGTAATATCTTTACTGCTATGGGATATAAATATTATGGCCCTATTGATGGAAACAATATTAAAGAAATGGTTGCATATTTAAAATTTGCGAAAAATATGGATCAATCAGTTGTTTTACATATTAATACTAAAAAAGGACTAGGTTATGATTTTGCTATGAATGACAAGAATGGTACATGGCATGGTGTATCACCATTCAATGTAGAAACTGGAAAATCATTAGCAAAACAAAATGAAAATTATATTAGTTGGTCTAAGGGATTAAGTACAATCTTAGAAGAATTTATTCCACTTCATGAAAATGTTAAAATAATTTCTCCTGCTACTTTAGTCGGTGCAGAAATGAGTGATTTACAAAATAAATTCCCTAATCAAATTATTGATGTTGGTATAAATGAAGAACATGCAATGGTTATGGCTTCTGCTATGAGTAGAAATGGTATTAAACCTTACGTTTCTATTTATTCCACATTCTTACAAAGAGCATATGACTATATTAACAACGATATTGCTAGAAGTAATAATAATGTTACTTTATTAATTGATAGATGTGGACTAATTCCAGGAGATGGAAGTACTCATCAAGGCATTTTTGATGTTTCATTCTTATCACCTTTACCAAATATGAAGATTGCAATGCCTTCAAATTTAAAAGAAGCAAAAGCTTTAATTGAATATTCATATAAAAACGATAGTCCTTTCGCAATTAGAATCCCTAAATGTGAAACAAGTATTAATACTAATTGCGATGATATTGCAATTAATGAACCTAAATGGTTAATTCTTAACGAAATATCAAAAGTTAATATCATTACTTATGGTGAATTTGTTAATGAATTAAAAGATAACTTAGAAGGCCTTGGTTTAATTAATGCTTTATTTATTAAACCAGTTGATTCAAATATATTAAATCAATTAAAGGATACAAAAGTAATAATAATTGAAGAAGTAGTTAAACAAGGATCATTAGCTTCATTGATTATGACTTATAATTTTGAGAACAACCTAAATCTAGATATAATCTCTTTAGGCATTGATGATTATTATCCCGAAGTTGGTAGTAGAACAGAATTATTAAGAGAAGCTAGATTAGATAAAGAAAGTATACTTGAAATAATAAATAAAAATAGATAAACGAAAGGAGAATAATAATGTTAGTATCTTTAAATGTTAAAAATTTTGCAATAATTGATAACATCTCTATAGATTTTAAAGATGGTATGACTGTATTAACTGGAGAAACTGGTGCTGGAAAATCATTAATTATAGATGCTATATCATTATTATTTGGATCTCGCGCATCAAGTGATTTAATTAGGTATGGTGAAAATAAAGCAAGTATTACCGGCGTATTTACAAATTACGATGAAGATTTATGCAAGGCACTAGATGATTTAGGAATTGATTATGACACAAATGATAATTTAATTATAAAAAGAGAATTATATGCAACTGGTAAAAGCGTATGTAAAATCAATTCAGATATTGTCAGTTTAAGTGATTTAAATATAATTGGTGAATATATTGGTGAAATTCACTCTCAAGAAGATAGCTTTGGTTTAATCAATCCTAAAAATTATTTATTATTTATTCAAAATAAAGAAATTAAATCATTAAGTAATGAATATGCTTTATTATTGAAAAAATATAATGCTGCTAAAAAAGAATATTTTGATAAAATAAAAGAAAATGAAGAAAATTCAAAAAAGATTGATTTTCTAAAATATCAATATAATGAATTAAAAGTAGCGTCATTAAATGAATCTGAAGAAAATGATTTGAAAGAAGAATTAAAATATTTATCAAATTATAACAAAATCATGGAGAACATTCATGAATTTAAAGAGATTTATGATGAAAAAAATGTTTTAGATT
>JAZLLM010000145.1:0-5576 GCA_045598145.1 Bacilli bacterium | reverse complement strand
TTCCATTGTGTCATCATATTCAGGTTTTTCTATCTTTTCATTTTCTAAATCTAACTTACTTAGCATATAGAATCTTGCTTCATGCAATTCTTCTTTTTCTTCTTCTGTTAGTATTTCTTCTTTTTCTGGTATATTAGGGTTAGGAGCTTGCTCCATATTACCATCTAAAAATTCAGGTTTTTTACTAACATCAATACTTAATGACTTATCATTATCTGCACCTAATATTGGCATATCAAATTCATCTAAGCCCTCAGGTACGATTTCATCATTATTAAGGTAAGCATATTCTTCAGCGTCTTTATTATTTTTAGATTTTCTTATTTCCTTGCCTTGATTTATGCATAGTGCAATCAAACTAATTGGAATAATAAAAGCTAAAATAATGAAGATGTACATATTTTCAGTTTTTGCGATTGGTTCATCACCGAAAATATCGTCATATTTTGATAAAAGTCCAAGTAACAATAAGCCTCCATCTAGTAAGATGATAAAGATAATCGATATAAATCTTACATAGAATTGAGCATAGCGCTTATAGTGTTGTTTCTTCATCAACTCTTTTAATTGCTTCTTTTTTTGCTCTATTAATTTGTTGATCTGTCTTTGGGACAGTTTCTTTTCTTTTTTCATTTATAATCTTTTCCCTTTTAAAGTATAAGTTTACTTATTCTTCTGGTTCTTCTTGAGTTTCTACTTCTTCATTTTCCGTATTATTTAATGTTTTATCTTCTTCCTCAATAGAACTATCATCATTACTTTCTAAAAAGTCCTCTTCAGGTTCATTATTTTCTAACGAATCATCACTAGTTATTTGATTTTCTTTTTCTTCTGATTTTTTCTTTTTATTCTTCTTCTCTTCTTCTTTTGCTAAGTCTTCTTCATCAAGCTTATTATTCTTTAAATAATCTTCACGAATCTTTTCCTTAGTCTTCTTCCATTCTTTCTTAAACAATTGCTTGAATGCTTGATATTCACCTTCTAATTCTAAGAATCTTTCTTTAGAAGTATAATCATATTCATCAGTTTCTTTGCCTTGTTCAAGTCTGATAGCATGTAATTGAGCATCTACGAATAACTTTTGTTTATTTAGATAATCAATACGTTTCTCGTAAAATTCACATTGTTTTTGATTTTCTTTGTTGATTTGTTTTATTTCTTTTACTTTATCATTAATTTCTTTTTCATATTCAGAACATTTTTCACGATGGTCTTTCATTAAATTGAAAATTTTATCTTCGTAATCAACAATCATTCTCTTCTTTTCATCTAAAGTTTGAGAGACTTTATCATCTTTTTCTTTTAAGCTTGCTTGATATTCTTTCTTCTTACGATTTAGTGTGTTATTAATTTCTAATAATTCATTGTTCAAAGAGTCAACTTCTTTTTGATGTTTTTCATCATTCTTTTGAATCTTGTCTAATAAATCAGTTGTTGCTTCTTCAATAGCTCTTTGTTTTTCTTCTAAAGCTTCATTATTAATTATTACTATCTTCTCTTCGTAAGCATTCTTAATGCCTTCTACCTCACTAACATGTTCGTTATTGATATTTTCAATTTCAGCTGCGTGTTCTGCATTCAATCTTTCAATTTCAGCTGCATGTTCTGCCTTTAATCTTTCGATTTCAGCCTCATGAGATGCAATTAATTCTTCTACTTGCTTTCTATGTAATTGCTCCATAACAAGTAAGTCAGACGCACCTTTTTCAGTTAAGAACATAATTTCATTTACTTTAGAAGTAATTTCATTTTCTAATGTTTCTACATTATTTCTTAAAGACTTAATCTCTTCTTGTTCACGGTTTAATTCTTGATTTAATTCTTCAATTACTTTCTTTAAGTTAGGAATTGTATTAGTTTGTTTTTCTAACTCACGATTATAATTCTCTAAAATAATTAAATATTCTTCAAAGTCTTGATTGCTTTCACGCATATGTCTTCTTAATCTTTGAAGTTGTTCTAAATGCTTTTTGCTTTCTTCTTCTCTTGCTAAATTTTCATATTCTAATGCTTTTGCTTTTAATTCCTTGCTAATACCATTAGTATTTTTATATGTAAGGAAAGCATTTAAAGCTATAGCATTAGCATAATCTTCACTTACATCATCAGTTAATGGTGCAAGTTCAACTGTTTCTTCTTCAAATGAATAACCTGGTTGATTATATGCAGCTATATAATCATACAAAGCTAATGATGTTTTGAAGTTTGTATTCATCTTCAAAGTATTAGTCTTAATAATTGGTGGTTTTAGCATTGGTGCTTTTGAAACTTGTTGCATCAAAGGCATATCAAGTAATGCTAATACTAAATGATATTGCATATCAATACGATCAATTATTTTAATGCTTTTGTATTTTTCAAGTAAAATTGGGTCATCCTTAATTTCGTCAGATAAATTAATTTCGTAATGTAACTTTCTATCGGCTAAAGATATATCTTTATTCATGATATATTTACCATGATATGTAGTCATCTTATCACGGATTCTGTTTAATCTAATAGCTAAGAAATCTTTAAGATAAGTAAGCATCATGAAAAGAAATCTGTTTTCATAAACTGCATAATCACTTTCTTTTTCTACGATATATAATTTATCAGGTACTAAGTCATCTCCAGGTTTTTCAGGTAGGTGTGTTATAAAGTTACTATGCTTAGCTAAATGTTCAACTGTAGTCTTACTAGTGTGTTTAGCTTTTTCAATAGGTACTACTTCACCTTCTACACGAATGAATTGTCTTTCTTCACGTATGGCTTTTTCAACGTAAACTAGTCCTTCTTCGATGTTCTTAACCCATTCTTCGTCAATATTGCATACTAATCTTACTGTTTGAAGTTTATCATTTTCAAGATTAGATGATTTGATAATACGACGTAGTTTAATAGCATCCTTTTCTTTTTCTAGTTGTTTAACATATTGGGTAAAACCACGATAATATAAATCGTTTAAATCCATAGTGTCCACCTACTTAAAAAATATTTTTTATTCTTCTACTGGAACCTCATTAATAGTTATTGTTCCAGGTATCAACGTAACACTGATATTTTTGTTTACGTCTCCCTTTGTATATACTAATTCACCTGAATTATTGTAAATCTTGTAGTCAGGTATATTAGACTTTGTTTCTTTTTCATTAATTACTTTTGGCCAATTACTAAATTCTATCTTCCAATTATTATGTAAACCAACAACATCGTAATTGCTTTCTTGATGTTCTAATCCATCATAATCAAAGGCATTTGAATTTGTATGTATAGTAATCTCTAATTTTGTAATTTCTAAATTACCAAATGCATAAGTTATTTCATAATAATCATTAACATTATTTTTTCCATTTTTTATACTAACATGTGCAGTATTTGAAATTTTTCCTACTTCAGTAAATTTTGTATTATCAAACTCGACTATTAATTCATTATTACGAAGTACTGAACCAGCACTAACTTCATATGCATTAGTTAAATCTATAGGTTTTCCATCATATATTTTACTAATATCTTTAGTACTTATTGTAATTGGTCGTTTATTAATAATAATTTTATTTATAAAAGTGCCATCAATATAATAATATTCTGTAATGTCATTACCATTTTCATCAGTTACTTTAAAATTATAAGTACTTGATTCATAATTTCCAGGTAAAACATAATCATTAATTAATTGTAAATATACTAAATTATGTGTTTCAAATAATTCATTTTCACCCATTACAACATTTATATTAGTTTTTGGTAAACCATCATAATCAAATTTAAAAGTATCTGTTAATATTTTTAATGCCCTAGCTAATACAACTAATTTACCGCTATCATTTGTATATTTTGCTTGATAATTATTTGGATTAACAAAATGACCTTTATCATCCATAGCGTCAATATATACTGATATATCTGCTTCACCTACTTTTGTAATACTACCACTTACATTATAAGTAAGAGTATGACCATTTAGAGCTTTACCTGATACATATTCAAAGGAATCCATTTCTGCTTTTAAAGGTGTACCATCATACTTTTTAGATTTACCAAATGTTCTAAAAGTGATATATATTGGTGTAATTTTAATGTTTGCATTAGTTGTAACAATATTATAATTTTTAGTTACATCATTATTATTTTCATCTAAAACCCTTACTGTTAATGTTGCAGGTATTGTACCAGCGTCTACTAATGTAGCTGTAGATGTAACTTCAAAGTGAATGTTATCTTTTTCAATCCACATCTCGCCAGATATAACTTTATATTCACTTAATTCTAAAGGAGTACCATCATATTCTTTAGTTACACTAATTGGTTCTATTGTTATTGTTGGTTTAGATAAATCAATTCCATTTGTATTAATTAAATCACAACCTACTAATAAACACATAAAAGCAAATAATATAAAAACATATATACAATTTTTAATTTTCATGATGTACTCCCTTATGAATTATTTATTATGCATTTTGTTCAAAGTTGATTATATATTCTTTACATAAAGGCATTTTATCCATGCCAAATAAATCATCTATAAATGCTATTAAACCATTTGATGCATTCTTTACATATACTGGATTCTTTGCTTCTAATTTTCTTAATACCTTCTTACTTAAGATATCATCTAAAGCTTCTAATTCAGTTCCTCCACATGCTACTACTACTGGTACATATGCTTTGATTTGTTTCATAATACGGTTACCAAATGTTATATGGAATGTTTCTATTAAGTATTTATCTAATACTCTTATTCTTCTTTGATTTCTTTCACTTATTGAATATTCTTTTCTTGCCTTTTCATATAGGTCCTCTAAGTGACTTGCACTTACTTTAACACTATTTTGTACTGGCATTTCAAATGGTTTTGCCTTCTTATCTAGGTTTATTACCATTGCTCTATCATATACCTTATCACTTATTGCAAATGTACTATCATCGTTATTGGCTGTTCCTATAAACCACATATTCTTTGGTAACTTTAATTGTCCATTTACTAATAATTTAGGGTCATTTACCCATTCATCACTTACTACATCTAAGTATCTCTTTTCTGGATTTGGTAACTCTAATAATGATAGGAACTCTGCAAAATAATACTCTACTCTTGCTATGTTCATTTCGTCTAATACTGTTATATAGATTTCATTATTATAGTTTGCTTCATAAAGCTTTTGTAATAATACCGTTTCATTAAACTTCTTTGTGAATTCGTTGTAATATCCTATTAAGTCTGTTCTTTCCTTCCACATTGGTTGGATTGGTACTACTACTGTCGAATTATTTATGAATTCTCCAAATGCGTATGCTAGTGATGTTTTACCTGTTCCTGACATACCTTGTAAGATTGTTATATGTGATACTGCTAGTCCTGCTACGAATCTTCTTATATCACTTATATCATAATACAATCCTAATGTTCCACATGCGAACTCTCTAAACATATCACAGAATTGTTCTAGTTCCATTGTGTCATCATATTCAGGTTTTTCTATCTTTTCATTTTCTAAATCTAACTTACTTAGCATATAGAATCTTGCTTCATGCAATTCTTCTTTTTCTTCTTCTGTTAGTATTTCTTCTTTTTCTGGTATATTAGGGTT
>JAZLLM010000144.1:0-3381 GCA_045598145.1 Bacilli bacterium | reverse complement strand
ATATTTTTTATTCATATAAGTTTTCCTCTAAAATCAATAAGTAATACGTTCCATTATAATATATAATTATTGAATTATTCAAATTGTTAATCTGATTATTTATTCCATTATGTATTACAGGAATATAACGTGCTGTTGCATTACAATTATTGCATCTAAATCTTAAATTATTCACTTGATGCCAATCATGTGCTTCCAATATATTATAATTACAATCTCGCAATGTTTACGATGATAGTTTGCATCTACATTATTATAACTAAATATATGACTAACATTTGCATTTATTTGATAATTGCACAATGAACACATTATATTGTGCGTTAACTCATTATTTGAAACACAACTAGAAATATAAGGAGATGTATTATTTAATTGACAATAAGTATTATGCGTGCATTTAATATGATGAGCCTCACTGGTTGTATCAGTTTGAATAACAATATTGTGATTATGATTGTATACAAAGTATTTTACATTGTAATTTTCTAATCCATTTATAGAAAGATAAACATCGGCGCGATGCCTATATATACATCCAGCATCCCATTTTGATATAACCCAAACAGTATTTAAATCATTGGTATTAGAAATTGAATCATCGTCTGTAACTATTTCTACTCTTCCAGTATGTTTTAAACTGCCATTAGAATCATAATAAGCTATTATCTCCGCATGATATTTATCCGTTTCGGTATATACTCCTGTATTAGTATAATCGCCTATCATTAAATATTTTTCAGCATCCCCGTCTAACCAATATAAATTATTGCATAAAGTTTCCATTCTTGTAGAAACTGTATAAAAAATGTGAAAAAATGGCAATTAAACTGTTCCAAACATTCCTCTTCTGTTTCATAATTGTAATCGCTAAGATGATAATTATCGGAAATATTTTGTAAATTATCTACATTTATAACCCCACTATAACGAACAGAAGTATTACATGTTAAACTTATTGATAAATTTTCACCTATATAAACATAATCATCAGCTTTTGTCTTTAGTGGTACACAAAATGATAAAATAATTAATAATAATAAAATTAAGGGTTTTTTTATAAATTTTCTTGTATTATATAAACATAAGATTATTGGGTATTATGTAATTATATTATGACTCCTTTTGCTTTTGTATACTTGTTCATACATTATTTATTAGTATTAGACAATTAATAAATACTTTATTTAATTTTTCTGCTATATAGCACGATATTAAAAAAATCATTATTGATTAATACATAATATATAACATCATAAATGAGCTTTAAATATGGATACCTCAATAAAAACGCTACTAAAAATTAGATTGTCTTAGCTTTTCATTATGGCGGAAGAGATGGGATTTGAACCCATGCACCATTTTACTGACCTATCGCTTTTCGAGAGCGACCTCTTCAGCCACTTGAGTACTCTTCCGTTTATATTATTATACATCATATTAGTTTATTTATCAAACAAAAAAAGAATACATATATTATTGAAATATGTATTCTTATAATTCTTTTATTTCAAATTTAATTTATCCATTTCTTGCCAATCGCAAGTAACGTATTCTACACCTTTATCAATCCATTCTTGAACTTGATCATAATCTTTACTAAATGTCCATGTAGATATTTCTAAGCCTGCTTCATGATATTTTACTAACCATTCATCACTATTTGTTCCACCATATGTAACATTAGTGCTTAAATCACAGTTATATTTAATACAGAAATCTAATACATCTTGACTGTCACATGAATCTACTAAATATTGAAGCCTTACATTAGCATTTTGCTTTCTGCATTCTATTAATAGTTTTTTAACAGAAGTTAAAAATACTACATTTTCTAAACCTATGCGTTCATCAACATAAGCAAGTACTTCAGGTACTCTTGTTTGACTATAGTCTGAAAGACCTGGAGTAGATCCCTTAAATTCAATGATTGCTTCACAACCATATTCTTTACAAATTTCTAAATATCTTTCTAATGTACAAACATGTCCAGTATGGTTGTTTTCTGTAATAACTAATTTTACTAAATCTTCATATTTAGTATCAGCTATAGATACCCCATTAATTGAACTATCATGATTTGTAACATAAATACCATCTTTAGTCATTTGAAGGTCACATTCTAATGCTTGATAATGTAATTCTTTTGCTGCATATAAAAATGCTTCTTCAGTATTTGTAACTGCATATGTACATCCAGCATGTCCTATAAATTTTGTATGATAATTCCAAACTATATTAACAGTTCTATCTAAAGTAGATGTATTTCCAGCTTCATCCTTAACGCTTAATGTAATAGTCTTAGTACCATAACTTTGAAGTAATGTTTCGTCAAATGTAATATTTTCTGTAATATCACCATCAACATTATCTATTACTTTAATTCCTTTAAGTAAAGCATTGCTATCAGCATATGATACGTCAATGTTATCTTCATAAGTTTCATCACATACGAATTTAGGGCATTCACTTCCTACTACAGTAAATGCTTTTTCTAATTTAACTTCATTATCTTCTTTAGCCACAAAACTTAATACTCCATTTCCTTCTTTTACACAAGTAAAAGTATTTTCTTCCTTATTTATTGTAACCACATCATTTGATGAAGTTATAATAACTTCATCTAGCGCATATTTAGGGAAAACATCAAAATCAAGTTCGTATGTTGCCCCAAGTTCAAGTGTATCACCTAAATTTACTTCTATATATTCTGGTTTTGGAGGGATAATTTTTAATACAATTGATGCTTTATATACATCATTTTCAGCTGAAATTGTAACTTCACCAAAATTGATTCCTGTTACTTTGCCTTTTGATACTCTAGCAATATCATTATTACTACTCTTCCAAACAATTTTTGAGTCTTCATCAGCTTCAAAAAAGACTAATTCTAATTGAATAGATTGTTCTATTACAATATCAGTAGTAGCTGCAATGATATTTATTCCTTCGTTATAAACATTTACCATAATTTCAGTAAATGCATCTTGTCCCTCTACTGTAATTTTTACAATAGCAGATCCTACTTCTTTAGATATAATTTCGCCATTATTTATTTCAATAACTGAACTATCTACGATGTAATTAAACTTAGGATTTTTTATATTTGTTTTAGGTTCTAATTTATATGTAGCGCCTAAAGCCATATTTACATCATCGCATTCAATAGTACACTCTTTATTATTAGCACATGCCACCATTAACAAAGATAATACTACTAAAATAAATAAACCATATTTTTTCATTTTCTTTCCTCCGTAGCTAATTGGTAGTGTCAAAAATAGTAACTTTAACACATACACTACCATATATATCTATTTTAATAATTAATTTATATTTACATTAAAAAAGTAGATAATCTGTGTTAAAATGTAAGCAACC
>JAZLLM010000143.1:0-3935 GCA_045598145.1 Bacilli bacterium | reverse complement strand
GAAGTCAAAAGCGACATATGAAATATGAAGATTTCATAAGAATATGGAGATATTATATTAATCTTCCTAGAATTAAAGTAGATTTATGGAATTGGCAATCTTAAAAGAATGCTATGAAGAGCCGTATGCCTTAATAGGGCACGTACGGTTCTGTGAGGGGCAACAGTAGACGCTTACTCACATTATGATATTTTAAAACAATATAAAATGAAGGGAGGAGCGTAGACGATAAGTTGTCTACTCGACCAAAAAAATATGAAAAAGATTTATTGTTTGTTATTTGTTTTATTAATATTATTTGTAACTGGCTGTAATAAAAAGGCAAGTTTAGTAGTAAATGTTAGTGACCAAACATTATTTGTGGGGGATAAATATGTTATTGATGCTAGAGTAGAAGGTGAAGACGAAATAATTATAAGTGCACCTTTAGATAGTGAAATTATAATTGAAGGTCTTAGTCTTACTTTTAATAAGGAAGGTGTATTTAATATAAGTGTATCACTAAAAAATAATAGTGAAGATGTAAAAGAATTTACTGTCACAGTAAAAACTAATAATAACCCTATTATTTATATGGAAGGTGAAGATAAAGACTTAAGTATTGAATTAGGTGATGATTTTGATCCTTTATCTAAAGTAAAAGCAAAAGATGCGGAAGATGGAGACATAAGTAATAAGATTAAAGTATCAGAATATGATTTAAGTACTGAAGGCGAAAAAGAAATTAAGTTTGAAGTTACTGATAGTGATGGTAATAAAATAGAATTTATTAGAATTATCACTGTACTTAAAAAAGACGAAACAGCTCCTGTGATTAGCTTAATTGATGGTGCTAGTGATGTATTAACAATTAAATATGGAGAAACTTATGATGCAAAGGATTTAGTTGCATATGACGATGTTGATGGAGATTTAACTAGTTCAATTGAAATTATCGAAGGAATTGATAGTAAGAGATATAATTTACAGGAATGCTTAGTTAGTGTAAGTGATGCACATGGTAATAAAGCAGAATTTAAGCGTAAAGTTTTGGTTGAGTGGGACTACAAAACAATGTATATTGGTCACGCTGGAAGCTATTACGGAATTGCAAATACTGAAGAAGCATTTATTAATGCAGCTAAAACATTACATTATCAAGCTTTAGAATGTGACTTAAAACAAACAAGTGATGGTGTATTTGTAATGTGCCATGATAATGAATTTGGTGGAAAGACTATTGCATCAACAAAGTGGAGTGCACTTAAAGATGTAGTGGCTAGCAGTTCACGTACTGCAGGATATCCTGGTAAAGATAATTATAATTGTATTCCTAATGGTACTGGTCAATATACAAGTACAATTTGTTCATTAGAAAGATACTTAGAAATTTGTAAAGAATATGGTTGTATAGCAGTAATTGAACTTAAGAGTTCTGCTGGTATTACTAATACTGACCAATCTAGAATGGCTGCTTTAATGAAAGAGATTGAAAAAGCTGATATGCTACATAATGTAATATTCTTAGGTAGTCAATATAACTGTCTAATTTGGGTTAAGCAACATGGATATGATTACATACCATGTCAATACCTAGTAAATTCATTTGAAAGTCAAACTGTTTTTGATCGTTGTAAGCAATATAATTTAGAGGTTTCAACAAATGTAACTGATACATATAGTAATAATGATACATGGTTACAAAAATATCAAAACGCTGGTATTAAGGTTTCCACATATACTTTTACTCAATATGTTGATTATGAAGATGTTCAAAAGTGGATTGATAAAGGTGTTGATTATGTAACTTGTGATTGGCACGAAATTGAAAAATTAACTAATTATAAAAAAGACGAAGAAATTACAAAGCACAAAGTTGAATTTTATGGCTTAAATGATAAATTAATTGATACTTTATATGTAAGAGATGGCTATACATTAGAGGTCGATGATGCACCATCAGTAAATGGATATAAATTTATTGGTTGGGACACTACTTTAACTAATATCACATCAGATTTAAAAGTTAAAGCTAAATATGAACTTGATACATTCACAATTACTTACATGCCTAATAATAAAAAAACAGAAGAAGCAACTTGGGCATCAAAAGAAGAATTTGTAAATGAGTTCTATACAGATTTATATAATTGGTTAGATAGTAAAGTAGGACAACTTAGTGGTTTAACTAAATCTGGAAATACTTACACATTAAAGAACAATACAAGTACAAATGGTACAGCTACTTGGGATAGTGTAGCTAGCTTAAGAAATTTAGATATTTATGTTTTTGAAGCAAGCATTAGTTCTCACATTTATAAACAAATTGAAGGAACTAATAGTGAATCATACATTCCACTAGCTGATGAAGATTATTTCTTAAATTGTGAATTATATCGTACTAAATATCAAGGTATGAACGCATATTTACTAAATTGTATTAATAAATCATATACAAGCTATAGTACAGTATTTAAACCTGCTAGTAATGATAGAGTTCAAATATTCTTTAGATTCCATCAATGGTGTAAAGGAACTAGCATTCCAGCCTTTGATAATATTCCAAAGAAATATGTTTCTGTAGATTATCCAAATGTAAATATTATTATGCCTACTGAACCTGTAACTTATACTGTAAATGATGCATTTGATTTACCAATCCCTACTGTAACAGGAGCTACATTTGTAGGCTGGTACTTAAATCCTAATGGCACTGGTTCAAAAGTAACTAAAATTGAAAAAGGTACAATAGGAGATAGAGTATATTACGCATGTTGGCAGTTTAGTGAATAAAATTAATTGTTTATAATTATATTTAAAAAAAGAGGATTACATATTAAGTAATCCTTTTTAAATATGATTATATGATTTATTCTTTTTAATTTGTTTAGACATTGCAATACTAAAATAATAGATAGAATAATATATTGACATATAAACTAAATATATTAAAGCTACAAACACTGAATAGAATAAATGGTTACCACCAGTAATAGTTTCTACTATTGAGAAAGGTGTGCCTGCAGAATTGTCTAAGAACATATAATTACAATCAAACAATATATTGCATACATATGCTATAATTTCAAAGCTTACCATAATACATGCAGTAATAAAGATGTTTTCTTTCTTCATTGATGCTAAACCGCTAAAACCAATATATAGTGCAGCGAAACCAGAAACAGAATGTGTAGCTACACTAAAGAATACATCAGCACTTAATACAGGACTTCCACCAAAAATATTACCAGCAAGATATGTGCCACCAATTGCGCCTATAGAGCCAAAAATAAATACAAAGTCTAAAGCAGCTTCTTGAACTTTACCCTTTGAGAATGCAGCAAGTGGAATAGTAAATAATTGAATGCTACATAAGAATAAAGGTAAGTTAGAACTAATGAATTCTAAGAAAGATGCATCAGATCTAATACTAAATATTGTTAGCTTTAATAATTCTAAGCCATCAATTAATATAGCTGCAATCTTTAAAGTTTTTAGTTTTGCTTTATTATCTAAATTTCTATTTCTTTTGCCTAAAATAACAGCTAAAATGATGACTGCTAAAATCCATATAGTAACATATAAGATGTGTTCAAAGCTAAACCATCCTTCAACTGCTCTTTCATATCCATCCCAACCAAAGAATTCTTTAATAGCGCCACCAAAACTACGCTTAGAATATCTTCTAGAATTTCTTCCTAATAACCAATTCCTTAACATTTTTTATACCGTTTTTTTAAACCTATAAAACTCTATAAAACTTATATTCTCAGAGTTTTTTTTTAATTCCTTCTTCATAGAATGAGTTGTCCCATTTCTCCAAAGGCTTAAATTCCGTGCAAACGTACACGTATAGGTAAAATACATATTACGTACTTTTTTCTTTTTCCTTTCTTTTAATAATTATTTATTCTTTATTATTGGCTAAATTTATAGCCGCATTTACATCTCTATCT
>JAZLLM010000142.1:0-19619 GCA_045598145.1 Bacilli bacterium | reverse complement strand
GATAATCTCCTTTCAGTGTGGTTTGGTTGCTTACATTTTAACACAGATTATCTACTTTTTTAATGTAAATATAAATTAATTATTAAAATAGATATATATGGTAGTGTATGTGTTAAAGTTACTATTTTTGACACTACCTAAATATATAATGGGTGAAAATATGAATGAAAGAAAAGTTTTTAATAAACATCGTTCAATATTAAATATCACAATTACAGCTGTATTTTCAGCTTTATGCTTTGCATCATTATTTTTAAGGATATATATACCATCTGTTGTGGGAAGACCTTATATACATTTTGGTAACCTTATAATTATATTAGCAGCCTTACTATTTACAGGACCAGTTGGTGCAATTAGTGGCGCAATAGGGATGGGAGTATTTGATTTAATTGATGGATATGGTATATGGACTATTAAAACAATAATATTAAAACTATTAATTGGTTTAATAACTGGTATAGTATATAATTTAATGAAAAAGAAAAATAGAAATGTTGGACTAAGAATATTTGTAATTTCAATATTGTTTTTAATATTTGGAATAATTATGTTAATAATAGCTATTTCTAAGAATGGTATTCTTACAATAGGATCAAAAGAATTTGACTTGTGGCCTATGTATGTATTTTCATTAATATTAGGTATATTCTTACTAGTTGTTGGAGTGGTATCTAAAAATAAAAATAAAGAAAACAAGATTGCTATATATGCGTCATCAATAGCTTTGATGGCAAATATTATAGGAGAGTTTATAGGTAAATTAATTAAATGCTTATTAGAAGGACAAGGCATGGATGTATCAGTAATTTCATCATTGGCTTCTCTTCCAGCTACTGTTATTAATTCTTTGGTTACAATAATTGCAATTATTTTAATTTATCCAGTTTTAAAAAGAGCATTATCAAATACATCACTAATCATAAGTGATGAAGAAAGTGAGAACAAAAATGACAATGAATAAAAAGATATTGGCTATTACACCAATAGCATGTACAATGTTATATCTATTATTAGGTTTTACAGTTAAAGGCAATGCATGGTGGTGGGGTTTATGTATATTTTTGCTAATTCCTGCTATGCCATACATTTTAAGAATTAAAAAAATTAGATTTACTGTACCTTTTATTATTACAATAACTTATATAGTTATGTGTGTTGTAGGTGAAATATTTAGTGTTCATCTTTGGCATCCAGGTTGGTTGATTTTCTTCCTTATTCCAATTATTGAAATTTTAAGAACTCCAACTAAAGATAAAGCTAAAAAGATAAAAGATGATGATAACGTATACGAAGCAAGATAATGTAATAATATTTAATATTATTTTTATATCTTTGTGGTAATATACTTATAATTTAATAATTAAAAATGGTGTTCCTTGCCTAACCACCATTAAAAAACAGGGAGAACAAAATGAATAAAAACATTAGATTAATTGTAAGGCAGGCTTTAATAGCAGGCCTTTATGTTTGTTTTACATTAATAAATCCATTATCTTTTTCGAATATCCAAATTAGAATTTCTGAGATATTTGTATTATTATGTTTTTATAAAAAAGAATATATTATAGGCTTAACATTAGGTTGCTTTATTGCTAACTTATTTAGTCCAATGCTTATTTATGATATTACTATAGGTGTAACTGCAACTGTTTTATCTTGCATAATAGTATATTTAAGTAAAAACATATACGTAGCTTCAATATTTCCGGTTTTAATTAATGGTTTTCTTATTGGCTTAGAATTATATTTAGCCTTAGAATTACCATATATTATATCAGTTTTAGAAGTTATGGCTGGAGAAATTATTGTAATGGTAATAGCTATAATTGTTTTTAAAGCATTTGAAAGAAATCAAAAACTAATGTATTATATTACGTTAGACGAAAAGTATAGGTAAATATATGAGCGTACTAGAAATTGAAAATTTAAGATTTAGTTACGTTGAAGAAGAACTATTTAATAATGCTTGTGTAAGAATATTTGACACTGAGCATGTTGGAATAGTAGGACTAAATGGTAGTGGTAAAACCACATTAATGAATCTAATGACAGGTAAATTAATACCAGATAGTGGCACTATCTCTTGGGGAGCAAATAAGTCTTATTCATACTTAGATCAACATTTAGAAATAAACACTAATCAAACTATTACTGATTATTTATATGATGTATATAAAGAATTATTTTTAAAAGAAGATGAAATGAATGAATTATATAATAGCTTAGCTATTATTGACGAAAGCAAATATGATAAGGTTTTAGATAAGGCATATAAGATTAGTGAATATTTAGAAGAAAAGAATTTTTATAGAATTAAATCTAATATTGGCAATGTGATAAATGGTTTAGGAATTGATATTAGTGACGATAGATTGCTTAAAGAATTAAGTGGTGGTCAAAGAGCAAAAGTGTTTTTAGGTAAAATGCTACTTGAAGAAAAAGATGTATTGTTACTAGATGAACCTACAAACTTTCTAGATACTAATCATATTGATTGGTTAAGTAAGTTTTTGATTAATTATAAAAAAGAATTTATAATTATTAGTCACAATTTCTCATTTTTGAATGAAGTATGTAATACAATAGTTGCATTAGAAAATAAAAAGCTTACTAAATATAAAGGTAATTATAATGCATATCTAAGTCAAAGAGAAATGAATATGGAAAGATATGAGAAAGAATATCTTGCCCAACAAAAAGAAATTAAAAAAGAAGAAGAATATATTCAAAAAAATATTGTTAGAGCTTCTACCACAAAACAAGCTCAAAGTAGGAGAAAGCAACTTGAAAAGATGGTTATATTAGAAAAACCAGAAAGTGAAAAGAAAGTAAGTTTTAATTTTCCTTTCACTAAAAGTTTTAATTTAAATCCGATTGTGGTAAATAGACTTTCTATTGGTTATGATGGAAAAACTATATTAAAAGATATCAATATTAAATTTGAGTTTGGGGAAAAGTACGTAATTACAGGTGCCAATGGAGTTGGTAAAACAACTTTTATTAAGACCATTTTAAATGAAATACCTTTGATAAGTGGTAAAGTTACACTTGCTCCATATAATAATATTTTATATTATTCCCAAGAGGAAGAAAGAACTGATATTACTCCAATAGATTATATTAGATTACTTTATCCAAAGATGGATAATACACAAATAAGAACTTTACTTGGTGTATATGGAATTACTGGCAAACTTGCAATATCATTATTAAGTGAATTATCGGGTGGTGAATTTAGTAGAGTACGTTTTGCAAGATTATCTTTGCAAGCATCTAATTTATTAATTTTAGACGAACCTACCAACCATTTAGATAGAAACAGTAAAGAAGCATTATTTAAATGCTTAAGTGAATATCAAGGCACTATTATATTAGTAAGCCATGAAAAAGAATTTTATAAAAAATTAGGAATGAAGGAAATTAAATTTTAGGTGACTAACATGATTGAAAACATTGCACACGAAAAAATTAGAAATGTAGCTATAATAGCTCACGTTGACCATGGTAAAACAACTTTAGTTGACCAATTACTTAAAAAGAGTGAAACTTTAGATAATAGAGTTGAATTATCTGATAGAGTAATGGATTCTAATGATTTAGAAAGAGAAAGAGGAATTACCATCTTAGCTAAGAACACAGCTGTTAAATATAAAGGTTATAAAATCAATATTCTAGATACTCCAGGTCATGCTGATTTTAGTGGTGAAGTTGAAAGAATCATGATGATGGTAGATGGTGTAATCTTAGTAGTTGATGCATACGAAGGTGTAATGCCTCAAACTAGATTCGTTTTAAAGAAAGCATTAGAATGTAATTTAAAACCTATTATTGTTATTAATAAAGTAGATAAACCTAGTGCTAGATGTGAAGAAGTAGTTGATGAAGTATTAGATTTATTTATTGAATTGGGCGCAAATGATGAACAAGCTGATTTTAAAGTTGCATATGTTAGTGCACTTAAAGGAACTAGTAGTTTAAGTAGTGATATAAATACACAAGAAAATAATATGAATGCAGTGCTTGATTTAATCATTAGCGAAATTCCTGCACCTGATGTAAACATAGAAGGCAGCTTACAATTCCAAGGAGCATTATTAGATTATAATGAATATGTTGGAAGAATGGCAGTTGGAAGAATTAAACGTGGTGTAATTAGACAAGGTGAAATGGTTAGTTGCATTAGAGTTGATGGATCAATTAAGCAATTCCGTGTTCAAAAAATATTCTCATTTTTAGGATTAAATAAAAATGAAGTTGAAGAAGCATATGCTGGTGATATTGTAAGTATTGCTGGTTTAAGTGATATATTCGTTGGTGAAACTGTATGTAATGTTGGTAAAGAAGAAGCACTTCCTTTAATTAAAGTAAGTGAACCAACAGTTGAAATGACATTTAGTGCAAACAATTCTCCTTTCGCTGGAAAAGAAGGTGAGTTTGTAACATCTACTAAAATTGATGATCGTCTATTTAAAGAAATTCAAAAAGACGTAAGCTTAAGAGTTAAGAGAATCGGAAAAGGTGATGAGTGGGTAGTTAGTGGACGTGGAGAATTACATTTAAGTATTTTAATTGAAACTATGCGTCGTGAAGGATATGAGTTCCAAGTTGCAAAACCTAAAGCAATTATTAAAGAAATTGATGGAAAGAAATTTGAACCTTACGAATTCTGTCAAATTGATTCACCTAATGAAACAATAGGTACTGTAATTGAACTTTTAGGTAAACGTGGTGGTAACCTAGAAAACATGGAAGGTGGATATTCACAAACTAGATTAATCTATACTATTCCATCTCGTGGCTTAATTGGTTTAACTACTGATTTTATGACAGCTACAAAAGGCTATGGTACATTGAGTCATTATTTCTTGGAATTTAGAGAAGTTGAATCAATTGCTGTTGGTGAAAGAAAATTAGGTGTATTAGTAGCTAGTGCTACAGGTACAAGCTGTGCATATGGTATTGGTCAAATTGAAGATAGAGGTATATTATTTATAGAGCCTAATACTGAAGTATATGAAGGCGAAATTGTTGGGGAATGTAATAAAGAGGAAGATTTAGCTGTTAATGTTTGTAAAGCTAAACAAATGACTAACCAACGTAGTGCTAATAAGGATACTACTGTAGTATTAAAGAGACCAAGAAAGATGAGTTTAGAGATTTGCTTAGAATATATTAATGATGATGAGTTATTAGAAGTTACTCCAAGAAATCTAAGACTTCGTAAGTGTATTCTAGATACTGCTAATCGTAAAAAATTTGATGCTAAAAAAATAGCAGAAAGAAAGTCTAACGAATAATAATGAATAGATATATTTTACCTAAATCTAATCTAGTCATTAGTTTATGCATAAGTTTATTTGGACTTATAATATTTATATTAGGTTTAGCTTTGTTAATAAAAGGTATAGCTATTACAAATAATAGTTATGAATTAGAAGCTAAAGTTACTAATGTTATTGATGATGGTAATGAAAGAGCAATATGGATAGAATATGAGGTTGATTCAGTAATTTATAATGACACCTTACCATATTGGAACGCTGAACTAGATATTGGTGATTCAACAATAATTTATGTTGATAATGATGATCCAACTATCTTTCATGGTAGTAAAAATGGTTATTTAGTTTCTTCACTAATTTTATTAGTTTGTGGTATATTTGCGTTTTTATATAAGGGTAGTGTAATATTATTCTATATTAAAGAAAGACAAAGAATCAAAGAACTTATGACTAATGGAACTAAGATAGAAGCTAAAGTAATATGTGTAGAAGAAAATACTAAAGCATATAGTTTTGGAGTTAACCCTAAAATTATTACTTGTGAATATATTAAGGATGAAGAAAGTTATATCTTTGTAAGTAAAGATATTTGGGTGGATTATGATATATCATCATTCGTTGATAAAAAGATTGATGTATATACTAATGGCGATTATAATTATTTTTATATAGATTATTTAAGTGTTAAATAAATAGGAGAAAAAAGATGTATAGATTTTCATTTACTATTAATCATATGCGTACTACAGAAGAATTCATTACTTATCGTAAATTATTAGAAGATGGCTTATTTCAAGGAATTGAAATATTCTACCCTTATCAATTAGACGAAGAAGGAATGAATACATATACTAAAAATGTATATTATTTATTAGAGGGATTAGAAGACAAAGTTGAAGTTGTTTTGCATTTGCCTTTTGGTGGTGAAAGTAATGATTTAGTAAGTGGGAAAAAAGAAGTCTTTGAAAGACAATTTCTAGCTATTGATTATGCTAATAAATTTAACGCTAAAAAATTAACCTTACATTTAGGTAGTGTGCATGATTATACTCAAAAAGAATATTTAGATATTAGTGTAAATAATGTTAAGAGATTGTGTGAATATGCAAATAAATACGGTGCTAATATCATGATTGAAAATATGCCTGCCAAGAGTGAGGTGGCTACAAGTGTTGAAGAAATGAAATATATTATTGAGCATGTAAATATGCCAAATTGTAAATTCATTTATGATACTGGTCACGGTCATGTATATTATAAAGATTTAGAAAAAGAAAAAGAGTTCTTAAGTACATTAAAGCAATACTTATATCATTTTCATATTAGTGATAATGATTCAAGTAGAGATATGCATGCAGCTATTGGAAAAGGTAATATAGATTTTTATAATTTGTTTAAAGACATAAAAAAAGAATATAATGAATTATATTGTTTAGAAATAATATATAAAAATAGTGACGATTTAATAAATTACCTTAATTCCTTAAAGGAAAAGTTATTTAATTAGGTTGATTATTATATTAAAAAGATGTATAATATTAACATATAAATGAGGAATTTATGGAAAATTTAAAAAGAATAAAATTGGTTTGTGATAGTAGTATTGACTTAAAACCCGAATTTATACAAGAAGAGGAAATTGAAATATTGCGTTTCCCTGTATCTATTGATGGTAATGAATACCTTGATGGAGAAAATATTACAGTTGATGAATTATACGCAAAAATTAAAAAGACTAATCAATTACCAAAGACTTCAGCTTTCAGTCCAAAATATTATGAAGATGTTTGGAAAAAATTTGCAAATGATTATGAGTCTGTAATTTATATTGGTTTAGGCTCTGGATTCTCTTCATCTTTAAATTCAGCGATATTAAGTACTGAAAAGTTTGATAATGTATATATAATTGATTCACAAAATTTAAGTTCAGGTACTGGTTTATTAGTATTTAAAATTTGTAAGATGAGAAAAGAAGGCCTTGATGGTAAAACTATTGTGGAAAAGATTGAAGAATTGGTGCCAAGAGTTCACACACAATTTGCAATCAATACTTTACAATATTTACATATGGGCGGAAGATGCACAGGTACAGCTAAAATATTTGGTACTTTACTTAAAATTAAACCAATTATTAAAGTTGTAAATAATTCAATGGTTGTAGCTAAAAAACCTATTGGTTTTGGAAAAGCTCTTGATGCAATGCTTGATGATGTTATTTCTCATAAGGATTCTATTGACTTAGACCATATTATGGTAACTCATTCTAAAGCAGATGAAGATGCACCTTATTTAATTGATGAACTAGCAAAACATTTTGATAGATCTATCATAATGGAAACTTATGCTAGTGGTACAATTTCAACTCACTGCGGACCTAGAACTATTGGTATTTTGTATATTTCAAAAGAATAAATATTAAACCTTGGTTAAGTCCAAGGTTTTATTTTTTAAAAGAGGTTATTTTTATGAAAGGGAAAATTGAATTATTATCACCAGCTGGTGATATGAGTGCATTCATTAGTGCCATTAATAATGGTGCTGATGCAATATATCTATCAGGCAATAAATTTGGTGCAAGAGCTTATGCTACAAATTTTTCTTTAGAAGATATAATTGAATGTATTAGAATTGCTCACCTTTTAAATGTAAAGATCTATGTAACAGTAAATACTTTAATTAAAGATGATGAGTTTAATGAATGCATTAATTTTGTGCACAGCTTATATCAAAATAATGTTGATGGTGTATTAATTCAAGATATTGGTTTAGCATATACTTTATCTAAAATTATGCCATCTCTACCACTACATGCATCTACTCAGATGAATGTACATTCTGTTAGTGAAGCATTAAAACTTAAAGAAATGGGTTTTAAAAGAATAGTATTAGGTAGAGAGTGCGATATAGATACTATTAAAAAAATAAAAGAAAACGTTGATATTGAATTAGAAGTATTTGGCCATGGCGCATTATGTATGAGTTATAGTGGCGAATGCTTAATGAGTTCTTTTATTGGTAAAAGAAGCGGAAATAGAGGAAGATGTGCTGGTGCTTGTAGACTTAAATATCAATTGGTTAAAAATAATGATATGCTTTCTTCAAACAAGTATTACCTTAGTTTAAAAGATTTATATACTTTAGATAAAATAAATGAATTAGTAGATGCTAATATTGATTCAATTAAATTAGAAGGAAGAGTTAAGAAAAGTGAATATGTATCTTTAATTACTAAGACATATCGTGAAGCTATTGATGCATATTATTTAAACACTAAATTTGATATTGATAAACGCACATACGAACTTAAGGAAATGTTTAATAGAGGCTTTACTAAAGGACATTTGTTTAAAGAAAAAAATAGTCAATTAACTAATATCATAAGCCCTAATCATATTGGTGTTAGTGTTGGTAAAGTAATCAATGTAATAAAAAGTAATTTTAGTAATAAAATTAATAATTATGCTTATATTGAAATGTCATTTAGTAATAAGGATGATTATTTAGCTATAGGCGATAGTATTAGAATTATTGATAATAGTAATGAATTAGAAGATGGAATTACATTATCAAGAATGAGTTTATGTGAATATAAAAATGGTAACCTTAAGACAAAGAAAGATGTATCTAAAGCATATGATAAAGACATCATTTGCATAATAACACATAAACCTTTAAGTATTGGAATGGACGTTCTTAAGACACAAACAATTAGCTTAATTAATGATAATTCCTTAAATAAAGAAATTATAAAAAAGACTAAGATTAGCGGTTATCTATATGAAGAAGAAAATCATTTAGCTTTAGAGCTTAATTATAATTATGATGATATCAATGTGAATGTAAAAGAAATATCAGTTGATTCAGTTGATGTAGTAAAAAACATTGAAAGCTTAAATAGAATAAAAGATCAAATTTCAAAAATAAGCAATACATTATTTGAATTTTCTGATTTAAAGTGCGATTTATCTAAACTATTTTTTCCTATAAAAGAAATTAATGAATTAAGAAGAAAAGCAATAGCATCATTAGAAGATGCTATAATAAATGCGAAAAGCTATAATCATGATGTATTAAAATTCAAAAGACAAGCCCTAAATATATCGAATGATGATGCTAAACTTATTGTAAAGGTAAGAACTAAGGAACAATTAAAGGCATGCAAGGATCTTAAAATTAATACAATTATTTCTGAAGAGGATACTTTAAAGGATGAAGATATATTATTTATTAATCCTAGACTTGCAAGTGTAGATAGAGGAATCAGCGAAAATAAAGAATTTAGTTCAGTATATAAAAATATCTTTAATGCCTATGCACTTTATTACATGCATTTACAAGGAATTAAAACAGTTGGGTTAAGTGTTGAACTTTCAAAATCAGAAATTGAAGCTTTAATATATAACTATAAACAATTATTTAAAGAAGATGCTAATGTCATGATGATGGTATATGGTTATAATGAAGTAATGATTACTAAACATTGCTTAATAAATAAATTTAATGAAAATAATGATTGCTTTGATAAAAAATATTGTATGGAATGTATTAGAAATCAATACTATTTAAAAGATAAGCTTGATTACAAATTTGCATTAATTAGAGATAATTATTGTAATTTGAAAGTTTTAAATTCTATGAGGCTAAATCTAATTAAATATTTACATGATATCGTTGATATGGGAGTAAATACTTTACTTTTAGATTTTACTATAGAAGATTATGACGAAACATATGATGTTTTAAGTAATTTCATAAATAGTTTTAATGGTTCAGAATATAAAAGGGATTTTATTAATTCCACATATGGCCATTTTAAAGAAGGTATTGAGTAAAGATTTGCAAAAGAAGAGTAAAAGTTGTATAATTAGTTGAATTAATGGAAAAGTTGGTTATAAGTATGAATGATGATTTTAGTTTTAAAAAACCAATTAAATTAATACACTCTTGCATTTATATATATCTTGTAATGTTTATTGCTATATTTGTGTGGGGAGTTGGAATATTAAAAGAAATTAATATAATAAATATTGATTTTAGTATTAAAGATATATGCTTAATAATTTACGGAATTCTTATTGCTTTATCTTTAACTTTTATTGAAGATAGTTTTTATTCTACTATACTTGTTGCTTTTTCGTTTTATGCTTATCCTTTTTCATTAGCGACCTTTTATTCATATGGTGTTTATTCTTTATTTGCATTTATTATTATCGGTATAATAATTCATTTGATACGTTTTAAATGCAAGATTAAAATAGGTTATTTTGCGATTAGTTCTTTATTTGTATTTATACCTTTGATCATATCGGGATTAACAAACAATTATTTAGATGAACTTGAATATAAATTAATTTTACTTGCATTCTATTTATTCACAATTATTGTATATGTATTTTTACTTTCCTATTTGAAAGAGCATAGTTTTTATGAGCTTAGTCATATAGTTATTGCTTTTGCTTTAGCTGGTATTATTGAATATATAATGGATAAGAATTTAAGTATCAGTTTTAAAATGTTTGCTTTATATGATTATCCACACGAACTCGTATTTAGTAGTGGAGAATGTGTAAGTGTGCTTTGTATTTTTGCAGTTTCTTTTGCATTATTACTTAGTACAGATAAAAATATTTTTGTAAGCTTAATTGCTTTAATATTTGCAAATATCTTTTTAGGTTTTTTATTCTTCCAAAAAGAATTATATGGCTTGGTATTTTCTTTAATTAGTTATGTGCTTTCTATAATTTATGCATTTTGTAAATCTAGAAATAAAAAATTATATTTGATATATTTTATTATTGTAAGTTTATTATTTGTATCGATGATTTTATTAATTAATTTCTTTAATAAAGATTTATTAGATGGCATTATAGATGGTTTAAGAATAAATAATTTCAAAAACAAAATGAATAGTAAATATGATATGATTAAGAACTTTGATAATTATTATGTTTTTGGGTTAGGAATTAATAATGTAAGTACAAAATATGGATTAAACATCTTTACCGATATTTGCATATCTTGTGGTATTTTCGGTTTACTTGCAATGTTGTTCCATTTATTCCATAAATATTATTTATTTATATTAAATCCAAATTATAAAAAAGTATTTGTGATTATTGCAAATTTCATAGTTGAGATATATACAATCTTTGCACCTATTAAGTTATCAATTTCGTATATTATAATTATGTTTGTATGCTTTTTATTATTTGAAAATGAAGTAGATAAAAGAGATGAAAAGAATTTAATTATCGACTTAGATTAGGAGAGTCTAATGATAAAGATAGGGATTATTAGCGATATACATGGAAATGATATAGCTTTAAAAAAGGTCTTAGGAAAATTAAATAATGAAGTTGATGAAATTATATCTTTAGGTGATATGATAGGTTTAGGACCTAATAGTGATAATGTATTAAATCAAGTTATGGCTTTAGATAATTTTTATACAGTTCTTGGTAACCATGAAAGATATTATTTATATGGCTATTGTGATAATCCAATGTCTTGTGTTGAAGGCACTCATCATAAGTGGATAAAAGAAAACATAAATAAAAATAAAAATGAGTATATAAAAAATATACCATTAGAAATAAAAAGAGAGTATAATGGTAAGAGATTTTTGTTTTTGCATTATGCAAGAATAAATAATGATAGTCCTAAATTTAGGGTAATAATTAAACATCCAAGTGAATCTGAATTATTAGATCTCTTTAAAATACATGATGCTGACTATATTTTTTATGGTCATGAACATACAGCATCAATTGATAAATGCACTCTAAATGGTAAGACAAAATATTTTATTAATCCAGGTCCTTTAGGATGCCCACATCCAGACAAAGATATAACTAGATATGGAATTTTAAGTATTGGTGATGAAATAACATATCAAGCATTTGAAATAAAATATGATTCAACCTTAGTAGTTAAAGATATGTATCAAAAGGAAATGCCTGATAGAGACTTTATATCAAGATGCTTCTATCACGTAACACAAAATAATGAAGCTTAAATATATAGTTACAAAAGAAATGCTTGTAAAGGAATATTTAGAATATGTAGGTTTATCTAAGCATTTAAGAAAAAAAGTAAGAATGTTAGATAATATATATATCAATTCTAAAAAAGCTAAAAATTATTACCCTTTGAAGATAAATGATATATTAGAATTAGAATTCATGGAAGAAGTGAATAATGATTATCCTGAAAATTCTAATATAAAGCTAGATATTGTATATGAAGATGAATACTTACTAGTAATTAATAAACCTAGAAATTTATCTAGTCAACCTTCAAGATTACATTTAGAGGATAATGTATTAAGTGCATTAAAAGCATATTTTATTAAAAACAATATATGCGCAAATATTCACTTAGTTAATCGCTTAGATTATCAAACGAGTGGTTTACTTCTTGTTAGTAAAAGCGGTATATGCCATTATGATTTAACTAAACAAAATATAATTAAAAAATATATTTGTGAAGTTAAAGGGGAAATGGAATATAATGAGGCTAGTATCGAAGAAAATATTGCAAGAGAAGAAGCACCATCTATTAAGCGTTATGTAAGTGATGAAAGTGGAAGTCAATACGCAAAGACCTTATATAAGGTGCTAAAATATAATGAAGCTAAAGATACTTCAATTTTAGAAGTGACTTTAGTAACGGGAAGATGTCACCAAATTAGAGTGCATATGTCATATAAAATGCATCCTGTAATTGGTGATAAGTTGTATAATAATGATTATAGTGAATCTTTAGATAAACAAGAAGAATTACATTTACATTCATATTATTTATCTTTTGTTCATCCATTCACTAATGAAACATTAGAATTTATTAAATATCCTGATTGGTATAATTAGGAAGAAAGGAGTTTATATGCCAGGCTTAGTAATGCATCATCATTTTGCATCAGTAGTTCACAAATCATTAAGTGACGAAATTAAGAAATCAATAAATAACCGTGCTTTATATGACTTTGCATCATATGGGCCTGATTCACATAAATTCCATGATTTCTTAAGTAAAGATAAAATAGCAGAATCATTAGCATATAGTGAATATATGCATACACATAATACTAAGAACTTTTTAGTTGAATTATTAAAATTAGCAAAATTAAATCATGACTTATTCCCATATATTGCTGGGTATGTATGTCATTATTATTTAGACTCAACTAGTAATCCATATATTTATTATAAGAGCGGTTTGTATGATAAGAATGTAAATAACTCAATTAAATATCGTGGCCTAAAATTGAAGTTAGAAAGAGCAATGGATGCATATGTTATTGAAAATTATAATTATGGACCATCAACTAATAAATATCGCATTAAAAGAAAATTATTAAATTTAAGAAAACTACCTAAGTCAATTATGCATGATATTGATGTTTTGTATATGAAGACTTATGATATCAATAATGGTTATAAATTTGTAAATAAAACAATTAGAAATCAAAGATTAGTATATGCACTAATCTATGACCCTTTAGGAATTAAGAATAAATTATTTGAAAAGATTGATAATGGAAAGAGCTATGTTTGCTTAAAATATATGTCATTTTATAATAAGAGCTTAAATGCAAGAAAACTAGACTTATTTAATTTTAAGCATGAAAGATGGTTTAATCCAGTAAAAGAAGAAATATATTCAATTGATTCATTTTTTGACTTATTTGAAAAAGCAAAGAAGATGAGTCTTAAATGTATCGAAGCAATGTATAAATATGTCTTTTTAGACGAAGAAATGCAATTTGATTTCTTTTTCCAAAACATTTCATATTATACTTCCCTTGATTGTGAAGCTAATAATGAGATGAAAAACTTTAATATAATATTTAAGTAATTATATTTACTTGAAAAATAAAAAAATATAATGTATAATAATAGTGTGATAGTAAAGAGGTATATATGAAAAAATTAATTAGTCTATTTCTAGTGATATTTTTAATGGCATTGGTAGCTTGTGGTGGCGGTAATGGCGGTAATAAAAAAACTGAGAAAACTGTAAGTGATTTACAAAAATGTTTTAATGACACTATTAGTGAATATAAAGAAGCTAATGATGTTGAATTTAAAATTACTTTAGTTTCTACTAATACAACTGAAATTAGTGTTAAGTATTCAATTAAGGATAACAAAGTAGAAAGTTTAGCATCAATCGCTAAAGATGCTGACGGAGAAGTTAGTGTATATGTAAAAGATAATGTTGCATACATGGCAAGATACAATAACGAAAAAACTTCTATGAACTTAGCTTCTGAAGATGCAACTAAGATTGCTAGTGAATACAGATTCGATGCATATTTTAATAGAGCAGCTGAAATCTTTAACGCTTCATTCTTTAATGCTTCTGCTTTAGAAAAAGTAAGTGATACTGAATATGATATTATTTGTGATTTAACAGCTTTAGAAGTTGATGAATCTTTAGATGGTGAAGAATATTTACAAGCTCAAGAAGATATTGAAAACTTAATGAGTTTAAGTGAAGTTAGTTTAAAGTTATTCGTTGATGGCGAAAAGGTAACTAAGATGGTTGGCTCATTTGCAAAAGATGGTGGTGCTAAATCAACAATCACTGTTGAATTTATTTCTTTAGATCCTGTAACAGTTACAGTTCCAGATGCATCTAGTTATAAAGCTCAATAATATAAATAGCTGTATTATAAAAAGAATGATTCATTTCATTCTTTTTTTATTTAAAAAACATTTAATAATAGTGTGCTATCATTATTATTGAATAAAAAGACAAAATGGTGTATAATAAATAATAATTGGAGAAAGATATGTATAAAAGATTACGTGATGGCCTACTTGCGCCAAAGACAATAATTGAATATATAAAAGACAAAGGATGGAAGCCTTTTGTTCAACTCTTGCTTTATTCTATTATTTTAATAATACCTTTAATAATTAATATTTTTAATTATAAGGGATTAGCTTATGAAGATGAGCTTATTATTAGAAAGGATTTTAGTGGAGAAGTTATTCCATATAAAACAGTTGATGGAAGATTAATTCAAACTAGTGGAGATAATACATATTATTTCAAACATGACATAAGTGAAAATTTAAGCATAGTGTTTAATACTAACGATACAAAGGTTGTTAGCAATCAAACTCTTACTGTCGTGTTTAGTGATAATAAAATTAGTTTATATTCCATGAATTTATTAATTGCTGACTTATGTACATATAAGGATTTCGAAGGGCTGATGAACTTTGACTTTACAAAACTTGCTAATACAAATGATATCGAAAGTTGGGATATTGTTTTTGATTCAGCGAATTTAATTATTAAAGCTTTTATGAAGAGTACAATTGTTAGTGTATCATTCATATATTTGATAATTGAAGGTATTTCACTTTTATTATTCGCTTTATTACTTTCATTATCATTTTATTTTAGATTTAGGAATGTACTTAAATATAGTGCAATGCTAAAGATGAGTATTTATTATACTGCTCCATATGTAGTTTGCACATTGTTTGCAAATTTATTCCATCTAACAGCGTTAAATTTAATTGGTGTTTTAATAAGCATCATATATACGTTTGTGGGATCAGGCGTTATTATTTCAAGATTAATGAATCAAAATAGATAGAGGTAAATAAAAATGAGTTATAATCATATTATTATTGATAAAAAATGGCAAAAAAGATGGCTTGAAGAAAAAACATTCAAGTGTGATTTAATTAGTGATAAGCCTAAATATTTTGCAATGGATATGTTTCCATATCCATCAGGAGCAGGCTTACATGTAGGTCATCCTGAAGGTTATACTGCAACTGATATTGTATGCAGAATGAAGAGAATGCAAGGATTTAACGTAATGCATCCTATGGGATGGGATTCATTTGGCCTACCAGCTGAGCAATATGCAATTAAGACTGGTAATGATCCAAGAACTTTTACTGAGAAAAATATCCAAGTATTTAAAAACCAATTAGAGTTCTTAGGATTATCATATGACTGGGATAGAGAAATCAGTACTAGTGATCCTAAATATTTCAAATGGACTCAATGGATTTTTGAAAAATTATACAATAGAGGTTTAGCTGAAATTAGGGATATTGAAGTTAACTGGTGCGAAGGCTTAGGTACTGTTCTTGCTAACGAAGAAGTATTAAACATAGATGGTAAGATGGTTAGTGAAGTTGGTAAGTTCCCAGTAATTAAAAAACCAATGAAACAATGGGTTTTAAAAATCACTAAATACGCTGATAGATTATTAGAAGACTTAGACTTACTTGATTGGCCAGAACCAGTTAAAGATATGCAAAAAAACTGGATTGGAAAGAGCGTTGGTGCAAGAGTTAATTTTAAAGTAGCAGATAGTGATTATAATTTTGATGTCTTTACTACAAGATGTGATACTTTATATGGTGCTACATATTGTGTATTAAGCCCTGAACACGAATTAGTTACTAAAATCTGTAGCGACGAGAAACGTGATGAAGTACTTAAATATATTGAATTTGCTAAGAGTAAGAGCGATCTAGATAGAACAGATTTAAATAAGGATAAAACTGGTGTATTTACTGGTGCTTATGCAATCAATCCTATCACTAATAAGAACATTCCAATTTGGATTGCTGACTATGTATTAAGCTCATACGGCACTGGTGCTATTATGGCTGTTCCTGCTCATGATGAAAGAGACTATGAATTTGCAATTAAGTTTGGTCGTCAAATCATTCAAGTAATTGAAGGTGATATGAGTAATGGTGCATACACTGGTGATGGTGTTCATATTAATTCTGGTTTCTTAAATGGCTTATATAAAGAAGAAGCAATTAATAAAATGCTTGATTACTTAGAAGAAAAAGGCATTGGTAAAAAAGAAATAAATTATCGTTTACGTGATTGGATCTTCTCACGTCAAAGATTCTGGGGTGAACCATTCCCTGTAGTATTTTGGGATGATGGAACTATTTCATTAATTGATGAAAAAGAATTACCACTTGAACTTCCAAAACTTGCTAAGATTGAATTATCAAAGACTGGCGAAAGTCCACTTGCTAATGCAACTGAATGGTTAAGTGTAACAAGAAGTGATGGTGTTAAAGGTCATAGAGATACTAACACAATGCCACAATGGGCTGGAAGCTGTTGGTATTATATTAGTTACTTATTAAGAGAAAATGGTGAATTCTTAGATTTATCTAGTAAAGAAGTTCAAGATAAGATTAATAAATGGTTACCAGTTGATTTATACATCGGTGGTACTGAACATGCTGTACTTCACTTATTATATTCAAGATTCTGGCATAAAGTATTATACGATTGCGGAATTGTTACTAGTAAAGAACCATTCCACAAATTATTTAACCAAGGTATGATTTTGGGTGAAGATGGCGAAAAGATGAGTAAGAGCAAAGGTAACGTAATTAACCCTGATGATGTAGTTAGAGAATATGGTGCAGACACTCTTAGGATGTATGAAATGTTTATGGGTCCACTAGAGGCTACAAAACCTTGGAGTACTGAAGGTGTTGGTGGTCCTAGAAGATTCTTAGAAAGAGTTTATAGATTCTATACTGAAGTAGTTGAAATCGTAGATAGCAATCCTGAAATGGATAAGATTTATAATCAAACAGTAAAGAAAGTAACAGAAGATTTTGAAGCTTTAAGATTTAATACTGCTATATCACAAATGATGGTATTTATGAACGAATGCTACAAGAAAGTTAAAGTACCAAGAGAATATTTATTAGGTTTCTTAAGAATGCTAAACCCTGTAGCACCTCATATTACTGAAGAAATTAACGAATTAGTATTTGGTGCTAAAAACTCAATGGCTTATGATAAGTGGCCAGTATGTGATGAAAGCAAGATTAAAGAAGATACAGTAACTGTTATTATTCAAGTTAATGGCAAGATACGTGATAAGGTAAATGTTAGTGCAAATACTTCAAAAGAAGAATTAGAACAAATTGCTTTAAATAATGAAAAAGCAAAAGCATTTATTACTGGTCCTGTTAAGAAAGTAATTGTAGTGCCTAATAAACTTGTAAGTATCGTTTGCTAATTATTTATTTTCAAATAAAGCCTTTTATTGGAGTTAAAAATGAAAAAGGAAATAAAGAGAATATTATTAATCTTTTTAATTGTATGTATTTTTTCATTAACATCATGCTCATTTAATTTTCCATCTAATGATATTAAAGAGGATCCTAAAGAAGGTGAAGCCAAAAATATTTCAAGTGATGGTGATAACATAATTGATGCTAGATATGGAATCATTGTTAATGACGTGCCTGGCTATACAGAAATAGATAATTATGATATAGCTACAATAGTAAGTGATATTGTTATGCCTGCTACAGTTGAAATATCATGTACAGTATATTTTACATATTCATATTCAAATGGATTCTTTTGGCGGGGGAGCAAGAACTGTAAGCTCATCTGAAAGTTGTAGGGCAACTGGTTTCTTTATTAACGAAGATGGATATTTACTTACAAATGCTCATGTAATTACTGTTAGTGATGAAGAAGACTATCCAGATCTTGTTTATACTGATAGAGAGATTACTATAAATTATGCTGATAGTAGCAAGATATTTAAAGTAAGTGTAGTTGCATATGACGTAAATTTAGATTTAGCAATTTTAAAATTAGATACAGAAATTGATAATTTAAAATATGTTAAGTTTTTTAACCTAACAAATCATGATGATGATTTATATAAAACTTCTGATGCAATAAGATTATATTATGGTGAGTATGTAGTTGCTATTGGTAATGCTAATGGATATGGAATTTGTGTTACTACTGGTGTAGTTAGTGCACCTTATAGAACATTCCAAGAAAATGGAAATGTAATGGAAGCAATTCAAACAGATGCAGCTATTAATGAAGGTAATAGTGGAGGACCACTATGCAATAAATATGCATCAGTAATAGGTATCAATACTTTCAAGATTGAATCATATTCAACTGATAATTTAGGTTTTGCAATACCTGCTAATGTGGTAATTAAATATATTGATTCCGTTAATGCTTCAAATTCACTTAATATAAAATATTATGTAACTAGCGAAAGAAGTTACGAAAACTAAGAATTTATTGAATCAACATTATAAGTTTGGGTTTTCTTTTTTAGATTGTGTTTTTGCGTAAAAAACACAAAATTAGAGAATAAAAAGTTTAAAAAAACAAAATAAAAAATCAGGTATTTTGGTGATTTAAAATAACTTGGGGTCACATAAAAAACACCTTTAAATTTGTTTGGGGTTGATTCTCCTTTAAATTTCAATGGGGTTTGACCTTAATCATAAAAAGGGGCATATATTGCCCCTTTTTTGTTACACTTTTATT
>JAZLLM010000141.1:0-22269 GCA_045598145.1 Bacilli bacterium | reverse complement strand
CTATGAAGAGCCGTATGCCTTAATAGGGCACGTACGGTTCTGTGAGGGGCAACAGTAGACGCTTACTCACATTATGATATTTTAAAACAATATAAAATGAAGGGAGGAGCGTAGACGATAAGTTGTCTACTCGACTGATTTCAATGATAATAAGAGAAAAATACATTAAAATAATTCGAGAATTTTATGATTCAGATTTAATCAAAGTCATAACAGGAGTAAGAAGATCAGGTAAATCTGTAATACTTGATACCATAAAGAATGAAATTTCTTTAAAATCTAATAATATTATTTATTTAAATTTTGAAAGATTATCAGATTACGAAAAAGCTGGTTCAGTTTCAAAACTTATCGATTATGTAAGAAATAATAGAAAACAAGATAAATGCTATTGTTTTTTTGACGAAGTCCAAGAAGTTGAAAATTGGCAAATAGCTTTAAAAGATTTACGACTTGATAATTGTTCCATTTTCGTTACTGGTTCAAATTCTAAATTATTATCCAGTGAATTTTTGACTCTTTTAAGTGGGAGATTTGTATCTTTCAGAATTAGACCTTTTGTTTATAAAGAAATAATGGAATATTCGAAAGAACTTAATGTTAATTTTGATGTAAATAATTATCTTATTTGGGGTGGATTTCCAGGCAGATTTTTATATACGTCATTAGATGCAACAAAGAATTATATATATGATTTAGAATCAACTATTATCATTAATGATTTAATAAAAAGATATAAGATAAAAAGAGATATAATTTTTAAAAAAATAGTAAATTATGTTTTATCATCTAATTCAAGAATATTTTCTGCTAGATCTGTTTATAATTATATAAAAAATGAAGATATAAATGTTTCTACAGCAACCATTGTAAAATATATGAATTACTTAAAGGAAGCATATATTATTGATGAAATAAAACAATATTCTTCTAAAACTAAAAACGAATTATCATTTTATTGTAAAATATATTGCTGTGATGTTTGTTTCAATTCTATTCGAATTACAGACAATCGATTTGATTTAGACCATAATATGGAAAATATTGTTTATAATGAACTTCTTTATATGGGATACACATTAAAAGTATTTAATTATAACGGGAAAGAGATTGATTTTATTGCTAATAAAAATGGAAAAACTTATTATATTCAAGTAGCATATAGTGTAGTAAATGAAAAAGCATATAAAAGAGAATTTGAAGTATTTTCAAATTTAGATAATAGTAATCAAAAAATATTAATTACTAATGATGATTTTGATTATTCAACTTCAACTGTAAGACACATTAAATTAAAAGATTTCTTATTAATGAATGAGCTATGATTTTTAATAAAGATTTTTATATAATAGAAAATGATGAGATTAAACTTGTTTTAATTGAAACAAATCCTGGTGATGAAAAAATACTCCCATTTTATTGGTGGAAGATAATTTTAAAAAAATCAAATTTAGAAGTTGGCAAAATAAGTTTAAGAATTGGTAATAATTATCATTCTTATTTTAACGGCAATATTGGATATGAAATAGATTCTGAATATCAAGGTAATAATTATGCTTTTAAAGCATGTAAATTATTAATTGCTATTGCGGAATATCACAAGATGGATTATATTCATTTATCATGCGATTTTGATAATATTGCCTCAATAAAAACTATTGAAAAACTTGGTGCAAAGTTTATAGAGGAAATTATACCGTCTAAAGACTATGTGTTTTTTTATGATGGAATGCCTAAAGAAAGAATTTACATATTAAATATTACTGATAAATATAAAACATGATATCTTATATTTATTGGTTGTTCCAAAAAGTAATAAAAAGTATGCGCATATTATGCAAAAGATGAGTTAGAATGGTGGATTGAAGTAGGACATATTATATTTTGCAGGCTTACTGATAGAGACGAAATTCTTGTACTTATGAGAGAAAACGAATTTATATGGAAACAGTTGCTGTTTGTATACAACTTTAATCTCTTCTTAGTTCACCTTAATTATTATACTTATTTAGTAATGCATGTAGATTGATTATACTTCATATTTTTGGTAAAATAATAATAGAAAGTAGAGTAAATATATGTATATAAAATGCCTTGTAGAAAATAAGAGTACATGTGAATTAAACGCAAAACATGGTGTGTGCTTTTATATTAAAACAAAGAATCATGAGATTCTTTTTGATTTAGGTCCTGATAAATTATTTTTAGAAAATGCACAAAAATGTGGGATTGATATAACTAATATTGATACAGTTATTATTTCTCATGGACATAATGACCATGGTGGTGGGTTAAAAACATTTTTAAGTGTTAATAATAAGGCTAAAATATATATTCAAAGAGAGGCATTCTCAAATCACTATACTAAGTTTTTATTTTTCTTTCTAAACATAAGTCTAGATAAATCTTTAATTAATAACGAAAATATAATATGTTTAGATGGTGACTATGTTATTGATGAAGAGTTAAGTTTAATTACCTCAAAAAAGAAAGATGATTTATCACCAATGAATGATCATCTTTATGATTATAAAAAAGAAAAAGATATGTTTAATCATGAACAAAGTTTATTAATTAAAGAAAACAAAAATGTATTGTTTACTGGTTGTTCTCACTCTGGAGTTACTAATATTTTGGATTCAATTAATGGTGTTATTGATGTTCAAATTGGTGGTTTCCACTTATATAATCCAGTAAATAAAAAGCATGTTGATGATGATTATCTAAAAAAGATTGAAAATAAATTTAAACTTTACAATAATGAATTCTATACTTGCCACTGTACAGGTGAATATTGTTATGATTATTTAAGTAAAAATAACCCTAATATTCATTATATATCTTGTGGAATGGAACTAAATATTTAAAAATATAAATTATGGAAACAAAAAGATTAATTATTGATGAATTAAAGATAGAAGACAAAAAAGATTACTTTATCAATATTTGTAATGATAAAAAAGTCTTAGAAACGTTTATTTGCAAATATGAAGAAAATATTGATAATTTTAATTTTGAAAAATATCTTAATAGAGATGATATATTTGCCATAAGATTAAAAGATAATAAGCTAATTGGTATACTTACTATCTTCAATAAAACTATCACATCTTTAGAAATGGGTTATGCAATAGGAAGTAAGTATTGGAATAATGGATATTGTACAGAAGCGGTAAAATGTTTTATTGATTATTTATTTAATATAGGTTATAAAACAATATATGCATCATACTTTATAGGTAATATGGCATCTAAAAAAGTTATGGAAAAAGCAGGCATGAAATATACTCATACAGTACTAAATGAATTAACATATATAGGTATTGATAGAGATTTAGATTATTATAGAATTGATAAATAAGTTTGATACTAATGTATCAGACTTTTTTGTTTGTTTATTATTAATTTAATTGTGTAAAAGAGAGAACTGTGCTATAATTTATATTGGTAAAAAAATAAGAAAGAGGTATAAAAATATGAATTTATCACCATTACAAAAAGTAAGATATACTTATAATCCAAAACTTCCTGGAATGCTAAGAGGAGGCATTGAGAATATTTGCGTTATTGAAGGAGAAGCTACTGAAAGTGTGGCTGATCAAGAAAAGATTAAAGCATTATTCCCTAATACTTATGGTAAAAAAGAAATTACATTCGCAAAAGGTAACAATACATCAAAAGCTAAAAAGCAAGTTGTAGGTGTTATTTTATCAGGTGGACAAGCTCCTGGTGGACATAATGTGGTAAGTGGTTTATATGATGCATTAAAAGCAACAAATAAAGAAAATGTATTATATGGTTTTAAAAATGGACCTAGTGGATTAATCGAAGATGATTATCTAATCTTTGATGATGAATATATTAATGCATTCAGAAATACAGGTGGATTTGATATTATCGGTTCTGGTAGAACTAAATTAGAAACTCCTGAACAATTTAAAGTTGCAGCTGAAGTTTGTAAGAAACATGGAATTACTGCTATTGTAATTATTGGTGGTGATGACTCTAATACAAATGCAGCTGTATTAGCTGAATATTTCCAAGCTAACAATACAGGTGTACAAGTAATTGGCTGTCCTAAGACAATTGATGGCGACTTAAAGAATGAAGATATTGAATGTTCATTTGGTTTTGATACAGCTACAAAAACTTATAGTGAATTAATTGGTAATATTGAAAGAGATGCTAACTCAGCCAAAAAGTATTGGCATTTCGTTAAGGTTATGGGAAGAAGTGCATCTCATGTAGCTTTAGAATGTGCTTTAGAAACTCAACCTAATATTTGCTTAATCAGTGAAGAAGTAGCTGAAAAGAAAATGAGCTTATCTGAAATCGCTGACTACATCGCTGATTCTGTAGAAGCTAGAGGAAATAATGGTATGAACTTTGGTGTAGCTATTATTCCTGAAGGTGTAGTTGAATTTGTTCCTGAATTTAAAGTATTAATCTCTGAAATTAATGAATTATTAGCTGGTGCTAAAGCTGATGCATTTAATAATTTAGCTTCTTGGGAAGAAAAATATGCATTTATTGAAAAAGGTTTATCAAAAGAATCTATGAATGTATTTGCTATTTTACCACAAGGTATCCAACAACAATTATTCTTAGAAAGAGATCCTCATGGAAACGTACAAGTATCTTTAATTGAATCTGAAAAATTATTCAGTGCATTAGTAAAAGATAAATTAAATGCAAGAAAAGAAAAAGGTACATATAAAGGAAAATTTAATGCATTACATCATTTCTTTGGTTATGAAGGAAGATGTGCATTCCCATCTAACTTTGATGCAGATTATTGCTATTCATTAGGTTATAATGCATTTATGTTAATTCAATATGGATACAATGGTTATTTATCTAAAGTATCTAACTTATCTGATAAGGCTGAAAACTGGGTAGCTGGTGGTATGCCAATTACTAAGATGATGAATATTGAAAGAAGACATGGTGAAGATAAACCTGTTATTAGAAAAGCTTTAGTTGAATTAGATGGTAAACCATTTAAATATTTTGAAAGCAATAGAGATAAATGGGCTAAAGAAACAGCATTCACATATCCTGGTGCTATTCAATATTATGGACCAAGTGAAATCTGTGATATTACAACTAGAACATTAGCTTTAGAAAAAAGTAAATAAAAAACAATAGACCAGCTAAAATAGCTGGTCTAAACTATATAGGAGATAAAGTGATGAAAATAATTGATATGCATTGTGATACAATATCTACATTAATGGATAATACATGTGAACTTAGAGATTCTGATAGAATGATTAACGCATACAAACTTAAAGAAAATAACTACTTGCTTCAATGCTTTGCTATGTTTGTAAGGTTAGAAAATGAAAAGAATAAAGACTTTTCACCATATAAGTATTGTAATGAGATGATTGATAAGTATGAATTAGAAATATCTAAAAATGAAGATATTATAAGAAAAGCATATACCTATGATGACATAATCAATAATATGAATAATGGCTATGTATCATCATTACTTACTATTGAAGAAGGCGGTACAATAGAGGGAAGTATCGATAAGTTAGTATCTTTTTATAATCGTGGTGTTAGAATGATGTGCTTAACTTGGAATTATAAGAACGAAATTGCAAGTCCTAATATTGATTATTATCGCTTAGATAAGCAAATAAGAAACAATGATTTTTATTCAATTATCCCTAATACAAGTGATGGGCTAACTGAATTTGGAATCGAAGTAGTAAAAAAAATGAATGAATTAGGTATGGTTATAGATTGTTCACATATGGGTGATAAAGGTTTCTATGACTGTATTAAGTACTCAACTAAACCTATAGTTTGCTCACATTCTTGTGCTAGAAGTGTATGCAAAGCTGTAAGAAATATGACTGATGATATGCTTTATAAATTAAAAGAAAATGGTGGAGTTGTAGGTATAAATTTCTGTCATGATTTTGTGAAAGAAGAAAATACATTAGCCACAATAGATGATGTTATTAAACATATTGACTATATTAAGAATTTAATTGGTATAGAATACATTGGTTTAGGAAGTGATTTTGATGGAATAGGTAATAAAATGATAGAGATGAAAGATGCTACTTTTATGCCTAAATTATTAGATGCTTTAAAGAATAAGGGCTATACTTTAGAAGAAATTGATATGATAGCATATAAAAATGTTTTAAGAGTATTTAAAGCAAATTTAAAATAAGCAAGTAAAACTTTAAATCTAATTGGTTTAAAGTTTTTTGTAGGAAAAAATAATTTGGTAATGTATCCATTTTTTAAAATATTTTTTTAAAAATTATAGTTAAAATTGCAAATAGCATTAATAAGTGATAGAATATAAAAAGAAATGTAGGTGCATATTATGTTATTAAAAAGTGCTTTAGAATTAGTTGGAAATACACCACTTGTAAAACTAAATAAAATTAGTGAAGGATTAAATGCTAATATATATTTAAAGATAGAAAAGAATAATTTAAGTGGATCTATTAAAGATAGAGCTAGTTATCAAATGATTATTGATTTATTAGAGAGTGGTAAGATTAAAAAAGGTGGTACTATAATTGAACCAACTTCAGGAAATACTGGTATTGGTTTAGCGTGTTTAGCTAATTATTTTGATTTAAAATGTATTATTGTAATGCCATCTAGTATGTCAATGGAAAGAAGAAAACTAATAAAAGACTATAATGCGGAATTAGTACTTGTAGATGGAGGTATGAAAGAGTGCGTTATAAAAGCAAATGAAATACAGGCAAACACTAATAATAGTATTGTGGTAGGACAATTTGATAATTTAAGTAATGTGCGTGCTCATTACCTAAATACAGGTAGAGAAATATTAAATGACCTTCCTAATACTGATGTAATTATTTCAGGTATTGGTACTGGTGGTACAATAGTTGGTATTTCAAAATATGCAAAAGAACATAATAAAAATATAGAGATAATTGGATTTGAGCCTAAGTCATCACCTTTAATAACAAAAGGGTATAGTAATAAGCACAAGATTCAAGGAATTGGTGCAAACTTTATACCTAGTATATTTAAAAGTGAAGATATAGATAATATAATGCTAGTAGATGATGATGACGCTATAAATACATCAAAAGATTTACTAAAAAAAGAAGCTTTATTTTTAGGCATCTCTTCAGGTGCGGGCTTATATATAGCTTTGTCACTAGCTAAGAATGAAAGATATAAGGGTAAAAATATAGTAGTAATATGCCCTGATTCAGGAGAAAGATATACATGGAATTAAAGAAAATAGAATTTAATTCTTTACCTGTAAAGGAAAAACTTTATAAATTCATAAGTGAAATTAAAGATTATTTATTTCCCAACTTTTTTAATGAGGTAAAGGATAAGCAAAAATTATTAGATAGATGTCATCATATGTTTAATAAATATATATCTAAGGATAAAGAATTAGAAAATAAGTTCTTTAATGAATTAGATAATGTTTATAACATATTACTTACTGATTTAGAGATGACTTATAATAGTGACCCAGCATGTATCTCAATTGAGGAAGCATTAATTACATATCCTGGTATATATGCTATAACAACTTATAGAATAAGTCATGTTTTATATTTGTTAGGATTAAAAATAGAAGCAAGAATATTATCTGAAAGAGCTCATTCAAGAACAGGTATTGATATTCATCCTGGGGCTAGTATTGATAAATATTTCTTTATAGACCATGGTACAGGTATTGTAATTGGTGAATCTACAATCATAGGTCATCACGTTAAGATATATCAAGGAGTTACACTTGGTGCAATTTCCCTAAAAGATGGTCAATTAATGGCTGGTACAAAACGTCACCCTACAATAGGTAATAATGTAACTATTTATTCTGGTGCATCTATATTAGGTGGAGAGACTGTAATTGGTGATAATTGTACAATAGGTAGTAATACATTCATTACAAAATCTATTGAAAGTAATACAAAAGTTTTAAATAAAGAATTTGAAGTAATATATAAAAACAATAATTAGAGGAATTAACATGAATAAGGTTTTAGAATATTTCAAAAAAAATGCACCTAAAGAATTAATAAAAAAGAATATAAGAGTATATGGTTGGAAGTTTGAATATGACCATTATTTAGTATCAAGCATTAGTAAATATTTATTTGAAGATTTAGATATAACTGAAAACATCGCGCCAATTACTAATACTAATCGTGATGGTAGGAAAAAAGAAAATATATATGTATGTGTTCATGATACAGGTGATACTGATGCTAGTCACACTGCTTCATTCTGGAGTAATGTGGTAAAAGTACAAGACTGGGAATTAGGCCGTTATGAAGCAAGTTTCCAATATGTAACTGGCAATGATGGTATATACCATAATATTCCAGATGATGAAGTTGGTTATCATGCTGGAGATGGAACAAAATATCCTTATGAACTTGTATATACTTGTGTAACAGGTGAAAACAAACATCCTAAAGTAACTATAAGTAGTGATGGTTATTATGAAATAGATGGAGTAAAAAGTATTGTTTTAGCACCTAGAATACATAAAGAAAAAGACGGAAAAGTAATTTTAGATAGATTAGCTACTACAGAAGATATAAATGATCAAGGTGTTAGATGTGTTCTTGATGGTGAACATTATTATTTAGGACTTACATATTTTAGTGAAGGTTATGAAAAAATTGCAAATAGAGCTGGCAACTATAACTCAATAGGTATTGAGTCTTGTATTAATGAGGGCAGTGATATCTATTTAACATGGCAAAGAACAGCTAAATTAGTAGCTAAATTATTGCTTGATAATAATCTTAAGTTTGATGATGTAAAACAACATCACTATTTTAGTGGCAAACCATGCCCACAAACTATTAGGGAAAATGGTATGTGGTCTCACTTTATGGATTTAGTAAGAATGGAATATCAAATCTTACTATTTAAAAATGAAGGATATGAAATCAAATTAAAGGTTAGTAGTAATAACATTGACGAAAATGGTAGAATCCATAAAACTAATAATGTAAAGGAATTAGTAAAATATACGATTTCAACTATTAAAGATGGTGTAAAAGAAGATCTAAACTTGACAATTATTATTTAGGTGATATATGAGAATTGGCGGAATAGAAGCTGGTGGCACAAAGTTTATTTGTGCAATATCAGATAATGATTGTATAATAAAAAAAATAAGAATAGATACTGTAAGCCCAAAAGAAACAATGCCAAAGGTTATAGAATTTTTTAAAGATGAAAATATTGATGCTTTGGGCCTTGCCACATTTGGTCCTATTAATTTAGATAAAAGTAGCGATACATATGGATCTATCTTACTTACTCCAAAAGAAGGATGGAGTCATTTCGATATTTATAATTATTTGAAAAAGAATTTAAATCTTGGAAATGTCTTTATTACTACTGATGTTAATGGTGCATGCTTAGCAGAAGTATTAGAAGGTGAAAGCAAGGGTTTAAGTAATGTACTTTATATGACAATTGGTACGGGTGTAGGAGTTGGTGCCGTAATTAATGGTGAAATATTAAATACGGTAACACATCCAGAAATGGGTCATATCTTTATTAAAAGAAGAAGTGATGATAACTTTATAGGTTCATGCCCAATACATACTGATTGTTTGGAGGGTTTGGTCGCGAAAAATGCTATTATTAAAAGATTTGGAAAAAGTGGCTTTGAATTAAGAAATGACAAAAAGGTTTGGGATTTAATAGGTTATTATGTAGCTTTGGCTCTATATTCTTATTCATGCGTTTTATCACCACAAAGAATAATTATAGGCGGTGGAATTGGATTAAATGATATGTTAATTGAATATACAAGAAAATATTTTTATGAACTTAATAATTCATTTTTGAATAATAAATATTTGAATGATTTAAATAATTATATTGTTCATGCAAGCCTAAAAGAAGACGCCGGTATAATAGGTGCAATTCTACTTGCGAAAATAAATATTTTAAAATAAACAAAGGCACTTTTTAAAAGTGCTTTTTAATTTTATTGTTATTTATAGCATTACGTGGTATACTAATAATAGAAAGTGGAGAGAATATACATGAAGAAATATATTAAAACATTACTTATTATTTTGTCATTCTTTTTTTTGATTTCCCTTACAGGTTTAAATAATGTAAGTGCAGAAAATGTAACAACATATACTGATGATAAAGCATATAATTACACAACGACTAAAGAAACTAAAAAGGATTTAGCTGATGGTGTATATTACATTAAAAATGAAGGTTTTACCACAAAAAGTAAAAAAGATTATGAACAAGTAAATCATTTATTTGTGGCTGATTTTAAAGCAAATCAAGATATTAAAATAGCTACTTGGGCGATACCTAATGAAGATGGTACAGGTTTTGTTAGAAAACCTTTAAAGGAGATAGCATTAGATTTTGAAAAGAATAATCCTGGTTGGATTGTTTTAGCTGGCACAAATGCTGACCAATATTATCCAAAGTTTGGTACAGGTTTAGGTGTAGATGGTAGTTGTTATTATTATCCTCAACCTTATTATCCTATGATTTCTAATGGTGAAAATTGGTTCTCAATTAGTCCTTATGCAAGTAGTGGTAATTTAGCTGGCTTTAAAAATGATAGTAGTGATAAACAAATTATATCTGGTAGTAGATCTATAAGTGGTTTGTTTATTTATGTATATGATGATAATAATCAATTAATTGGTAAATTTAAAGCAGATGATTTAAATTTAACTAATGAATTAAAGAGTGGTCAAACTACTGTTTTATCACCATACAAAATCGCAGGTGATGTTTATAATACAATTTCTAAATCATCTAGTAATGATTTTTATATCATTGAAAATGCTGATATGACATGGGTAAGTAATTCAGTTGAATTTACATGGAAATCCACAAATGTTAATGCATTTTTTGGTAAAGGAACTATTTCTAAAATAGCAAAAGACATTGAATTAAAACAAGATGAATTTGCTATTGAAACAAGTGATGAAAGCTTAAAGAGCGCTTTAAAAGTAGGTACATATGTAAAATGTCAATATGATTTTGATGATGGCTTTAATGGAATAAATGAAGGTATGGGTTATCATACAGTTCAAAGAAGTAATGGTAAGGATAACAATGTAAATAATTCTTATAATAGTAGACCATATCCAAGAAGCATTTTTGGCTGTGATGATAATGGAAAAGTATATTTAATTACTTGTAATGGATCTAACTCATCTCCAACTAAGGGAATGTATGCACAAGAAAGTAATGCCTTAATGAAATATTATGGTATTACAGATGCATATCAATGTGATGGTGGTGGATCAGTTACATGCGTTATTAGAAATACAAAAGGTGAAATTGAATATTCGATGCCTGCAGTAGAAGGTGATTATAGATACATTTTCAGCGGTTTATTTATTGCTATTAAAGTACCTGAAACGCAAATTGAAATTACTGATGTTGATCAAACTAGTGCTGATTTTAAAGTTGATATGTCTAAAGTAACTAATGATTATGAAAAAGCATATCTTTATATGCGTTTTTCAGGTGAAGATCATTATTATGAAATCGTTGATGGATCATGTAAGGTTGAAGGCTTAAAGAAAGATTCTCCATATTCATATTCATTATGTTTAGAAACAAATGGAGTTAAAAGAAAAACATATTTAAGTGGTTCATTTATGACATATAAAGATTATCCAGTTATAAATAGCGTTAAAGTAGATAGTGACGGAAGTAAATATATTGTTACTGTTGATTTTAGTGATAGTGATAAAGTATTATCTAAATTGTGTGCAATAGTAGATGACAAATATCATTATTTTAGTGTAAGTGAAGGAATAGGAACATTAGAGCTTGAAAAAGGTGCTTATAATATTTTAAATATGGACTTGTGCTTTACATGTTCAATGCAAGGTAAAGTTATTGAAGTAAGTACTGAATATACATTAGGAGCAAAAGCAGATATATATTTAGATTACAATACTTCATTATTAAGTGATTTCTTTGATAAATTGTTTAAATAAAATAAATAAAAGTAAGTAATAATAACTTATTACTTTTGTAGAGGAGAAAAAATATGTATTATCAATTAAAAGTTGATGAGGTAATTTTATTAACTATAAAAAGATTAGGAATTAATGGTGAAGGCGTAGGCTTTTATAAAAGACAAGTTGTTTTTGTGGAAAATGCTTTGCCTGGAGAAGTTGTAGAAGTAAAGATTTATAAAACTACTGATAAGATGGCTTATGGTAAAATTACTAGATTTAAGTCTTATTCTAAAGATAGAGTAGAACCAATGTGTCCATACTTTGCAAAATGTGGTGGTTGTCAACTTCAGCATCTATCATATGAGGCACAACTAAGAGAAAAACGTAATATTGTTATTGAAGCCTTTGAACGTTATTATGAAGGAAATTTAGAAAAAATTGAGTTCCGTGATACAATAGGAATGAAAGTTGATAATGAATATAATCCATGGGGTTATAGAAATAAAAGCTCTCTTCCAGTGAGACATGATGGTGAAAAGGTTGTAGTAGGAATGTATGCAATTAATTCTAATATGTTAGTATATATTGATACATGCCCAATCGAAAATGACAAAATCAATTTTTTAAGAAATCGAATTTTAGATAAACTAAATAAAGAAAAGGTAAGCATTTATAACCCTAAAACACATGAGGGTTCCTTACGTTATTTAGTAATTAGAGCATTCCCAAATTCAAAGGATGTTCAAGTAAGCTTTATTATGACAAGATTAGATCATAAACTAATAAATGTTTTACAAGATTTAAACGTAGCATCTGCAAATTATTCAATTAATGCTGATCCAAAAAGTATTGAAATATTTGGTAGCGAAGTAGTTAATGTTAAGGGTGATAAAACTATTAATGGAATGTTAGGCAACCTTAATTTTAAGATTTCTCCACAAGCTTTCTTCCAATTAAACACATTACAAACAGAGACTTTATATAGCAATATTAGAAGTGCTTGCAAATTAACAGGTAAAGAAAATGTATTAGATTGTTATTGCGGTATAGGAAGCATTGGTATGAGTTTAGCTCCTTATGCAAAAGAAGTAAGAGGAATCGACACAAACGTTGAAGGAATCGAAAACGCAAATAATTTTGCAAAGATAAATAATGTAAAGAATGCAAAATTTTACAAGGGAAACATTTTACCACATTTACATCAATTTGAAAAAGAAGGGTTTAATATTGATGTATTAGTAGTAGATCCTCCGAGAAAAGGTTTAGAGCTAAACATTATTAATTATTTGCAAACAAGTAAGATAAAAAGAATAATCTATGTATCTTGCAATCCCGCAACATTAGCCAAAAATATTAATCATTTACAACATGCATATATTGTAAGGTATGTTCAACCAATTGATATGTTCCCACATACTTCAAACGTTGAATGTGTTGTATGTCTTGAAAGAAGATAAATATAATAAGTCATTTTTGATTGCTTGTGAAAATAAGTTTGACAAAATGGCTTTTTTAAATTTTACAAAAAATTCTAAAAAAAGATAAATAATTCATATATAGTATTAATTTATTTACTTGACTTTAGGTCGGTATTCCGATATAATATATATGGGTGATAACTATGAATTTACAAGAAAGCATTGAAAATAAAAATTATACTATATATGGATTTTCGAAGAAATATAATATTCCAAAAACTACATTAATAGATTTATGTAGTGGAAAGGCTAGTTTATTAAAATCTCAAGCAATTACAATAAAAAAGATTGCTGATGGACTTGGTGTATCAATGGAATATGTATTATCCTTAGAACAAAGTAATAAAGAATATTTAGAAAAAGTTATTCCTTCTTTTTTAAAATTATCAATTAATAATTATAAAAAAAGTATTAAAGAAAACAAAACTTTAATTGATATTTATTATGGTATTTTACAAAGTGATATTAATAATGCTGAAGTAAATGGTTTGATTTCAAGTAATCAAGCATGGTATTTAAGGGATAAATATTTAGGAGTTGGTAAGAATGATTGATTTTACTAATATGATTAGAAAAAATAAAGCTTTTAATGGTGCTAGTGGTAATAAGATATCTGTGCTATATAATGGTGAACCATATATGATAAAATTTGCCCCACTAGCAAAAAAGAACAAAAATATGAGTTATAGTAATAGTACTATCTCTGAATATATTGGACTAATATTTATAAATTAATAGGAATTCCTGTTCAAGATACTATGCTTGGTACATATAAAATAAAAGATAAAATGAAAATAGTTGTTGCATGTAAAGATTTCACTACGCCCGGTGTTATTATTCAAGATTTTGCTTCTTTAAAGAACACTATTATTGATTCTGATGAAAATGGATATGGAACCGAACTAAGTATGATTATTGATACTATTGAATCGCAAAAAGTTGTTGACCAAATAGAATTAAAAAACAGATTTTGGGATATGTTTATTGTTGATGCATTAATTGGTAATATGGATAGACATAATGGGAATTGGGGATTTCTATATAATACATTTAATGATACAGTTAGGATAGCTCCTGTTTATGATTGCGGAAGTAGTTTGTATCCTCAAGCAGATAATAATATCATGGAAAAAGTATTGCACGATGAAGATGAACTTAAAATTAGAATTTATGAATTTCCATCTTCAGCAATTTTTGAAAATGGTAAAAGAATCAATTACTTTGAATTTATTTCATCAAACAAAAATATAGATTGTACAAATGCCTTACTTAGAATATATCCTAAAATTAACATTGATTTAATATACAAATTGATTAATGATATTGATTGCATTTCAGATTTAGAAAAGGTATTTTATAAAACTATTATTTATGAAAGATATAAAAGAATATTGGAATATAGCTTTAAAAAAATAACTAATTAAAGTCTTAAATATATTCCTATAATACACACAACGAATGTTGAGTGTGTTGTTTGTCTTGAAAGAAGATAGCAAATTAGGAACGCACTAAAACAAAATAGAGAATAAATAAGGATCAAAAGAATTTGGTGAACTTAAAATGTCAGAAATAGGTTATATAGAATAGGAAGTTTAGATATGAAAAATACTATTAATAAATTAAATATTTATGTATTATCAGATTATAAAGTTATTGTACTTAATAAGAAAGTTAAATGCGATTATATTTGTTTATATCCAAATGGTTGGAAAATAGAAAATAAATTAGTTTTACCTTCGCCAATTCATTATGAAGAATCATATATTAGTGATATAACAAGAGACGATTTTGATTCATTCTCTTTGTTTGATACTTCATTTACTAAGGTATATTTGTTTAAAGGTGTAAAAAATGATATTTTTATTCATCTAAATAATAAAGATAAAATTAAAATTAATCCAGAAGACAAAGTTAATGGGATTCATTTAATAAAAGAAAAAGATTTAGAATCTTATATTAAATATATTAATGATTATAAAGATATTAATAATTATAAGATTTAAAAATATACTTTTATACCATGCAACCCATTAAAAAATACCAAAATTATAACTTTGTATCACGCAACCAACGTTGAGTGTGTGGTTTGGCTTGAACGTAGATAGGGTAAAATATAGAGAAATAAGCCATTTTGATAGAATCCTTGTTTGGATAAAATCAAAATGGCTCTTTTTTAAAAAAGACTTTTGTATCATTTAACGTAGGATTGCGTATTAAAATATATCATTATAGAAAACATAAAACTAAATATAATAAGTCCTTTATAAATTAATGTAAAATTATTGACAGTTTCAATGAAACATGATAAAATGAAATCGCAAAAAAGTGTAATAATACAATAAATTGCGAAAAGGAATATTATGATAAAAAGAGATTTCTATTTAAATCAATTGATTAGTAAGAGACATTCTTCAAAAATTAAAATAATAACAGGTTTAAGAAGATCAGGGAAATCATATTTACTAATGAAAATTTATAAAAATTATTTACTGGAAAATGGTGTTAATAAAGATCAAATTGTTATTGTTGAGTTAGATGATGAAATTAATGATGAATTATTAATCAAAGGAAATTTAAGAAAATATATAGAAGAAAAAGCAAATAATGAAAATATGCAGTATTATATATTTATTGATGAGATACAATTAGCTGATGATTTTGTTCGCTCTATAAATTCATTAAATAAGCATGACAATTATGATATCTATATCACTGGAAGCAATTCAAAATTTTTATCGAAAAATATAAATGATGAGTTTAAAGATAGAGGAACAGAAATTAATGTTAGACCTTTATCTTTTTCAGAGTTTTATGATGCATATCCCTTTGAAAAAAGAAATGCATTAAATGAGTATTTAAAATATGGAGGAATGCCTGGATTATTTGAAGAAGAAAGTGATTTAGGAAAAGAGAAGTATTTAGATAATTTAATGAAAAAAGTATATATTGATGATATTAGAAAAAACATAAATACTAATTTAGTAGATGAATTATCATCAACAGTTGATGCCTTATGTTCTGTTACAGGTAATTTAACAAATCCACTTAATATGGTTAATTATTTATCTAGTAATAATAAAATTAAAATTGATAACGAAACAATTGCAAAATTTTTTGAAGGAATTAAAGATGCATTTTTATTTGATCAAGTAAAAAGATATAATATTCGTGGTAAAGAGTATTTAAATACTCCATCTAAGTTTTATTGCCAAGATATCGGACTACGTAATGTGAGAATTAATTTTAGAGAGCCAAATCAAGGATTCTTGATTGAAAATACTGTTTATAATGAATTAATTACTAGAGGATATCGTGTTGATGTAGGTTTTATTGAGCAAAGAAAGAAAAACTTTGAAAGAAAATATGTGTATGTACAATCTGAAGTTGACTTTATTGTAAGACGTGCAAGCAAAGAATATTATATTCAAATAATGGATGATATACCCAAAGATAAACATTTAGATAATGAATACAATGCATTAATTTCAGTTCCTGGATCATTTAAGAAGATAATGGTAATTAATAAATCATTTGTAAATTATACAGATGATTTAGGAATATTAGTTATATCTTTAGAGGAATTCTTATTAAATTTAAATAGTTTAGACTTATGATATATCTGCAAAAAGTCGTGAAAAAAATCAAAAAAACAGAATGTGCAGTTTGTCTCGAATAAGTTAAATATGTATGGAAAAAAATATGTTCCTATAATGTATACCGCCAATGTTGAATGTGTTGTTTGCTTGGAACGTAGATAGAGGTAAAAGGGCGTAATGCCCTTTTTAATTTGCTTTTAAATAGTATCTTTAAAAAGAAATATATTATTATTTACCTTATTGGTCAATTATGGTATAATGTAAGTAGAAATAAAAAAGAAGGTGATATTAAATGACATTTTATGAATATTTATTAAGTAACTTTGGATATAATACTCCAATTATGATGAATGAGATATCATATAATAATTATTCTAAACCTTGGATTAATAAAGAACTATCATATCTATGTGATTCTGGAAAACTAATTAGATATGAAAAAGGAATCTATTATATTCCAAAAATGACAGTTTTAGGTCCTACAAAATTAAATCCCCAAAAAGTAATTAATAAAAAATATATTAATGATGGAAATGAACAAAATGGATATTATTCAGGAATATCATTTTTAAATCAAATCGGTATTTCCACACAAGTACCAAATGTAATAGAGATATATACAAATAATGAAAAGTCTAAGGTCAGAGAAGTTAGAGTAGGAGAAGTGAAAGTAATTCTTCGTAGAGCAAGAACAAAAATAGATAAATGTAATGTTGGAGTATTGAGCTTTTTGGAATTAATGAATACAGTAACTTTATCTTTCCTTGATGATGAAAAGAGGAACTTAATAATAGAGTATATTAAAGAAAATGGAATTACAAAAAAAGATATTACTACATACGCTAGTTATTTTCCGGATAAAGCAATGAGAACACTTATTGAAAGTGAGGTAATTTATGAGGTAAAATAGCCATTTTTAAGGTAAAAATAACAAAAAAAGCCATTTTGAAAAGATCCTTGTTAGGATAACTTCAAAATGGCTATTTTTTTGAAAAGACATTTGTATCATTCAACGTAGGGTTGCATTTAAAAATACATCTGTTATAGGTAACATATCAATTTAAAATCTATTTCCCATTATTCAAAAGAATTGATTTTTGGGAAATAATAGTATATAATATTAACATCAGAGGAGCTTAAAATGAAACTTATTAATAGAAAAGATTATCTAGAAAAAATAATAAATGTAAAAGGAACTCCAGATATAAAAGTAATAACTGGAATTAGAAGATCTGGAAAATCTAAATTATTAGAGGAATTTATTAATTGGGTAAGTGATAATGATTTAAATGCTAATATAATATATATTGATCTGACTAAATTGTCTTTTGAGAAATTAAAAGAATACCATAATCTAAATGAATATATTGAAAGAGCATTTGATAGTAATAAAAACAACTATTTGTTTATTGATGAAATTCAATTGTGTGATGGTTTTGAATTGGTAATAAATAGTCTTCATTCTTCTGGTAATTATGATATCTATATAACTGGTTCTAATGCTTTTTTACTTTCAAGTGATCTTGCGACATTATTTACAGGTAGAACCTTTTCCATTGAGGTGTTCCCTTTTTCATTTAAAGAGTATTTAAGTTATTATGAATATAAAGATATAGAAAGTGCTTTTGATAATTATATCATTAATGGTGGTATGGCTGGTTCATATGTATATTCTAATATGGATGATAGATTAAATTACATTAGGGATGTATATGATACCTTGATAGTTAGAGATATAAGACAAAAATATAAAATAAGAAATACTGTGTTAATGGATAAATTATCAGATTTTATGATTGATAATATATCTAATATTACATCAATTAGAAATATAGCAGAGACTTTAACAAATAATAAAGACAAAATCAATCATAAAACGATTGGTGCTTACATTAATTATTTAAGTAATGCGTATGCTTTTTATAATGTCAAAAGATATGATATTGAAGGAAAAAAATATTTAGCATCATCTGAAAAATATTATTTAGCTGACCATTCTTTTAAATATGCAAAATTAGGAACTAAGAATTATAACTATGGAAGAGTGATAGAGAATATTGTTGCGATTGAATTGTTACGTAGAGGTTATGAAGTTTATGTTGGAAAACTATATAAAAAAGAAATTGATTTTGTTGCAATAAGACGTAGTGAAAAAATATATATTCAAGTATCAGATGATATTTCAAATGAATTAACATTTAAAAGAGAAGTAGAATCTCTTTTAAAAATAAAGGATGCTTATCCAAAAATAATTATTGCTAGAACAAGACATGAAGAATATCAATATGATGGAATTCGGGTTTTAAATATTGTGGATTGGTTATTATCGTATAATAACTGATATGTTTCCTCATACATCTCACGTTGAAGCGGTCGTCCAATTGTTCTGGCGAACTGGGCAGTTAATTGAGAACAAAAAATGATGTGATTCCGTTTCTTTGAAACTGTTTTGCTCCAAAGGGATTTGATAATTATTCTGTCGAGTTAAATCACGTTAAAGGCATAAGAAAAGATTTTTTTGATATTGTATAGATACAAAAAACGGACCATATAATGTTCCATAAAATATATGGATATAAAGATTTTATAAACATAAGAACATTGGCAGAGTTCAGTTCAAAAATGAGATAGGTAATTAATATGCAAATAACATTATTAGTAAAAAATTATGTTGAAGGAATAGTTGATTATATAGATTTTATTTCTAACATGGATGATGATTCAAAGAAATATTTGAATGAATTATATCAGAAAAAACACAAGATGGGTTTCATAAATGAGGCAATTTATGAAAAATTTCCTAATTTCTATAAAAAATTCGAATGGTGTATAAATTGTGGTGGTGGTTTTTTTTCAAAATCGTCTCTGTATAATTTTGTTTATGATTTAGTTTTGATTGATTTTCCAAATTGTAAAAAATATTTAAAATATGAAAAAAACTATAATTTATCTTTATCTGCAATTCCAGATTATTTAGATGGAAATGAAGCATCAAAATATATAGAAGAGAATATTTTTTCAAAAATGTCTCTAGATTTAAATGAAAATCAACAAATAAAGTATATTAAGGAACAATGTAAAAAAGATTTTTTTATTGAAAGCAATAAAATACCCCATTGGGTTCAGTCGTGTGAATGGCCTATTCAAAATAATAAACCTTGTAGGTATATAGGAGAAAAAAGAGAAGGCGATATGGTTATGTTTCTTTTTGAAAATGTTGACACTCATAATATTATTGTTATTAAACAATACTATTAATTTTCATTCTCTATATTTTTCTATTGATAGTATAATTTATAAAAATGGTTAATATGTGTAAAATAGTCTTATTTTTTCTATGGAGATGGAATATGATTCAAGAAATAAAAAATTTAGAAATAGCAAATGAAAAAACAAAAATTGCTATATCATATGATATATATTGTCAATTTGAAAATTTGAGTGATGATGAAGTATTCATGCCTTATAGTCAATTACCTTTTTATGATTCAATATTAGAAGCTATTTTTGATTATAAAGAAATTTATTATATATATTTTTATCGTTTAAAAAATTATAACCGAATTAACTTATATAAAAATATGAATCAATTGCACTTATTTGATTTCCAATTTACTTATGTTGGAAATTATGTATCAAACGAGGAATTGATATATTATGGAATTGTCAAGAGTAAAGAGTATAAAACAAATAATGTATTAACAAAAAAAATTATAGTTGGTTCTATGAGTGGTGATGTAGAAATTGAAACCATTCTTAATTATATTGAAAATAATAAGCCGAATCTATTCGTTAACAATGAAAGTGAGATTAACAAAATGTTTGAAGATATATCTTCAAAAAGCAATGATGCTATATTAATTGATGATAATCATCATGAAAATTGCAGTAATAAGCATGTAATTAATATATATAATGAAAATAAATTGTCATTGATTTCACAAAAATTGAATGATCTATTGGAAAAATATTAAAAAAAATAGTAAAGCAAATGAATATTTATGTTAGCGATAGTTCTAAAATAACTGAAGAATATTATAAAATGAACGGTGAAAGAAACGAAATAGTTTTGGATGTAGATGGAATTTATTATGAATTAACATTTATGTATTTTTGGAATTTAAAGCAGTATTGTGGTAACGGTATTTATATTTATATGAAAAATGTATTTCCTGTTAATGATATTAGTATAAATAATATAGTAAAAAACTTGAAAATCAATGTTGAAGAAAAAACGTATAAATATTTAATAAGTGGTACAAATTTCAACATAAAAGAATGGGTAAAAGTACTTTGATCTTTTTTGTTTTTAAAATCCTTATTTGCAAACGGGTGATGAATAAATAACTAATAATAGTTATTTATTCATTAGAGCGTCTCTAAAACGTATAGTTTTACGCGTTTTTATAGCCTTTCCAATGAAAATAAGGACTTTATCGTATTTATCATTTGGGTCATTTGCTATGAACCAAAATAGATTCAACCAATCTTGAAGGAATTCTCTATCATATGCTCCATGATTCTTAAAAAATCTTTTCGCATATGAATGTAAATCATTGATTGGATCTAAAGGATTATCTTCATCTTTTAATCCTTTTGTTTCGTTTGTTTTATACACAACACTTTTTAGATTCAATTTTTCTATTAAGTAATTGTGAGATTTTTCGCCATCATGAACAATGATTGAGCCTTCTTTAATATGATTTCCATAAGCTAAATAAGTGCTTTCATCATTAGGCTTACATGATGTTCCTACTATTAATATTGACTTGCCTTTGTCATTAACAGCACAAGCCACATTAACTTTGTTTCTAGATATACCTCTAAGTTTTTTACCATTTTTAGTTATTACTTTAGATTTAATAACTGGTAAAAGCATTTCGTCTAAATAGATTGTACCATCTAATACTACATTATCTTGTATTCCATCTAATACTGCGAATACTTTCTTAAGCCAATAAATACCAGTTGTAGTTGAATTTCTATTATCAACTGCACTAGTTTTTATTGAATGGAACTCAAATAAGTGCAGTAAATACTCAATCCATTCAGAAATTGGTATTTTTTTAGAGTCAAATATAGTTCCAGTTAGCGTATTGAATCTTTTCATACAATCTTTACACAAATATCGGTGTATGCCATTTGATGTATGACCATTCTTTACAATTTTATTGGAATCACAAAATGGACATGATTCAATATTAATATTATTGATAAATGAAATTTCATCATCTGAAG
>JAZLLM010000140.1:0-27168 GCA_045598145.1 Bacilli bacterium | reverse complement strand
ATTAACTCTTCTTCATTTAATTCATCAACATTAAAATATGTTGGATTATCATGCTTCGTTAAATGATAATGCTTTGTTTTAAATGTTCCTAGTGATAATGGATTCTCAACATAATCCTCTATTACTAATGATACATTCATTTTCAAATCATATATCATTTGCTTGAATTCCTTCATATAGCTTGAAAACTTTGTTGAAGGTAATTCAAATAATTCATCAAATGCATCTTTTGTTACTGATTCATTATCATATAGATATATTAACATTTGAGTTAAAAATACTTGTAAATTAGTATTATATCTTACCTGGGATGTCATCAAATTTCACCTTCCAAATAAGATTTAATTTCTCATAATATTTTAATTCAAAGAAATTATCTACTCTATTTAATAATTTACCAATTTTTAGTCTATCAATATCTTTATTTTTAGATGATTTAATTGATGGTAAATCACTTGATATAAAGCTATCATATTCTTCAACTGTAATCTTTAATTGATCACATAATTGCTTCTTTGATTTATTTTGAAGATTCATAGCTATATCAAATAATATTGCTTGTTTAGTCTTAAGGCATTTAACCTCTTTACCAGATAATTCTTTAAATAACATGTATTTAAGTGGTGTAGTACCTTTAAATGATATTTTGTTTAATATATCTTTTAGTGCGTAGAAATCTTCTTTTCCAGCACCTACTGAAAATGGTAATTCTTCCTCATGTACAAAGAATGCTAAATATAAATCAGAATCTAATCCATTTTGAGATGCTGCTGCTTTACAGATTGCAGGCATTAAATCATTCATATTTAATGTATATATCTTAAAGAAATATTTCTTTAATACATCATTCTTATCCTTAACATAAAATAATATACCTGATGATGAATATACAGCCTTTACTACTTTATGTGGATCAAAATACTTTCTTAATCCTTTAGAATATTTTGATATTGTATATCTTATTTGATCTAATGATGTATCAATAATAGGAATAAATGTATAATCTAATGGATTTAATCTTAATTCATCACTTAATTCATATGATTCATCATATGGATCATATATATTACAAGCAGCTTGTTCTATAGAATCAAAATGTATTCCATCAATTGCGACATCTCTTAATGAGCCTCTTGAAGTAATAGATACCTTCTTTGCATTAAGCTCAACTTCATGCACTTCTCCGGTCATCATTAGTGGCTTTTCTTTATATATACTTGTAATCTTATTACATATACTTTCAAGGATTTTATCTGGAACTAATAATAGTCCTTCTTTAACCATATTAATATATCTTTTATAGCTAGATGTTTCTTCTATTAACATAGTTAAAATCCTCCTTTAAAACTATAAATATTTTATCATATTACACTTTATTATGGAAGATGTAGGACATTACACCAAAAAAGAAAAATGACTACCTATAAAGATAGTCAAATTGATAAAATTCTTAATTGTTGACCCATTTTAAAATGCCATCGATATCTGGAGTAAAAGGTGAAGCTTTTCCGTTTTCAACATCGATTAAATAATCTTGACATGCTTTTATAATCTCACTTTCATTTTTATCAATGATTTGCTTAATACCTTTTAAAAACTTATCTCCTTCAATCAAGTAATTATTTATATATTTCATATTTATAGGGAAAAGTTTTATATAATGAATTCCATGATGATTACCAGGCTTAGTTTTACTATTAGGTGGTAAAGAGAAAAACTGTTTTGAAGGTGTAGTTCTAGAAATATTTGATCTTAATGGCACAACAAATTTTCTTTTTTCACCTTTATATATCAAATCAATAATTAGAACGCAAGGTCTTCCTGCTTCATTTTCAAGAAGTTCCTTATTTGTTCCATTAGCAATTGCATCACTATAAAATTGTTTGCTTACTTTTACAAGTTTCATATTATACCTCAAAAAACTTAAGAGCCTCTAAGTGAGGCTCTTAATATACAAACAGTTGAATGATATTCTAATTTTAAATCCCGTCATTCGCGGAGATCAAACATAACAATTGAATGATATTCTAATTTTAAATCCCGTCACTCGCGGAGATTATACATAACATTTGAATGATATTCTAAACGTCATTCGCGTTGAGGTTTCCCTCAATAATATTATAACGTATATTTTTCAAAAGTAAATATCTACATTTTAAAATCCTATATCTGCATTTCAAAATCCTACATTTCTTTTCACTGCATTTTAAAAATCGATACTATTCATTTTAGATTTAGCTTGTAAAAACTAATCCTTTTCTATATTGAGATATTGGATCTGCGTTACCTGATTTAGTCCAGGTTATTATAGTTGAATCATTATTTAAGAAATTAATTGAATCCTTATATGATTTTAGCATTGTCATTGGCGATAAATTATGAGATGTAAATACTAGTTGACCATTAGAATTCATCACCATGTATTCTAATAATTTAATTAATAAAACATCATGAATATTTATATCTAAATCATCAATAAATAGAATTGCTCCATCATGAAGCTTAACAATTAAATAATAAAGGCTAATAAGTTTCTTTATACCATCTGACTCATCAGAAATTAAGACCTTTCTTTTATCATTATATATTAGATAATTGAAGCAACGATTACAGTAATATAACTTTTCAATATTAGTTTTAATCACTGAAATATTAAGAAACTGCTTTAGATAATTAGTTAAATTAATAATCTGATTATTGTATTCTTCCATATTATTAAAGTCAACTTTATCTGGATTAATAGATACATGAACACTATCTTCAATAAATTTATTAAATAAATCTAGATTGTAATCATACCTATGAAACTTTAAGTTTTCAACTACTTCTTTTAAATATGAAAGATTAATTTCTTCATCATTATATGTAGTAAGATTTAATGCAAATAGTGTAGAGTCAAGAATACTATCTAGTATTGTAAGCCTATGAACACTTGCTCCTCTTGGAGAATGAGCTAATATAAATTGATTTAATGTTAGATTTCTTCCTATATTATTCAGGCATTCATTAATAAAATTCATCTCTCTTTTAGGTCCACAATATGATGTTATCTCACCATTAGATAGTTCATAAATAATATTCCTCTTATTATATAAATTAATCCCCTTAAGCTCATATAATGAATCTCTTGATATTCTTGTTGTTTCACCTTGACGCTTAAGCTCTATTGCCTTTACATATATCTTTTGAATTTTAGAATTTTCATCTAGTTTTGCATATATCATTTCTATAAATAGTTTACCATTATCTGCAATATAATTTTCCAGCAAATGCTCTCTATTACATTTATTCATATAATTAGAGTCTAGCATTACTAGCTTAAATATTTTAACTGCATCACATAAGCTGCTCTTTCCAGAACCATTAGGTCCAAATATTCCTTTTATACGATATTTTGAATTATCAAATTCTTCCTTTAAAATTTTATTAGAAAATGATAATTCAATTTCTTTTGTTATAGATTTTATTCCACTTAATTTCATGTTCAATAATACAAATTTACTATCCATTTTTACCTCTCTTTCAGCTTTTAAATTTTCTTACATTTTGTATTTTATTTTGTCAAAATTAACGTTTTTGGGGTGACCGAGGGGCTATTAGTATATGCCCCTCGCCAACCACCCACCAAAACCTGTCAACAAATAATGGTTTTAGGTATTATTGAAGCACGGTCTTTGAGGCATCCGATTGAGTACTTTCCTTCAATCGGACTGCCTATACCAAAGACCTTAACACTTCAAATAAAATACCATAAAGATCCATAATATTTGTAACTAATTAATTATCTTTATTATTTCTTAAATCAATCCAGTGATATCCGTATGCTGTATGATTTGGATTTCTTGTTGCTGATATTATATTAGCTGGAAATCCATTTACTGACTTAGCAGCCTCTAACACACTGTCGTATATTTCCCCTGTTTCAACATTTTGTATTTGATGTATTAGCTTCGGTTTATTTATTCTATATTTATTTAATAATCTTCTAGCAGAGCCTTCTCTTATATTAAATAGCTTACTAAGCTTATATCTACTTATTCCAGGATTATTATTTATATATTCAATAATTTCCTTTTCAGCTTCTTCAGTCATATTGTAATCAATAAATATAGATTGATTAGACCCATCTTGAGTTATTGATTTATCAAAATGAGGATCATCAAATGCATTTTGTTTTCTTAATTCAATAACATGTGTTCTTGCCATAGATTCTGATATATCAAGCTTTTCTGCAATATCCTTATAGCTTAATGTTTGATCATTATACAAAAGCTTATATACCTCTTTAGTCTTTCTACATATTTTCATGCCCTTATAATCAAAATCATCCTCAGTACCTACTAAATGATATGTATCACATAAATACGATCTACCTTCTATTTCGACTAAGCCTTCATGTTCTAGCTCCTGAATCTTCTTTTTAATCATTTGATATGTAAAGCCATCCCAGGTATTTAAGGCTTCCTTTAATATATCATTAAGCTTCTTATGAGGATTATTCTTAAGGTATTCTAATATAATCTCTCTTAATTCAAAATCAGCGTTTTTAAGCTTATATGGAGTAATAATGTCCTTTATTGTTTTAACACCTTTATTAAGCTCTGCTTCAAATTTAAATATTATAATAAATTTACCAAATCTTTCATCATATAATATAATTTCACAATTCTTTTTAATTACTTCTACAATATTATTTGATTCATAAAATTCATTTAAGAATTTATTAACTTTAATATTAACATCTGATATTGAGCTCTCATCAAATTGCATTGCTTTTAAATAATTCTCATATTTTACGATTTGTTTTCTTAAATCCTTAGTTTGAGATTGATAATTATCACTATTAATCTTAAGATTCACATAATCTTCAAATATAGCCTGTAGCTTCTTTTCACATTTCTTCTTTTCATTTGATATATTAATTGCATCACCATTTGATGAATTAATACTAATTAATAAATCATTAATATATGATTCCTTATTATTTAAAATATATTGATATTTAAGTATTAGCTCTTGATATATTCTTTTATTCATTAAATCAGCAGGATATGATTTATTACATTTATAATCCATATAATATTCCTTACCATCTTTTAATATAGGTGAAAGGCATGCTTTAGATTTATCATATTTAGATTTACATATACATTTAACACAATATATCATTCTTGTTAAATTATTATTTCTTGCATCCATATTCTTATTCTTCATATCCCTTTCATTAATTTTATTGAAATCTTCTCTTTTAATTATTGCTACATGGTGATCCTTAAAATATATATTTTTAGTATCTATTGATTTAGATTCACCACTCTTATTACTTATTGCATCTCCAATATAAAAAACGTCTGTTAAAATACTTTTAATAGTTTCAAGTTTCCATTTATATTTATCCTTAATATTATTTAATCTTTCTTTATTAGGATATTTAATATAAAAGCTTACATAAGGACTTAACACCTTTTCTTTTGAAAGAAGCTTAGCTATTTCATGAGCTTTCATTCCATCCAAATATAGCTTAAATATACGTCTTACAATACTGGCTTCAGGCTCATATATTGTTATATCTTTATCCTTTATTAGGTAACCATATCGTCTAGATACGCATGGTTCCTTTTTCATTTTATTAGCAAATGCTCTTCTTATTTTTCTACCAATATCCTTTAAATAATAATCATTCATAAAATTTCTAATTGCGATTGGTAATGTATCATTATAATTATCAGAATCAAAATTATCTCCTATTGATATAAATCTAATACCAAGCTCAGGAAATATATTATCAATATATTTACCTACCTCTAGATAGTTTCTTCCAAATCTGGATAAGTCTTTAACCAATACTATTTCAAATTCTTTATTTTCAGCATCACGAAGTAATTTATTCATTCCGGGTCTATCTAGATTCTTACCTGATATATGATAATCAGTATAAATATCATAAATAATATAATTATTAGAGTTAGCATATTCGGTTAAAGTTTTTATTTGATTACTAATACTTCTTGAGCTACCATCTTTAGTTAGCTCATCAATTGCTGAATATCTAGCATAAATAGCACATTTAATTGGCATTGATAAACTCCTTAATTAGATTATCAATTCTCTTATATACGATAACTATTGTTTTATTCATTTTTTCTCTTCTTTTTCTTTTACCATCAGTTGTTATATATATTTTGCTAATTAATAAATTTAGATTAACTGTTTGAATACAATTAATAGGATTAATCTTTTCTAATGCTGATATAAAGTTAATCGCATCATTTAGATAATTAGGTGATACCTTTTCTTCATCAGCAATTTTAATAACTAATGAATTTAATCTATTTTCTAAATCATTTCTTTCTTCCTTATATTCATTTACCATACTAAGATAAGATGATTCAGGTAATACTCCATCAACATGCTGCTCATAAGCCTTTCTTACATATCTATCTATTTTAGAAATACTATCTTCAGTCATTTTCTTTTCATTTAATAATAATGAGTATTCATCTGTAACTATTGTCTTATTAGATTTCGCTTTTACAAATTCAATAAATTCTTCCTTTTTAGATAATACTAATTTCTTTAAATCAGCTACTTCCTTCTTGATGACCTTATCTAAATCTTCATAAAGGATAGTTCCTCTTTCTTCACCACATATTTCCTTACCTGATCTACAAGTGAGCCTTACGAAATCCTTTCTATTCACTCTAGTGTCAAATTTATGTCTTAATGGTCTACCACATTTACCACAATATACTATTCCAGAATATCTATTCACTTGTGGATTTTTATATTTAACCTTAACAATGCCAGCCTGTTCCTTTGCAGTATAAAACACATCCTTATCAATGATAGGCTCAAATTTATCTACAAATATATGCTGTTCCTCAGGCTTTACTACAGTAAGCTTTTTAGATTTAAATTTTGAAATAGTCTTTCCTCGTCTTAATACTCCAATATAAGCATCATTAGTTAAAATTGTGCTTACTGTTTTAGCAGTCCAAGCATAAAAATCAAATTTAAATACTTCTCCCTTACCCTTAGTTCCATAACCATATTTTTGATAATTATAATAAAGTGGACATAATATTTCTTTTTTCTTAAGCTCAGCAGCAATAGCTGAATATGTATAACCTTCTAAAAATAATTCATATATAAGTTTTACTACTGGAGCTGTTTCTGGGTTAGGGATTCTATTACCATCGTCGTCATACATATAACCATATAACGGTACTCCAGGTCTTGTATCCTTACCTGTTTTAATTTGATTATCTATAGTGAATCTAATTTTCTTTGAAACATCTTTAGCATACATTTCATTTATAATATTTTTAAATGGCAGGAATTCATCTTCATTAACATAGGTATCAATATTATCTGATACTGCAATATATCTTACATTTCTATCAGGAAAATATGTATCAATATAATATCCAGTCTTTAAGTAATCTCTTCCAAGTCTTGATAAGTCCTTAGTTATTACTGCATTAATTCTTCCACATTCAATGTCATATATCATTTCTTTGAATCCTGGACGTTCAAAATTAGTACCACTATAGCCATCATCTATATAATAATTTTCAATATGCCAGCCTCTTTCTTTAGCATAATCTGTTAGCATTTGTTTTTGATTTGTAATTGATATAGAATCATTTGATGCAAATCCATCATCAACAGATAATCTACAATATATACCTAATTTAATATCTTCATCATTTACCTTTGCCATATTATTCTTCCTCCATAAATTCCTTAATTAACGAATCGCATGTCTTATAATAAATAGTTATACTTTTACCTAATACTGCCTTATTATTATCTTGTTTAAATGTTGTAATCATTATTTTAGAAACAATGTTTCTAAGTATCATTGAGGTCTTAAAATTATCTTCATCCATTTGGTCTAAAGTATTAATAAAATGCTCTATTTCAGCCTTTAACTCATCCTTAGTAAGATTCTTTTTATCTTGATTAATTGCATCATATCTATGAAGTTCTACCTCAAGCTCCTTTTTCTCTGATGTATATTCAGACATCATCTTTTGATATAGTTCATTAGGCATAGACTCTTTTAATGATTCTTCAAACAAATTCTTTATATATTTATCTATTTCTAATATCCTTTTTTCAACCTTTAACCTTTTTATGTCTTCAGCATTATTTGGTAATGTGATATCCATCTTTTCTATCCTTTCAGCTGCTAATTCAACGAAAGAGTCAATTTTAGTTAATATAATATTTTTTAATGAGAATAATTCATTTTTAATAATCTCATTTAAGTCTTCAACTAATATTGAGCCTTTGCCTATCTCATTACTGTTAGGACAAGCAAGTCTTACCTCATAATGTCCACTTCCGCTTTTATGCCTATAAATTCTTAATGACTTACCACATATACCACAACAAGCAATACCAGCATATGGATTTGATGATCCACTATTATTCTTATTTCCTACAAACATGGATTGAGCTAAATTAAATACTTCCTTAGATACTATTGGATCAAATACATTTTCAAATATAAATTGCTTATCCTCTGGTACCTTATAATATTTCTTTGCCTTAAATCTTTTTCTAGTCTTACCTGCAACATGGTATCCAATATAATTCTTATTCTTTAAGATATCTGCGATAGTTTCAGGATGCCATTTATATGGATTAGAAGGTAATTCCTTACCATTAGATTTCTTATAATATCCAAATGGTGTTAATACTTGTTCTTTCTCTAGAGTTGATGCGATATTACCTAATGAATATCCTTTTATAAATAAATCGAATATCTTAATAACTATAGGTGCAGTATCAGGATTAATTATTTTATTATCATTTGCATCATACATATAACCATATGTTGCAAAGCCTGTTCTTCTTACTATTCCATTTTCTATTTGATATTTCTTAGTAGCTCTAATCTTTTTGGAAATATCTTTAGCGTAAAATTCATTAATAATATTCTTAAATGGAATAAAAACATCAACCTCATGTAATGTATCAACTCCATCAGCTAATGCAATATATCTAATATTATTATCCGGAAAGTATTTTTCTATATATGTTCCTACCTCTAGATAATCCCTACCAAGTCTTGATAGATCCTTTGTAATAACAATATCTATAAATCCAGATTCAATGTCTTCCTTCATCTTAATGAAACCTGGTCTATTAAAATTAGTTCCACTAAAGCCATCATCAATATAAACATTGTAAATATTTAAATCATGCTCTAAACAATATTTAGTTAATATATTCTTTTGATTCTCAATTGATTGAGATACATTAATATCTCCATCCTCAACAGATAATCTACAATATATAGCTGTGCTATTTCTTAATTTCTTTTGACTCATTTTTATTCTCTTCCTTCTTATTCTTTTCTGTTAAGATTAATGAATTAATTAATCCTTCAAGTAATGTAATACCTGATTCTTCACTTTTTCTAATAACAGTAATTTTAGAACCATTAATTTCGTAAGTCATATTGCCTCCTTCTGTTGAAGGAAACTATATAGCTATCTTAGTAAGTGCGTCTTTCCTTCAACTACAAGACTAGTTTATGAAGGCGTAAGGACCATAGAATTAACCAAAATAATGTATTACTATTTATTCAAAATATTTTTTAAATTTTTCTTCATATTTATTTATGAAGCAATCCATTAGATAATTAGGATGAATAAAAATTATATTATCGTATTTCTTCATCATTAGCTTTTGAAAGTAATAAGCATCTATTTCTAAAAAGCTATATCCTATATCACTAGAATTGATTAGTTTTAAATCAGATTTAAAATACTCTACTAATTCATTGTCATTATTCTTAATATACTCATATTGAAAAGCATGTCTTAATTCATGATATAAAGCTTTCTTAACCTCATGCTTATTACTTCTTAGAGCTGAATTAATAGAAATAATATTAATTTCAAAATAATATCTTCCTTCTTCAAGCATTGGCTCAAAAATAATTGTAGGCTTAGTTATATGTAATTCTTTATTGCAAATTTCTTCTGCAAGCTTATATAACCAATCGATATTTTCAATAATATTTAATTTATCAATGTCTAAACTATTTAAAATGCTCATTTCAATCTCCTTTTCACACTAACTGTGAATTTTTACTTTATATTATCACATATACCGATAATTTACAACATTTTATTCACATTTTCTGTGAATTTTATTTATAGAGTTAAATTTTTAATATATAATATTAATAGTTAGATTTTTAGAAAGTGAGATTTCAAAAAATGGATTCAAAATATAAAGAAAATATTGCTAAAAATATAACTAAATATTTCGACTTAACCGAAAAAAAAAGAGCTGATCTTGCAGCTCGATTAGATACAACTGTTGCAGCTATATCTAGATTTTGTTTAGGTCAATCTACTCCTACTGTTGACCAGTTAGTTGAGATTGCTAATTTCTTTAATGTATCACTTAATGATTTATTTGGTATTAAGGAAAATAGTAATTTAAGTGATGATGAGGTTAAGATAATAAAAGCACTAAGAGATAACCCTAGTGCTTTAGAATATATAAATAAATTTTTAGGTATTAAATAAGCTTAGTGATGCATTAAAGTGTGTTGCTAAGCTTATTTTATTCTATAGTAATCTTCAAGATTACCTATATCAATTCTCTTACCCGGCATTTCGTAAGCATAAACATCATTACGCTTACAAAACCATTCTATAAATCCTCCAGGTGCATCTGTTTTACAACCTGAATCTATACCATTTTTTATTTCTTCTAATGATGCTTTCTTAAAAATATAGAATGGTGGTATAGCCCAATTTGATTTAGGTTCTTGTGGTTTTTCAGCCATTTCAATAATTTTATCATTATCATTTATTACAGCGACACCTGTACGCTGTAATCTTTTTAATTCACCTTCATAATAACGCATTACTGCATTACCATTCTTTAGATTTGCAAAATCAACAAATCCTTTTAATGAAAAATCTAAAAGATTATCTCCTGCAAGTACTAATATATCATCATTTATATTAGCTTCTTCTATAGCAAACCATATATCTTTAACTGCACCTAATCTTGTTTCATTAGATATTGAACCATCATCTAATACTTTAATATTAGAATTCATATGATTAGCCTTCCAATTCATAAAATGATCAATAAACTTATGATTAGACACAATAATATACTCATCTATTAAACTATTGCTATCTAAATCTTCTATTAGATAATCTATTAAAGCTTTACCTTTAATATCTAATAAAGGTTTAGGAAAGTTTTCTGTAAGTGGATACATACGTGTTGCGTATCCTGCACATAATAATATACATTTCATATTATTCACCTACTCCATCTTCTGAAGTACATACAAATAATTGAACTTTATCTGCATACTCTGGATGTAATCTAGAATATTCAGTCTTAATAGTGTACATTACTTCTTTTTCTTTTTCAGGGTCAATAATAGCTAGACATGCACCATTAAATCCTCCACCCATAAATCTAGTACCATATACACCATCTGTATTTAGCATAATAGTGTACAAATCTATTAGTAATGGAGATCCAGCTTCATATTGTTCAATTGATGACCTACCAGATTCTGAAACAATCTTACCGAATTCAACAATATCACCTTTTGCCCAAGCTTCAGTTCCTCTATGTACTCTGTCATTTTCTGTATAATAGTGCATAGCTCTTTTAGCAAATGCAACAGGCATTTTATCTTTATAATTTAAAAAATCATTATAATCTAAATCTCTTAAGTATGTCTCTTTAAATTTCTTGTAAACGCCTAGATAGGAGTTTGTTATAAATGCTGCACTCTTGCATTCATCAACTCTAACATTATAGCTAGAATCTGCTAATAATCTTTCAGCGCCACAGTGTACAACTAAGAATTCAAATTTTGTATTTGTCTTACCTAATTCTACTGTTTTATACTCTCCATTATTAGTATCTAAAACTAATAGTTTATTCTTTTTAGATAATACTTCACATGATTGGTCTAATTTACCAATAGACATACCAACAAATTCAGTTTCTGCTTGATATGCATATTCAATTAATTCTTGATCTGATAATTTAAAGCCATTAGCGTTAGCAATAGCTATTAAAAATGAAATTATATTTGCGGCACTTGATGATAAGCCACCTACAGGTAACTCTCCATAAATATATGCATTAATACCATATTTTAAATTATATCCATTCTTTTGTAGTGCTTTAACACCACCACGAATATAATCGCACCAATCGTTTTTCTTTTCTATTACTTCTGTTACTCTAAATCTTTTTCTTATTGTAAAATTATGAGTTACAACCTGGCATAAATCATCATCATTTATGGAATAAACTAATCCTATACCATAGTTTAAAGCGAAACCAGTAACAAAGCCATGTTGATGGTCAACGTGAGCTCCTAAAGGACAAATTCTATATGGACAATATGAAAAAAACACTTCATCGTTATTACCATAATGATTCATATAATGTTGTTTCAAATAATTGATATCCATATTTCTATCCTCCTCTTTATTTTTTATTTATAATTTTAAACACTTTCTTTATTGCACCAATTATATATTCCTCTTGTAATATTAAAAGTATTGTACCATATATCATTACACCAATTAATACTAGTAATAAGCTATTAATTATACCAGGACTTAACTTTATTCCTAATGTAAAAGTAACAGCAAACATAACAACTGAAGCAATGATTATCTTCCAAGATTTTAGCAATACTTTAAATATATTAACTTCTTTTCTTACCATAAATGCCATGACACCTGTAACACAGCATTCAGCAAGTATAGTAGCAAATGCAGCTCCAATACTCCACCAAATTTTTATGAAGAAAACATTCAATAATAGATTCACTGCAGAACCAATCAATAAAGCTAACGAAAACTTCTTATCTTGACCAGATGGAACTAAATATTGTAATCCAAAAACATTACTAAAACCTATAATTACAATTAATGGACTTAATATCCAAAAGAGTTGAATACATTTATCATATCCATCCCCAAAGAACCAAGGAACTAAATTAGAAGCTACAGCTATTAATCCCATTACCATTGGTAAACCTAAAAGCAATACTAATCTAGATGATGTATTAATATTCTTCTTAACCTGCTCTATATTACCTTTAGCTATTTCATTACTATTTCTAGGAATCATTACAGTACCAATACATGTAATAACTGTCATAGCCATTTTTACTAATTTTTCTGTTTGCTCATAATATCCATTTTCCAAATCAGAATATTTCTTTATTACTTCTACACCATCTTCAATGACTGTATATGTTCCTGGAACTAAAAATCCAATTAAAGTCTTATCTAATACTGTATAAATAGATATAGCTATAGTAGGAATAAATAATACTATTGTTCCTTTCAAATGACTTAATGGTTTTAATTTTTCAGTTGGTTTAGATACTACTTTTGGTAAATAAGTCCATAATGATAAATTACTAACAATAAGCATTGCAGAATTTATTAATGCATATAACCAAAGATCAGATTCTTCTTTAACAAACACAAAAATACAAACTATAGAAATTGTTTTAATTAATACATTTCTAAAAACCAATTTACCAAACTGCTCATTTCCTTGAAAGAAAAAAGCTATATCAAATGCTAGTGCTGTAATGTTAATACTAAATATAAGCATTAATGATTTATACTCTTTATATACACCTGTAACGCATAATACAAAATTTAAAACTAAAGCAATAGCAACTGGAATTAATCTACATATAATTACTTCCCAAAATATTTTTGATTGACTACTTCTATCATCTTGACATTTAGCTATAGCTCTTTGAGCATAATATCCAAATCCTAAAGCTCCAAATAATGTGAAATAAGTTATTAACGAAAAAGCAAAGCTATATCGTCCAATACCATTAGGAGTCAAAACTCTTGATACATAAGGAGTAACAATTAATGGAACTATTATTAAAAATAATTGGTAAATTACATTAAATAAATAATTCTTCTTAACGTTATTTTTTTTAGGAGAATTATTTAATTCAATTTCTATTTTATTGTCATGAACATCTACACTCTCCATAGTATCTCCTCTTAAATCTTTTTTAAGTTTTCGAATGCAGCCATAATAGTATCATCCATATCATAATACTTATAGCCACCTAATCTACCACCAAATATAACTTTATTATCTTTATCTGCTAATTCCTTATATTTAGCATATAGATCATTATTCTTATCATTATTTACAGGATAATAAGGTTCATCACCAAGCTTCCATGTTGTTGAATATTCTTTTGATATAACAGTCTTTTCTGATGTTGAATCAAATTCAAAATGCTTATGCTCTATTATACGAGTATATGGTATTTCATATTCTGTATAATTTATAACAGCATTACCTTGATAATTAGAACAATCTAATACTTCTGTTTCAAATCTAACTGTTCTATATTCTAAAGGACCATAACAATAATCAAAATATGTATCAATTTGTCCTGTATATATTACCTTTTTAGCATTCTTTAATAATTCATCTTTATTAGCAAAGAAATCACAATTTAATTTAACATCAGAACCATTTAACATCTTTTCGATTATCTTAGTATATCCACCAATAGGAATACCCTGATATCTATCATTAAAATAATTATTATCAAATGTAAATCTTACAGGTAATCTTTTAATAATAAAAGAAGGTAATTCTGTACAAGGTCTACCCCATTGTTTAGCTGTATATCCTTTAATAAGCTTTTCATAAATAGTTGGACCAACTAAATTAATAGCTTGTTCTTCTAGATTTTTAGGTTCAGCTACATTATATGCTTTCTTCTCTTCTTCAATACGAGCTTTAGCTTCTTCTGGAGTAAATACATCATTCCATAATTTAGTAAATGTATTCATATTGAATGGTAGGTTATAGCATTCATTTTTATATCTAGCTACAGGCTGATTAATATAATTATTAAATTCAGCAAATTGATTGATATAATCCCAAACCCATTTTTCATGAGTATGGAATATATGAGCACCATATTGGTGTACATTTATACCTTCAATATTTTTAGTATAAATATTTCCAGCAATATGATCTCTTTTATCTATTACTAATACCTTATTACCTTTTTTAGTTAATTCAGATGCACATACAGCTCCATATAAACCAGCACCTACTATTAAATAATCATACATAATTTATCTTTTTTTCCTCCAGTCATTGTCTCCTGGTTCAACAACAATTCCAAGATTCCCTTTTTTACCATCTTTGATTCCTCTATTAATCATTTTTATTCTAGCTTTAGAAAACTCATCATGCGAAATTAATGATTTGATTTTTCTCTTGAAAAAGAAAAAGGAAATACCTTTTAGACTCATATATGTATAATTTCTTGCTTTATAATACTCTTTCCAAGGAGCTTCTAAATCATTAACCAAGCTTTTCCACAAAAATTTAATCTTTTTTTCACATTTTACAGAAGGATGATAATATAAACTATCTACTACTGTTGCTATGAAGCAACCAGCATTTCTTGCTCTTCTTGTAAAATCAGTTTCATCGCCTTTAATGAAAAAATCCTTATTTGGAAATCCAATTGTTTCAAATAATTTTTTTGATATAAAAGTCCCGTTAAAAGGAGAAATATCATCAATAATTAATCCAAATTGATCAGCCTTAGTTTTTATTACATCATATGTTTGACCGGCTTTCATACCAAATGATAAATCATTTTCATTAGATAAAACTACTGAATTTAAAATAATTAATTTATTATCTATTTTTTCAACTTTTTTAACAATGTTATCTAAAGTATCGGCATTTTTTGGTCTACCATCATCGTCCATAAGCCATGCAAAATCAAATCCCATATCAAATGCTCTTTTCGAACCAGTATAAAACCCGCCAGCACCACCTATATTCTTATCAAGCAATAAGTAGTCAATTTTTTCGTCAATATATTCATTTAATATGAATTCCTTTGTTCCATCAGTTGAACAATTATCAACAATTATTATAGAATCTAAAGGATAAGATTGAGATAATAATTTATTAATATTTTTACTTAATAATTCTTTTCTATTATATGTAACAATAACTGCTGCAATTTTCATATTCATAATTCTCCTTTCCATACAAAAACCATGATAGAAGTACAACAAATGGACTATACGCAAATCTTAACATTTGAGGCTCGATAAGTCCATGAATCAAATATACAAATAATACAATTATAATAATTGTATTTTTTTTATCAAAACTATCCTTTAAAACAAAAGCTAACCCCAATAATACTATCGTTCCAAGAATAATACCTTCGTTAAAAAACATTCTTAAATATGAGCAATCAACAAACCATGTTAATTTATTAGCATTTTCACTAGTTTGCTGGCCTACACCAATCCATTCAACTTTTTGTCCAAAAAGGGTAAAACCATCATTTTTCCATGCCAAATTACTCAAGTACAATCTTCCTGATAAAATATCATTCAATTCATATAAAAACTCATTTCTAACATCATAATTCATTGCTAGAGCAATGCATACTACGCTAAAAACAATTGGGGAAATTATAATAAAAATCTTAAAAAATTTATTGTAATAAATTTTTTCAAAATATTTATAAATAATCATTAGGACAACCATTATAATTATGCAATAGAATCCTGTCCTAGCGTCTGTTTGTTGCCAAATATAATAACTAATAAAAATCATAATTCCTAGTTCAAGTATAGTTATTTTTTTCTTTCTAACATAAAAGTACAGTAAAACTATTGTTAAAAAATGAATTTGAGCATATGTACAATAATTATATCCTAATGATTCTCTAAAAACATCAGAACCATACCCTCTACTAAAAATCAAGTTATCAATAATACCTACTTTAGCAGATAAAACAATTGCTAAAAATATAGTAACATTTACAAATAAAGAAATTTTAAAAAATCGTTCAGTATTAACACCTTTATATGCAATAATAAACAAAAGCAAATCAAACAAATAAAAATTACCTGTCATAAATGATGACAAAATAAATAATAAACTTACCAAGAAAATCAATGGTATTCTTTTTTTAGGTAAATTATCATAAGCTATTATCTTAAATATCAATAAAATATAAATCATTATTCTTACTGCTTGAAAGATGATATTATTAAAATAAATAGAAAACGTTGAATCAATACAAATCATATATCCAATTTGCCAAGTAATATATGAAAATATGAATACTACTTCTGCCATATTACATTTTTTCATTTATAAATCACCTCCAAGAAGATCTTATATGATAATAGTTTATGTACATATATCATTTAACAATTAACAATCAAATAATTTTTTCAATTCATTAAAATGTTGTTCTGGTGAGAATATAGTTTCTACTTTATTTCTTCCATTTTTACCCATTTTAATTCTAATATCATCGTTTTTAAACAATATTCTTATTTTTTCCGACAATTCAAATGAATTTTTTGGGGAAAATAACATCCCATCTATATCATTGTCGATCAATTCAGGAAAACACCCAAAATCAGAAGCAATAACTGGTTTCCCATATGCGAATGCTTCCAATACGGTATTAGGCATATTTTCATACCAAATTGCAGGGCATAAAATGCACATTGCATTCGAAATCAAATTTTTCAATTCTAATCCTTTTTTGAATCCTACAAATTCAATATGTTGCCCAATATCATTTTCATCAATTATCCTTTTAATTTCGCTATCTTTATCAGATAAATTACCAGTTATCTTTAAAACAATATTTTGGTCTTTAAGATATTTCATTGCTTCTATAGCATACTTAGCTCCTTTTTCTGGAACTAAACGTCCCAAGAATAAAACATAATTATTATGATTATAATTTGGCATAATATTAGTTGAATCTATAAAAGTAGGTATTTTTATTATTTTTTTAGGATCAAAGCCACCTGCAATTAATTTTTGACGCGTGAACTCTGTTGGAGTAACAAAATAATCGACGAAATCATACAAGTGTTTCTTCCTATGATAACACATTGACTTATATCTGATATAAGATGCAATTCGAGAACCATGAAAACATCTTTTTTTATATCCAGAATTAAGTCCATTTGTCAAACAATCTTCACATACATTTTCTCCATACAATAGATCACTTTTAGGACAAATCAAGTTAAAATCTGATATTCTATGAATAACTTTTAATCCTCGCTTTTTTGCCGCTTTAAAAATACTTGGAGAAATTGTATTTATCACTTGAAGAGCATATAACACTTTAGGTTGTTCTTCATTAATTAGTTTATTCACGTTCTTTACAGTTTCTCTGTTATAAAAAGCACCTTGTAGTGTTTTATAAATCGATTTTGGATTTTTCTTTATTTGATCATAATAAACACTATTTCCTTTTGAACGACTTGAAATAAAATACTTATCATATTCTGTTTCTAGATTGTTGTCGTATTTAACAGAGAAAGGAATAGGCTCGTAACCTATGCTATCACATTTGTCCATGAATTTTAACATATATACTTCAGGACCACCAGATACAAAGTATCTATAGTTTGCAACTATAACTTTTTTCATTTTTTCACCTTTTTTTGGCAATTTTAATTCTCTTTTTAGGATACCACGATGCATGTAAATAAGACATCACTGGAATCATAATAAACTTTGGACAAATCTTACATAAAATTGTCATAATTTTCTTTTTCTTTTTTCTGTCATCTCTTCGCAATGGAATATTTTTCCATTCAGAAATAGATTTGTAATACCTGTATTCAGATGTGAATTTATGATTATCTTTTAATTGCCAAGGTCTTGTTCCAGAAATAAAAACTGGAGTAAAGTGTACGATTACAGGATCACAAATGGCTTTATCATAATCATCTTCACTTAAATGATATTCAGGTTTTCTTAATTTCATTAATTGCTTAAATGAAAAATCATAAAAAATTCTTTGAGAATTATAAATTGGTTTTAACTCAAATATCTTATTTTCAGGTCCAAGAACACCATTTAAAGGTGCCTGATCCATATAGGTACAATCACCATTTCTTGAAGATATAAATTTCGTGAATTTTTCTTCCACATTTTCTTCACGCCATTTTTTCAAGTCAATAACCATAAATCCATTATTAATGTATGCAGTACCGGGCCTACATCCAATTTCAATGCGATATAGGTCAGACCTACAATCGTCAACACCTGCAACTATACAATTGCCCATATCTAAATTATAAACTTCTTCCAAAGAATGCCTAATAATCATATCACAATCAATATAGACTACCCTATCGATTTTGCTAGGTAAAATAGAAGCTAAATATAATCTAAAATAGGTACCAATATTCCATCTCCCTACATATACTTTGGTATTTGTAATTTCCTCTAAATTGATACTATCTACAAATATTATTTCTCGACAATATTTCTTAGCTGTCAATTCTAATTTATTTTTGTTATTCTCGCTTATCCCGTTGTCTATAATATATACACAAATATAATCAATACTTTTATTGTTTTCAAATAATGATACAAGTGAAATACCACAAATTTCAGAATAAGAATCGCTGCTAGAATAAACAACGTTCATTTTACCACCTCTACTTTTGTTCTAAAAAAGTATCATAATTATCAATAAAGTTTTTAAATGATTGCAAGTTTTCATCCTTTTCAGAATTTATTATATTTTGCTTACCACCAATTTCATCGTATGGCCATAAAATGGCTAAATCCGGGTCGTCATATTTAATTCCGGAATCAAATTCAGGATAAAATTTTTCAGAACATTTATATGAAACGATAGAATCTTCCAATACAATATATCCATGACCGAATCCCCCAGGTACTAATACTTCTTTCATATTATCTCCAGTCAAATAAAAACCTTGCCACTTCATAAATGTGGGTGAATCTCTCCTTAAATCAATAATTACATCATATATTTTTCCAGAAACACATCTTACTAATTTTGCTTGTTGCTTAACTCGTTGAAAATGTAACGCTCTAATGACACCCTTATGCGAAATTGTATAAAAAACTTCCTTTAATTCATGAGTTATTCCATTTAACTCAAAAATTTCCTTTGAATAATCTTTTATAAAACCGCCTCTATTATCATCAGCATAAAAAGGTGAAATCAAATAAGCATCTTTTACATCTAACGCTTCAAAATTCCATTTTTGCATATATTACTCCTTTTCTTTCAAAAAAAATCCAATATTTTTGCCCATTGATTCAACGGTATGTTTTTCCGCATAATCAATTTGTTCTTTTATAGAAAATCTTTTATATAACTCATCATCAGTATATAATTTGTTTATATTTTCAGCCCATAATTCAACACTGTTTTCACAGATAAAACCATTGTCATTATCTCTAATATAATCTTTCATTGCATCTGCATTTGTAACTATCACAGGTACACCTGCTTCCATCGCGTGAATTACAGTTAATTGACCTGATTGTCTATTTTCTTTTAAAGGAACAGCAACAATTCTACATTTTTCTAATAATTCATCGAGCTTATCTCCAACTAATTCATCAGTAACAACAACATTATCTTTTTTATAACAATAATCCGCATATATCATAAATTTGATATTTGGTAATCGATGTGCAACATCAATTAAAAAATTAAAATCTCTATTTGAAAAACCAGATGAAAAAACAAAATTACTTTCATTTATCTCATTAGTTTTAACTTTTTTTATAATATCTTCTCCTAGTGGGATATATTTAAATCTATTGTCATTGATATTAAAATCATTATTGTACTGAGTTACTTCTGATGAAGAAAAAACAATAAACCTATCAATATATTTTGAGGTAACAATATATCTCATAAATTTAAAATATATTTTTCCAATAAATCCTTTTTTAGGTTTGTAAATAAAAGTCATAATAGTCAAATCATTTCTTTTTTTTACATGAAACAATCTACAAAAAAATGCAAAAAGTAATCCATAAAACTGTTGCCATGCAACAATTTTATTATATTTTTTTCTATGAGTAAAAACATTAAACGAAAAGAAAAAATATTTAAAATATCTTTTCAAATTATTAAATTTTCCTTTTCTATCTTTATTACTTTTCTTTCTTTTGATAACCCATTTTATATCAGATGAAGACTCAAGTCCCTTTAAAAATTTCCAGTCATTTGGATTTTCGAAGTCTACCAAAACTATATTATCCATTTTTTTCAATTACCTTTAACCATTCAATAGTTCTTTTGGTTCCTTCAGCAAATGATACTTTTGCTTCAAACCCACAATCATTTATTAATTCATTAATCGAATATACATCCAATGATAAATTAACTCCAGTATACGGAATATTGCCAAATAGTGGTTTATTATCACCAGCATTAGCATCACACATTTCAATGATAAATTCTTTTAAAGGTCTAGCTGTACCAGAACCTATCATATATCCTTTGTTAGCTTTACCATGTAAACCAATTAGATAAAATGCATTTGCAACATCATCAATATAGATAAAATCATAATTTTGTGTTCCAGCAGTAAATTCAAGTGGCTCATTATGGATTATCTTCCTTAATGTTGTATTAATAAATCTTGGTGATTTTTCACCAACACCATAAGCATTTGTAATATAAGCCCAAATCAAATCAATACCAATCTCATTTGCGATTGGCTTGCATAATTCATGAGCTAAAACTTTACCAACACCATAAATATACGCTAGTCCCGGTATCGATTCTTGGGAATAAATAGTTTCATTCACCTCATATTCCATAATCGAACCAGCACAAATAAACTTTGAACATCCTATTTCTTTTGCGGTTCTTAAGCAATCAACAGTCCAAACTGCGTTTTGAATTTGAACTTTTTCATCCATTCTTAATGGTCCTGCAGATCCAAGCCACGCATAATGATAGAATACATCATATTTTTTCCCATTTAATTGTAATGCTAAATCTTTTATACAATCAATCGACATTTCTAATGTTTCAATTTTATTATTTTTTTCTATTCTGGATGGATTAAAAGTGATATCAATTGCTAATACTTCAATGTTATTTTCTACCAATTTTCTTACTAAGGCGGAACCAACAAATCCATTTGCTCCTGTAACTATTGCTCTCATTTTAACTCTCCTTTAAAATAATTTATTATCTCTTGAGACATATAATCTAACATTGAATCTGTCATTCCAGGATATACACCAATCCAAAATGTATTTTCCATAATATGATTAGTAACTGACAAATCTCCAACGACTCTAAATCCTTCACCAGTTCTTCGCATTTCATCAAAACATGGATGCTTAACCAAATTACCAGCAAATAGTTTTCTTGTTTGAATCTTTTTAAACTCAAGGTACTTTGTTAATTCAAAACAAGATATCCCATCTTTAACGGTTATTAAGAAACCAAACCAAGATGGGTCAGAATTAGAACACGCTTCTGGCAAAATTAATTTATCTGAAACAACTTCTAAGTTTTTTCTTAATCTCTTCCAATTGTATTTTCTTTTTTCCACAAAATCAGAGAATTTTTCAAGTTGAGCACATCCAACTGCTGCCTGCATGTCAGTGACTTTCAAATTAAAGCCAAAATGAGAATATGTATATTTATGATCATATCCTTGAGGAAGTTCTCCATATTGACCATCAAATCTATGCTTACAGAAATTATCTACTCCTGATGGACAAATACAATCTCTCCCCCAGTCTCTCATAGATTTTGCAATTCTATATAATAATGGATTAGTTGTATATACAGCTCCGCCTTCACCCATAGTCATATGGTGAGGTGGATAAAAAGATGATGTACCGATATCCCCAATTGTACCTGTATATTTTTTCTCGCCATTAATAACATACGTAGAACCTAGTGCATCACAATTATCTTCTATTAGCCATAAATTATGCTTATCACAAAAAGCCTTAACAGCTCCTAAATCAAAGGGATTGCCTAAAGTATGAGCAATCATAACTGCCTTTGTTTTTTCAGACAAAGCTTCTTCAAGCATAGTTACATCTATGTTGTATTGAGGAATTGTAACATCAACAAAAACCGGCACAGCACCATAATTTATAATAGGTGTTACTGTAGTTGGGAACCCACATGCAACAGTAATTACTTCGTCTCCTCTTTTTATTCTTTTTTCGCCTAACTCAGAAGCAGTCAATGTCATAAACGCAAGTAAATTAGCACTAGATCCAGAATTAACCAATAATACAGGTGTATTTATTCTTAAGTATTTAGCCATATCTTTTTCAAATTTTTCACAATATCTTCCAGATGTTAGCCAGAATTCTAATGACGAATCAATTAAATTTAACATTTCTTTTTCATCAAAAACACGAGCTGCATACGTAATTCTATCTCCAGGTGAAAACTCCTCTTTTTTAAAATTATCCTTATAATATTCCTTAATCAAATCAAAAATTTGCTCTTTTGTTACCATAATTTATCTCCATTATAATTCAAAGAATTCTTTTATTTCTCTATCCATCTCAAATGGAATATTTTCTTTATTATCAAAATATACTTTTGTAAACTCTACAATCTTTTGAATACATTCATCAATATGCCATCTTGGAGTCCAACCAAATACATTCTTAATTTTACTATTATCTAGCTTTAAGAATGCTGCTTCATGTGGTCCACCATCATGCTTGTTAATCCATTTAGCACCATTGCCCCACATGTTGCAGAACTTAGTAACTAAATCTCCAGTATTAACACAATCACAATCATCTGGACCAACATTATAATATCCTTCATATTCTTTATTTTCATATTGCTTTGCACAAATATCTAGGTAAATATATAAAGGCTCTAATACATGCTGATATGGTCTTGTAGAAAATGGATTTCTTACAATGATATCTTCTCCTCTTTCTACTGCTCTTATACAGTCAGGAATAATTCTATCGTTTGCGAAATCTCCACCACCAATAACATTACCCGCTCTTGCAGTTGAAACTGAAACATTCATATCTTTAAAGAATGATTTCTTATATGAATGAGTAACAAGCTCACTACAAGATTTACTATTACTATATGGATCATATCCATCTAGTGGTTCGTCTTCTTTAAATGGATGATTTGGAATATCATCATTTAAATAAACCTTATCTGTTGTTACATTTAAGAACGATTTAACAGATGAAGTTAATCTTACACATTCACAAATGTTTGCTGTACCCATAACATTTGTTTCATATGTGTATAACGGATTCTTATATGAATCTCTTACAATTGGCTGTGCAGCAAGATGCATAACTATTTCAGGTTTGAAATCATCAAACACTTGCTTCAAATGGTTATAATCTCTAACATCACCAATTATAGATGTCATATTATTTTCAACCCTAGAAAGTGAAAATAAATTAGGATTTGTTGGAGCCTCTAAAGAATAACCACAAACTATTGCACCTGAATTTATTAAAATTTTACATAACCAAGTTCCTTTAAAACCTGTATGACCAGTAACGAGAACTTTCTTATTCTTATAGAAACTTAAATTTACCATATATTAATCCTTCCAAATCTTCCATGGGCATTCTTTTGAATACCATAGTTTTTCAAGTTTTCCTTTTTCTCTTAATGTATCCATACATTGCCAGAAACCTCTATGAATGTAAGCATTAACTTGACCTTCATCAACCAATTGCTTTAACGCTCCAGATTCAAACGGAGTAACATCATCGTGAATATAGTTAAACACCTCAGGTTCACAAATCATAAATCCAATGTTTATTAAATCCCCATCCATGTCAGACTTTTCTCTAAAAGCAGCAACACTTCCATCCGGATTAAAATCAATTACTCCCTTTGATTGTCCAAAATTATATACTGACATAGTGACTAATTTTCCAGAAGCTTTATGACATTTCATTAATTCTTCCATATTTACATCACCAACAGCATCGCCATATGTTAGCATAAATGGTTCATTTCCAACAAATTGTTGAATTTTCTTAATTCTACCACCTGTTTGTGTATGTAAACCCGTATCACATACAGTTACTGTCCAATCATCAGTACCTCTCTCATGTATTTCTCTTTCATTAGTATTAGATGCTAAATTAAAAGTAACATCATTTGTGTATAAGAAATAGTGAGCAAAATATTCTTTAATAACTTGTTGTTTATAACCAGCACAAATTACAAAATCCTTAAACCCTTGTGCAGCATATCCTTTCATGATGTGAACTAAAATCGGATATTCTCCTACTTCAATCATTGGTTTTGGTTTTAAATGTGATTCTTCACTAATTCTTGTTCCAAACCCTCCAGCTAAAATTACTACTTTCATTATGTTTCCCCTCGCTTTTTACTCTCCACTATGATCAAACAACACCATGAAGAATCCCTTCACAATAATTTTAATGTCTAACCATAAACTTCTTTTCTCTATATATTTCAAATCAAGGTCAATCCATTCATCAAATGATTTATCATGTCTATTCTTACTAATTTGCCATAAACATAATAATCCGCCTTTAACTAGTAATCTTTGTTTCTGATTAGATGTATAAGTGACAACCTCATCAGGTAAAGGATTACGTGGTCCGCAAATAGTTAGCGCGCCTCTAAAAATGTCCCAAATTTGAGGAAGTTCATCTAAGCTGAACTTTCTATAGAATTTACCAACTTTAGTAATTCTTGGATCATCCTTCATCTTGAATGCAGGACCATCTGCTTCATTTAATCCCTTATCAATCAATTCTTGTTTTAATTTATCTGCATTTGGTTTCATACTTCTTATCTTATGGAACTTTATTAGCTTACCATTTTTGCCAACTCTAATTGATGTGTAGATTGGATTATGTCCATCTTCACAGAATTTAATTAACATCAATAATAAGATAAACCATCCAAATACAATCAAGAATAATCCTGATAATAAGATATCAAAGAATCTCTTAAAGAATGAATAAATAGGCTTCTTTTTATATTTAATTGTAATTTCATCTATTTTAAAATTATCTAAATATTTAGCCATGTGAAACTCCGTTTATATACTGGAAATAAAAATACAAAATCTCTAGAAGCATTATTTCGCACTTGGTCCAGTAATCCCAATTGCTTTTATTCATCTAGAGTACTAATATAAAATTTTAATGAAAGCACCAATAAGGTGATTAAATATCCTTTCTTAACACGCAATCAAACAGAGTGATTTATCTTCATAAATAGGATTTCTTACACCTACTATGGCCAAACGACCTACGAATATATCCCAAATTTGAGGAAGCTCATCAATTGAAGTTTTTCTTAAGAATTTACCAAACTTAGTGATTCTTGGATCATCTTTCATTTTAAATGCCGGTCCATCTACTTCATTTAAACCCTTATCAATTAATTCTTGCTTAAGATTTTCTGCATTTGGTTTCATACTTCTTATCTTATGGAACTTAATTATTTTTCCATCTTTTCCTACACGTTTTGATGTATAAATTGGATTATGTCCATCTTCACAAAACTTAATTAACATCATTAGTAGGATAAACCAACCAAATAAGATTAAGAATAATCCTGATAATACGATATCAAAGAATCTTTTGAAGAATTGATATACATATTTTTCTTTATATTGAATTGTTATTTTGCCACCGTAATAATCTAATCTTTTCTGGTTCATATATGTTCCCCCATATATACCGTGAATAATATATATTAAATATATATATATATATATATATAATCATTCTCAATTGTACTACTTATCGTGTCAAATATCAATGTTTTGTAACAATTTAACGGAATAATGTCGCACTTTTTCATCGAGATAGATGGAAAAATACACTTTTTAAGACTTTTATTACAATTCTATAATATTGACCAAAATGTTGTTTTTTAGAAAAAAATATGTTGTTTTTTTGATTTTTTACGTAAAAATCGAGGTTTTTGCCTAAAATTTTGCCAATAAAATTAGATAAGGAAAATCAAGTATTAATTTAATAATTTTCCAATAAATTAACGTATATAATCAAAACCACGACGAAAAAAACTCAAAAGAGGCATTTTTTAAAAATTATGTAGTATAATATAAATGGTTATTTAAATAGACAACCATTTTTGCATAATGAATATATAATTCTAACTAGTTTATTCATTGATGCTACTAAGGCAGAACGAGACGCTAATCCATCTGCCTTTTTCTTTTTATAGAAATCAACAATTACAGTATCTCTTGATGTTCTAATCATACATGTAACTGCTAGATATAATAAACTTCTAAGCTT
>JAZLLM010000139.1:0-3866 GCA_045598145.1 Bacilli bacterium | reverse complement strand
TTGTAGAAATCCTTTTTTTATTGAATTTGTGTTGATCGGTAAATGTTGTAGATTATGTTTTTGAGTTTTGTTTCTTTGTTTGATAGTTGTAAAGTTCTGCTTCTGTTTGTTCCGTTGAATATTCTTTTTATTACGCTGAATATTGATTCTACATTGTTTCTTTTTGAATATATTTCTTTTTTGAATTTATTTTTACTTTTTAGTCTGTAATGTCCTTTTTTGGCTCTTGTTTTTAATGGTATTTGATCATATGCTTTTGCTTCTTCGTTTATGCATTTTCTGATGGGTTCTGTGTCGTATGCTCTGTCTGCTAGTATGTATTTTGGTTTATATTTTTTTATATTTCTTATTGCTGCGATTGCGAACCTTGTGTCGAATCTTGGGCCTCTTTGGGCTGCGAAATGCAGTATTAATCTGCTTTCAACATCGATTGAAATATGGTTTTTTACGTAGCTTTTTCTTTCTTTTCGCCTTATTATTGCGTAATATTTGTCTGCGTAGTCATTAGTGAACCCACTTCCATCTAAAGCAATTATTTCACCATCTATTTGATTATTAAGTAATATTTGTTTGTTTAATTGTTGTAATATTGATGTTGGTAGTCTTTTAAAGAATTTCTGGAGCGTTGTGTAATGTGGAACTTTTTTTAAGTGTAAATACTCCTGTATTTTGTCAGACAATTCCAATAAATCCATTATTTGCCTATATGTACTTCTTGTGTAAATTTTCATTGCTAAAATAGAGAATAATGCAGGTTGTGTGAAATCATGCTTCGAATAAGTGTTTGAATACTTGTTTAAAACAATTTTTGAGTATTTAAATGCATATTTAATGAATTTTAACAGTTTATTTGGCTTTATTTCATTGTTAATTTCTTTAATTTTTTTAAGTGCAGGTTTTTCAAAACCAAAATCCGAAAGATTTAATTGCTTTGAAAACAAAGTACTAAATGGAGAATAGGTGTTTTCTTTGTTCATATTAATATTTATTCTCCATTTCACTATATATACTTATATATTGCTTATTTTTTCTAATCGATGTGAAATTTCAACTGTAAATCCAAATTACAAAACAAAATACTCTTTTTAAGAAATTTAAACTAAAAAAACAGAAAAAAATTTAATTTTAAAAAAAATTGTAAAAAATAATATAGGATTTCTACAAAGCCTTTATTTATATTATTATTGTTTTTAAGTTAATTTAAAAATTTTAAATTAATATAAAAAATTAAATGTTGGTGGTTAATTATTATAAAAATCTTTTCCCACCCATGAATTTCTTTTCAGTTTTTTCAATAGCATTAGTTTTTACAAGAATAGAAATTTTCTCACCATCTCCTAATATGTCATCAGGTCGTGGAATTACTAATCCTTTAGGTCCATATCTTGCAATAATAATATAGTCTTTTGTTGGGGAAATATCACTGATTGGTTTTCCAAACATTTTTTGATTTCTAATCTTCATATCCAGAATTTCTGCTTCCCCTTCACCAAATGCAGTTAAATCTGCTACATTTGGTCTTGTAATAAGTTTTTCAAGGAATCCTGCTGCAGTTCTCTCTGGACTAATTACTTCATCAATTCCTACTTTTTTAAATGCTTCCTCGTGGTCGATATTACTTACTCTTGCAATAATTTTAGGTACATCATATTCCTTCACTAAAACACAAGATAATAAGTTAGATTCGTCATTTCCGGTAGTAGCTACAAAAACATCGGCTTCATCAATATTAGCTTCTTCTAATATTTTTGTATCTGTACCACTTCCACAAATAACCATAGCATCTAAATCCATGGCTGCTTGGTCACATAATTCTTCTCTACTTTCAATGATTGTTATATCATATCCATCATTTATTAAAAGATCTGCTAAAGAAAGTCCTACACGACCTCCCCCCATAATAATAATATACATGATATCACCTTATTAAAATCTTTAATAATGTTTACTTTAATTTATTAATTGTTATACTCTAATTAATAGACCTATATTATTTTCTCACACTTAAAATAATATTAAAGTAGTAAAATAAACATTTATAATTTTATTTTATATATTAATAAGTTTTTCGTAGACTAAGTAGGGTATGTGTTGATAATGGTTTGTGTTGATAATGGTATGTGATGTAGCGGTGTGTATAGGCCGTGGTGTATGTAGTGATGTGTGTAGGTGATGTATATTAAATAGTGATGGTTTTTTTATTTTTATTTTTATCTTTTATTTCACATATTATTTTTATTTTTTGTAACTTTAGTTCTCTTAGACCTTGTTCTTGTTGGGCTCTTCTTTTTTGAAGCAGGTTTTATAATTTCGAATAAACTTCTCATAATAACAAGAACTGGGATAATCTCAAGTCTTCCAATCCACATCTCAAATATTAAAGCTATTTTAATAGCTATTGGTAAATCGATAATGATAATTCCTGTAGTTAATCCATTGTTACTTTGAGCAGATATGGTATCAAATAATGCATTTAGTGGATCTGCACCATAAAGTACGAGAATAAACCAAACTACTGCAATGAACATTATATATATTGTAATAAATGTAGTTGATTCTTTAATTTCTTTATCTTTTAATTTACGTCCTGCTATTTTACTTGTTATAACTCTTCCTTCTGGGGATATGATGTCTCTAATGTTTATATTTATGGATTTTAAAGCAGTTAAAACACGAACTAATTTTAAACCACCTGCAGTTGATCCAGATGAACCCCCAATTCCCATCAAGATAAATAATAATAGTAATGTAGCTCCTGGCCAAAGTGCCATTTCTGGAATAGGAGTAATACTTGCTCCTGTTGAAGTTATAGCAGATACTACGTGGAATAATATTTCAATAGGAACTATATTTGTACTTAAAGCTATAATTGTAAATACGATTATTATTGTTATAATCATTGCTTGGAATTGGATATCTTTTAAAAGAGATTTTCCATTTGTTTTAATAACTTTATAATGAACTGCAAAACTTGTTGCTCCGAGAATCATTAAAATCATTGTTACAATATAAACTAAATTATTTTGATAGAATCCCACATTTGCATTTTTAATAGACATTCCTCCAGTTGAGATGGAAGTTAATGCAAGGTTTACAGAATCGAATATTGGTAATCCTAATAAAATATATACTAAAATACCTATTGCAGTATAAATAACATAGATTTGTAATGTCTTTTTTAATGTATTTTTAATACTTGGTTTGATTTTATCTTCTCTAGCTTCAGATTTATAAAGACGTGCTGCAGAAGTACCACTTCTTATAATTATGCCTATAAAAATAACTACAATTCCGAGTCCACCAACCCATTCTTCTAAACTTCTTAAAAATAAAATGGAATGAGGTAAAATTTCTACATCTGGAAAAAAAGTAAATCCACTGCCTGTCCAAGCAGACATGTTTTCAAAAAATCCATCTATTAAACTAACGTCTAAACATATTGCCATGATTAATGCACCAATTAATGCAGCCCATAACCATGCTATTGATGATACAATCATTCCATGTTTTAGTCTTAGTTTTGTATAAGATTCAAATTCTTTACTAAAAATAGTTCCAATAGCTAATGATATTAAACAAGGTATGATATAACAAATATAATTATTTTCGTTGTATATTAATGCAACTATTATTGGAATTAGCAAGATGATACCTACTCCTTGCATTATCATTCCAAGATAGTGACAAATTATGCGTATATCATTTCCAGTTATATATCTCATCATTTTTAAATTACTAATTTAATATATTTAAAACTTTTCTTATTTGGGATATTTGGTCTTATAGTTAGATATATTTCAAATGTTTTAATAGTATGTTTCTATTTAATATGATTGGTGAATTTTATATGTATAAATTTTATTTTT
>JAZLLM010000138.1:0-10755 GCA_045598145.1 Bacilli bacterium | reverse complement strand
TAGATAATCTCCTTTCAGTGTGGTTTGGTTGCTTACATTTTAACACAGATTATCTACTTTTTTAATGTAAATATAAATTAATTATTAAAATAGATATATATGGTAGTGTATGTGTTAAAGTTACTATTTTTGACACTACCCCGAAAAACAAGGAGGATAATAATTATGAAAAGAATGAAGTCAATTTGTAAAACATTGATACTTATTATTTTTGTAATGTTGTTTACATCGTATATAAGTGTAAGCGCAAATGAAATTAAGATAAAAGGTGTTGATGTAATTTATTCAAATCCAGGCGAAGATTGCTCAAGAGAAGTTACTATATCTTGGCATGCAGAAAAGAGTCAATCAAAACTAGTATATACTTTAGCTAGTGATCCAGAGTTCGCTGAAGCAACTGAAATGACTGTTACAGGTACTTTAGATAATAAATCATTTATTTATTTTGATGTAGCATCATTTTATAAATGCACAGTATATTTAACTGATTTAACTCCAGATACACAATATATTTATACAGTATCATGTAATAATGTAAAATCAAATGTGTATACATTCAAAACAGCAGGTGCTGGTGATTTTACTTTTGCCTATATGAGTGACGTACATGCAGTACCATATGATAATTTAGATTTAGGTATGAGTGCTAATAAAAGATTACAAACTGTACAAACTTTATTAGAACAATCTACAAAAGTAAGCGGTCCATTATCATTTATTTTAACTACAGGTGATGAAGTATGGAGAGGTAGTCAATATTCAAACTGGCAAGAATGGAGTAAAAGTCAATATACAACAGCAACTAATGATTATTTATGGTTCTCATGTCCAGGAAATCATGAATATTATACACAAGTAACTAATTCAGTTTGGAATTATTATCCAGATAAATATTCAAGTAATACAAGCGCAATATATTCAGATCCAGATTATTTCTATAATACATATTTTAATGCAGTTAAGGCTGTCCCAAAAAACGGACCTCAAGGTATCCCTTCATGTTATTGGAGTATGTATAATAATGTTTTATTTATTTGTTTAGATTCAATGCAAGCAAATGAATATAAACAACTTAGTAAGATTCAATCATGGTTTGAAAGTGTAATAATTCAAAATGAAGGATTATATCAATATATTATTGTTTATCAACATTATCCATGGTTTGATTTCCAAACTGGTTCTGATAAATATGCAAGAAATTGGTATAAATTATTTGACAAGTATGGAGTTGATTTAGCTTTAAGTGGACATATGCATGGATATTTAAGAACTAAATCTGTATATGATGGCAAACTATGTGAAGAAGAAGGAAAAGGAACTGTATATGTAGTTTCTCCTCAAATTGGTGATAGACCAAAAGAAATTACTGAAAATCAAAATGAAGAATTATTTGCAAGTCGTCAATCAACAATTAATTATCCAGATAAATCCTATTCAGCAATGAGCACAATTACTGTTACTAAGGAAGGTTTAACATATAAACTTTTAGATATTGAAGGTACAGTAAGAGATGAATTTACAATTAAAGCAAGAAGAAGTTATAGTTCTGGTGGTAATGAAAAACAAGAAGTAGTTAAAAGTATAACAGCTTCTGCTTCATTAAATTCAATTATAGTTGATATGAAACCATCACTAACTACTTACGTTGAATCAATAAAGTTAAGTATCGATGGAAAAACATATAAGTGCTATCCTTCAAAAGATAAACAATCTTATGTAACAGCAAACAAATTAGAAGCAAATACATTATATGATGTAAAGATTACAGTAACTTATGCTGATGGAGATACATTTATAGAAGATACTAAAATATTAACATCTGATAAATATGGCTTAATTAATAAAGTTAATTTTAATTCTGAAGGTGGAAACATGAAGGTTAATATAACTCCTTCAGATAATGAAGACATTAAAACATATAAATTATATGTTAATGATGAATTATTTAAAGAGAATGATAAAGCAAATACTTTATTTGAAGTACCACTAGAAAAAATAAGTTTTGATACTAAATATACATTAGAAGCTTATAATGATTCTAACACTTTAATTTATTATAATGATTTCTATTATGATAATTATGGCGACGTAAATTTAGATGGTAGTATAAGTAAAGAAGACGTTAATTCATTAATTTCTTATATTCTAAGTGGATATGAGTTTAACGATGCTGCTATTAAATTACTTGATAGTAACGATGATGGCAAAGTTGATATTGGTGATGCATATAGAATTTTAGCTTATGAAAATAAAATAGTAGATGCAGTTGTAAGTAAAACTTATGAAGTATTGTATGTAGACAATTTAGGTAAAGTTATTACTAGAGAATTAGTTTCTGAGGGTGAAGATGCATCATTACCTGAAGCAAAAACAATCACTGGTTTAACATTTGTTGGTTGGTCTCAATCAAATTACAATATCAGAAGAAATGTTATCATTAGAGCTGAGTATAAATAAGAGGTGCCTAGTATGAAGAAATTTAATATTATAATTATTTTATTAGTAGCATTGTTCTTTATTTGTGCTTGTGGCGGTAATGGTGGAAATGATGGCAATGGAGAAAATGATTGGGATAGCAAAGTTATTGAAAATGTGGAAGCTGTTCAAGAAACTTTTGAAAAAGAATATGAGTATGACGAATTCAATTTAGATCTTTTGAAATTAAAAGTTTCATATACTGATGGAACTAGTAGAGAAATCGGTGTAACTGATTTAATGCTTAGTGATAAAGATATCGAAAAGACTAAAAAAACAGGTAATCCAAGAATTACAATCGAATATGATGGATTCATAATTACTACAACTATTAAATTAATTGATTCAGCAATTTTAGATGAAGATTTAAACAAAGAAGGTAAATATGCTGCTGTAATCAAAGCTATTAGAAATGAAAATAGTATTGATTTTATTTTAGAATCATATGATGCAATTACAGGCATAACTTTTGCATATACTTTTGATAATAATATTATGCAATTAGGTGAAGGAAAATTAAATGCAAGTCTAAAGGGAGTTGGTAAAGTTATAGTTGAAGATGGAAAGATTAGTTTTGCATATGCAGATGCAAATCCAATCACAGAAGAAACTGTTTTATTCAGTGTAGATTATACTGGTGATTTTAGAAATAGTAAGTTAGGTGTAGATTTAGAATTTAGTAATGTAGTTTATGTTGTTGATCTAGAAACATATATGACTAAAGAAGTAATTAATGTTTTATATCATGCATCTATTAAATAAATAAGTTGTAAAAACTCTCGTTAATTTTGCAAGAGCATTTTACAAAGCCAATAAAAAAAGAGCTATAAAAGCTCTTTTTTTATGTTAATTATTCAGCAGCAGCTTCTTCAGTATTAGCTTTAGCTTCAATTTTTTCTTTTAATTCATTTCTCTTTTCTGACATTTTAGCAGCAACTTTAACAACTACGAATAATGTTAAAGCGATGATAAAGAATGAAATAATAGCATTAATGAATGCTCCCCAGTCAATAACAGAAGAAAGATTATAAGTGTAAGTAGTGCCATGTAAAGTATATTTACCTAAAATAGTTGTCTTTACGCTTTCAACTAAGTTAAGATTTGCTTCAACAGCAGCATCACCATATAAAGCTTTTGCTTCAGCAGTAGCTAATGCTTGTAATTCAGAAGCATCGAACTTTTGACCTAGGTTATTAGCGATATCCATACCTTTTTGTGCATCATTTGCAGCTGGTAAAACAGTAACTAATCCTTTAATACCACCAGGAACACCCCATGTACATAAACTCATTAAAATATTAACAAGTGCAGTAACGATTGCATTGAAAGCACCACCTATGATAACGCCGACAGCCATATCTAAAACATTGCCTCTAGCGATAAAAGCTTTAAATTCAGCAGCTAAACTTTTTCCTTTATTCTTTTTCATGTGTGGATTATCTCCTTTCTTAAATTCATTATATCAAAAGAAATAATAATAATCAATAAAGATTAGTAAAAAAATAAAAAATATGATATAATACCATTAACGTAGGAAATATGTATGAAAAAAAAATTAGAATTATTTTGGATTTTTTTTAAATTAGGATTATTTACTTTTGGTGGTGGGTATGCAATGATTCCACAAATAAAAGAAATAATAACAGAAAAAAAGAAATGGATGAGCGAAGACGAAATGCTTGAAATGATAGCAATAGCTGAGGCTACTCCTGGCCCTATAGCTATTAATATGGCAACATATATAGGCTATAAACAAGGTAAAGTATTAGGCTCTATTATGGCGACGTTAGGTGTAATTTTACCATCCTTGATAATTATTTTTATAATTTCATTATTCTTTGATAAATTTTTAGAACTTACATACGTACAATATGCATTTGTTGGAATTAAGTGCGGAGTCGCATTTTTGATAAGTAAAGCTGCAATTAATTTAATAATAAAAATGGAAAAGAACTGGTTCAACATTTTAATGGTAATAATTGTATTTTGTTTAATGATAGTGTTAGAATTATTATCAGTATCTTTTTCTTCGATATTTATTATTTTAATTGGCGCATTATTAGGTTTAATTGTTTTCTCAACTTTAATTAAAGAAAGAGAGGAGACAAAAGAATGATATATTTAATAATGTTTTTTGAATTTTTCAAAATAGGTTTATTTACAATTGGTGGCGGATATGCAATGATACCACTAATAAAGGAATTAGTATTAAAATACGAATGGATGGAAGAAGCAACATTCTATGATTTTATTGGTGTGTGTGAATCAACTCCAGGCCCAATAGCAATTAATATGGCTACTTATATAGGATCTACTCAAGGAGGCATATTAGGAAGCATTATAGCAACATTAGGTGTTGTATTACCATCTTTCATAATTATTTTATTAATTGCTAGTGTGCTTAATCATTTGACTAATAATAAAATATTTAAACGTTGTATTAAGGGAATAAAGCCTGTTGTAATGGCTTTGATATTATCTACTGGCGTTATATTAGTATTAAAAAATATTGGTTATGTAAATGTAAGTGAATTTAGCTTTAATCTTAAAGCAACAATAGTATTTAGTATAGTTGTATTAACATATATAATTATTAAATTTGCACTAAATAAAAAAATGAGCGCAATATCAATAATATTGTATTCGGCTGTTTTAGGTATACTTGTTATGATAATTTAAAAGGAGTTTTTTATGCCTTCAACCAAACGTTATTTAAATATGATTTTAAAGAAACTTGCTTTTGTTCCTAATGTGAGTTATAAAGAAGAGAGTGAGGATTTTATTTTGTTAGTTGATAATACAGTTTTTGGTATGATTTACAATGATAAGTTTTTAGTTAAAATGACAAAAAGAAGTAAAGATATGATACCTTATGCTGTAGAAGTTTTAGTAAATGATGATGTAATGTTACATATGAATGAACTTGGAAACAAATTCATAATTAAAGAGCTAGTATTAGCAGTAATTAAAGATATAAACGAAGATTAATTTTATATAAAGTTGAAAGTTATTATAATATCTTTCAACTTTTTTATATTGTGTTAAAAAATAAAATGTTGTATAATTACATATAGAAAGAAGATATATTATGAAAAAAGAAAAATCATGTGGAGCTATTGTATATCGTTATTATAATAATGATATATATATTTTAATGATACAAATGAATTTTGGACATTGGTCTTTTCCTAAAGGCCATGTAGAGGGAATTGAAACTGAAGAGCAAACAGCTATTAGGGAAGTCAAAGAAGAAACTAATATTGATGTTATTATTGACAAAAATTTTAGAGAAGTTACAACTTATTCACCTTTAACTGATGTATTAAAAGATGTTGTTTATTTTGTAGGAACTCCTATATCAAATAAATTAATAAGACAGGAAGAAGAAGTTAGTGATTTGAAATGGGTGCATTGCGAAGATGCTTTGAATATTGTAACTTATGAAAGCGATAGAAATATTTTAGTAAAAGCAATAGAGTATATAAAAGAAAAGATTAGGTGATTTATGGATGTACTTTTAAAAATTATTAAAAAAGGTTTTTTCCAAACAATGTTTGATGAAGATATTGCAAAAGGAATAAGAATTTTTGTATATACTTTAGTAATGATACTTTATACATGCATATTTATAGTATTAATTTATGCTTTAAGAAGAAGAGAAACAGTTGGTGGTAAAATTGCACTATCTGTATGTTTGGCTGTTGTAGCTGCATATTTTATATGGTTTAATCTAAGAATGTTATTCTTCTTAAAAAAGAAGAGAAAAGAAAAACAACAAAAAGAAAAAGAAAAAGCTTTAGAGATGAAGGAAATTGCATCTGAAGAAAGTGCACAAGAAAGATATATGACAGATTAGGAGAAAAGAAATGATTGAATATCGTAATTTAAAAGACAATGAATTAGAGTTAATGTGTAATTTATGGAATGAAGTTATGGCTGAAGAAGGTTTTTATAGACCACTAGATTATTCTGAATATAAAGAAAAGATGTTAAGTTATAATGATTTTTCTTTCGAGAGAGTATTTGGTGCTTTTGATGGTGATAAGTTAGTTGGTTTTGTAGTTGGATTATTAAAAGGAATTGATCGTTTACAAGAAAGAGCAGTTCCATATTTACATTCAGTAGTTGTTAAGAAAGAATATAGAAAACAAGGTATTGGTTCAAAATTATTAAATACATTAGAAGATTATTTTAAAGCTTTAGGTAAACAAAGTATTGATGCTCATTATTATTTGCCATATTGTTATGAATGGTATATCCCACATACTGATCATCACAATCATCCATGTGCTCCTGGAATTAGAATTAATAGTGAAGAATATTTCTTCTTGTTACATCGTGGCTATGAATCATTTGCATTTGAAGATGCATTCCATTTAGATTTGAGTGATTATGAAATATCTCCATCAATTCAAAAAGTATTAGATGAAAATAAAACTAACGGAATTACAATTGAATTATATGACCCTAATAAACATTATGGTTTAGAAGAATTTTATAAAGAATTAAATATTTATGATTTTGAAAAAGTAATTAGAGAAAATTTAGCTTTAGAAAAACCTTATCCATTTTTAGTTGTAGCTAAAGATAATAAGATTGTTGGTTGGACAGGTGCAATGTGGAATGAACCAAGTGGAAGAGGTCATTTTGATGGAATCGCTATTTTAAGTAGTGTTAGAGGCTCAGGATTAGGAAAAGCATTATTCAGTTTATTAGCTTATAATTCTAAATTAAATGGTGCTAAATTTATGACTTTCTATACTGGCTTAACTAACCATGCTAGATATATCTATATGAAGGCTGGATTTAAGATTATTCAATCTTATGCTTTAATGAAGAAAAAATTAAATTAGGTTTTAGTTATGATTTTAAAAAAAGAAGAATTAGAATTAAAAGTCTTTCCCAAATTTTATGATGGTAATAAAGAATATAGAGCTAATATGTATATAGATGATAATGGTAGAATCATGTATGGATTATTGATTCCTGGTGCATCAATAGGAATGCATAAACATGAAACTTCTTCAGAAATTATCTTTATTACTAAAGGTGAAGGTAAAGTAATTTTTGAGCAAGATGGAAAAACAAAAATCGAATACTTCAAAGCTGGAGAAGCACATTATTGTCCTAAAGGCTGCCTTCACAGTTTGCTTAACGAAACAGATGAGAGATTAGAATTTTTTGCTGTCGTACCAAATTTAAATTAGTTATATAAAGTAGTATCACAATCTTGATACTGCTTTTTTATACGTCTATATTTTATTTACTTTTATAGTCAAAAATGTTATAATTTATTTATTGACGGGGTGAAACTAATGTATAAAAAAATTAGAAATGCGGTTTTATTAATAATGATGTTATTTATTGCTTTTTTTATTAGTGGATGTATTAATAATACAAAAGAAGAGATATTTAAATTTACATATTCCGAAGATGGGAATGGATATATTATTTCTTCAATGAATAATACTGATAAATGTCTAAAAGATACAGTTATAAATTTAGAAGCTGTGGCTTTAGAAAAAGATAATTTTATTTATTGGTATGTAAATGGAAGAGAATATTCTAGTGATTTAATCATTAATTTAACAATTACTTCTGATACTGATGTAGTAGCTTATTTTACAGGAGAAAAACAAAGTCTTGATGGTTGCATAAAAATCAAAGATTTAAAGGAAGGCGAAAATGCGAAAGTTAAGGCTACTGTAGTTGCTACATTCTTAAGAGGATATTTGTTATATGATAATGAAGACTATGTAATGGTATATTTAGGTTATGATGGTGGATATGAAAAAGGTGATGTTATAATAATTGAAGGTGTTGTAGGTTCCTTTAGTGGAAATATACAATTTACAAAAGAATCAACTTCTCATATCATAGGAAAAGAAAACGTTGAGGTATCAAAGTTAAGTTTTTCAGGTAATGATTTAAATAATTATGCTGAATCAAATGAATTAGTTAAATATGTAAGTTTAGCTGGTAAAATATTATATTCATCTGGTTATTATGATTTATTATTAAATGATTCATGTCCATATATTGTATATTTTTATTATCCTGATGTTACTAAATATAATTTGGATAATTATCAAAATAAAAATATTATTGCTAACGGATATTTATACGGTAAAGCAAGTGATTCAGCTCTATATTTTATTCTTGATGAAATTGAGGGCGGAGAAACTCCTACTAATGCAATTACTATAAGAGCATATCTTGATGATGAAAGTTGGGTAAATCCAACAGTTGTATGTGATACAAGTTCTATTACATTAAATAATATGGGTGATTATTACGAAGCATTAATTTCAACTAAAACTAAAACAATTAAGTTTCAAGCAGGAGCTGAACAAACAGAAATTTTTGATTTTGATAAAGATCGTACAACATTTATATTAGGTGATAAAAGATTTAATGGGGCATATAGTGGATATTTTACTACTTTAGGAAAAGCAAACGATAATGTTAAAAGAATAACACTTCTACAAATGAATGATTTGCATGGCTATATTATGCAAGACGAAAATCATAAAGGTGGTTTATCTAATGCAGCATATTTGATTAATGAAATTCGAAATGAAAATAATTATGATGATGTATTACTTATAGCTAACGGCGATATGTTTCAAGGCACTGCTATTTCAAATTATACATATGGTAGGTCAGTAATTGAAGCTATGAATGCTATGGAATTTGACTGTATGGGAATAGGAAATCATGAATTTGATTGGGGCATTGATAAAATATATAGATTATTTGATAATGATTTAGAAAATGGAGAAGCAAATTTTCCATTAATAAATTCAAATATAGTATATAAAAACAATAATGAATTAGTTATTGAAAAAGATAGTAATGTATTCGATACTATTATGTTAGAAAAGAACGGAATTAAAATCGGTATAATCAGTTGTATTGGAGATTTATCAAGTTCAATTATTTATTCTAATGTTAGAGATTATATTTTTAAAGACGTTAGTGAATGTGCTATACCTCTTGCAAAATCATTGAGAGATAATGGTGCAGATATTGTTATAGTTAATATTCATGGTGGAGAAACATCAGGAGTAAATGATTATATAGAAAATAATGACTTAGCCAAAGAAAAATATAATGGTAAACCATTAATCGATGCTGTAATTAATGGGCATACTCATACAAATCAAACAGGTGTAATCGAAAGAGATGGAACCGATATGAGTATAACTCAAGCAGGATCTAATTGTTACTATATTGGAGAAACAGAAATATTTTATGATACAGATACTAAAATGGTTATGTTTACTAATACAGAAACATATAATATTAGTAGTATAGCTAAAGATAATTATGACTTGGAAGTGCAAAATATTATTAATGAGCAATATAATGATATTAAAGAATATTTGACTGAAGAGTACTGTGTTGCTACAAAAACTGTAAATAGTAAATCTGAATTATATACATGGGCAGCTAATGTAATGAGGTCTTCAGTAGATGCAGATGTTGCAATTAGTAACACTGGTGGAATTAGGGGTACTGGAGATATCGTAAATGGTGAAGCAATTACTTTAGATAATGTATATATGATAAATCCATTTGATAATGAGATAATAATTGTTGAATTAAAAGCTAATGATATTTATAAATTGTTATCTAATTATGATGGGTTGTATTATTCATTTAAAGATGATATGAGTCTTAATGATTTAAGAAATAGTAATGAAATTATTAAGGTTGCAGTTATTGATTATGTATATTATAAAAATTATTTCCCTCAAGGTGATGAAATAAATACTAAACTTGTATTTAGAGATGTTTTGGTTGAAGATTTAAAACTACGTGATACATTCAATCCTAATACTGATAAGGAAGCTATGGTTGATGTATTATATAAATAGAAGGCGATAACATGAAATTGGTTGTATCTAGTTATGAAGAAAATAAAGAAAGTATAAGTCTATTTGATATTAATATAAAAAATAAACAAATAGAGAAGTTAGATTATTTATGTTTAACTCAACCTTCATTTGTAATAAGTACAAATAATTATGTTATAACATATACTAAAAACCCATTAACAATGTTACTATATAAAATTGAAAACAATAAATTTGTTTTACTAGCTAGTATTGTTTTAAATATGTTTGAATCTATGGCTCATTTAGTATTTAATGAGGAAAATCAAACATTATATGCTTGTTCATATAAAGATGGAGGTTATATTAGTTTAAAAATTAAAGATAATAAATATTGTGATTTAAAATATAATTTTAAAACTAAACCTGCGTTATGTCATAA
>JAZLLM010000137.1:0-11328 GCA_045598145.1 Bacilli bacterium | reverse complement strand
AATCTAATAATTCATTGGCTTTCTTAATATTACCATTTTTCAAAAAATCTCTAATATCATTTGAAGATATTTTAGATGTAATATCGTTATTAATATAATCAATTTTATTAATTATCTTAACTATTTTATCTTTTTTAGATTCTAAATATTTAGCTGATCCTTCGCCCATAAATCCAAAGCGATAATCAAAACCACATACGAAGCCTCTAAACTTATTTAGGTAAGCATCATAAAAAGCATCATAAGTAATATTTGCCATTTTCTTATTAAAGTTTATAATAATCAAATAATCAATACCTAATTTTTCTAATAATTCTTCTTTGATTTCATTATTAGTAAGGTAACCTTCATAATTTCTTTTAGATAAAACATAATCAGGATGAGGATAGAAAGTTAATAAAGCAGACTTTAAATTATTTTCCTTTGATATTTTAATTAAATCTTTAATAATTACTTGATGAGCTTTATGTAAACCATCAAATTCACCTAATGCGACTAAAAAATCACTGAAATCAAAATCTTTTATATTATCATTAATATTAATTACAACCATACTCTTTTAGCCTTATAATAATTTTCACTTTCTTTTTTGTATATAGCAAGTAAATTATCATTATCCTTTAATATTACTTCTTCTTCATCACAATATATTTTAATGCCTTGACCATTTTTTGCACGTGCTCTCATCTTATCATCTACTTGAATTTGCGTAAAAGATGATAATGCATCAAGTATTTTTACTAAATGAAATTTTCCTTCTTCAATTTCAGTAATTGTGTAAGAATTTGCAATAGAAAACTCTCCACTCTTAGTTCTATTTAACTCACTCATACATGATGGGTATCCTAAACATTCACCTATCATTTTGCATAAGGATCTAATATAAGTACCTTTAGAAACATGGCATTTAATCTTTACTTCCACATAATCATTTTCTAATTTTACTTCACTTAATCTAAATAAATCAAAGACTTCAATTTCTCTTGATTTAAAGCTTAAATCAATTTCTTTATTTTCTCTAGCATATTGATATAGCTTTTTTCCTTTATATTTAATGCTAGAATAAATAGGTGGGATTTGATTAATTTTACCAGTTAAGTTTTTTAATACATTGTCAATATTTGCACTTATATTATTTAGTTCACTTTCATCAATTGAGACTTTATCTTCTAATTTGCCCCATATATCTAAGGTATCATAGCTTTCTCCAATCCTAACTCTTGCTTCATATTCTTTATCATTTAGAAGCAAATAATCAGATATCTTAGTGGCATCATTTATTAGCACAACTAATAAACCTGTAGCGTTAGGATCTAATGTACCAGCATGGCCTATTTTGTTTAGTTCAAAGCCTTGGTTTTTTAAAGTCCATTTAGCCTTTGTAATTACCGAATTACTTGTAATATTACTTCCTTTATTTAGTAATAATATTCCACTTTCCATGTTATTCACCTACTATTTTTAGGATTTCTAATGCATCAGATACTAAATAATTAGCATTCCTAATTTCATCTTCTTTCCTAAATCCCCATAAACATGCAATCATATCAAGACCAGCATTATGACCCGTCTTTACATCAACATCAGAATCACCAATATATATTGCATCTTCTTTTTTTATTTTTAAATCATTAATTATTTTGCATACACCATCTGGATAAGGTTTAATCCTAATCTCATTTGATGCACCCAACACATAATCAAATTTAATTTCGTTAAAATATGATTTGATAATTTTAATAACATCAAAATGCGGTTTATTTGACAAAACCGCAATTTGATAATTCTTATTTTTTAAGGCTTTAAGTAAGTTAGTTATATTTGGATATGGCTTAGTATTTATATTTTGATTAACTGTATAATAGTCTTGATATAGCTTAGATAAAGAATCATAATATAAATCTCTTTTTGATTCATATTCAATACCTAGCACTAATTTTAAAGCTCTATCTATTAATATTTTAACGCCACTACCTACTAGGTATTTAGCTTCATCAACACTTACACACCTAAGATTTAAATCTGTAAGTGCATAATTTAGGGAATTTGTAATATCATCGATAGTGTTTAATAATGTACCATCTAAATCAAATATAAGTAACTTCTTCATTTTTCTTTTTCTTTCTTTTATTATTGTAATTCTAATTTATTCTTTAATAAATATCTTCCTAAGAAATAAAAGCCTACAATAGCTCCACATAAAACAATATATGATGCAAAATTAAATGTATATGCTATCATATTATTTGTAAATCCAAAACCTAATTTAAAATTGCCATTTATATCATATCCAAAGCCAAAGCCAAATAACATATATATAACTTCAAGGATTGAGAATATTGTGCCAGATATTAACATATATATTATTACTGCGAAAACAGTTTTATTTTTAGATTTAGAAGATGAATTAGCTAAAGCTAAACATACAAATAATAGTAATAGTTCAGTAATAGATGTTAATGCAATAGTGATTATTACACCTATAACTGATATAAATGTAGCAAAATCCATGCTTAATAATGATGCACCAATATCAGATACTAAAACAGCAACCTCACCTAGAGTAGCCACATCAAATAATTTATTAGCACAAATTAAAAACATCAATACTACTCCAATATATACTGACATAATGTAAAATAATATCCAAATTAAATTTACAATTATCTTTGATATAATTAATTTATCAATGCTTATTGGAAGAGTAAACGTTAAATAACCTTCATTAGTGAACAATTTTTGGTTTATTGTTTTAATGATTGTAAGTAATAGCATTATGCCTGATGCAATTATCGCACATGCTATAAAAATAATAGTTATAATCATTATTATCGTTCCAGCTACAGAATTTAAGAATTGAATATTGGCGATTAAAATGATTAATGATATTAATAAAAATGCTCCTACCATTAAAGAACAAGCTATTATCATCTCTTTAGCTGTTTCTTTAAGTCCATGCTTTAATAATAAAGCCATTTCACCTTTCTTTTTTTTGTTATTCAAGTTTTGATTAGTAGTCATATCTAAATATCTCCTTGAACACTTCATTAATTTCTTTACCGGTAGCTTCTTTTAATTTATTAACATCACTTCTCAAAGCAACTTCTCCTCGTTTCAAAAATACAACATAATCTAGATATTTCTCAATATCTAAGATAAGGTGAGTTGATATAATGATTGTGGAACCTTCATCATGATTTTCAGTAATTAATTTAAATACTAAATCTCTAGCAACAGGGTCTACTCCTGCGATTGGTTCGTCAAAAATATATACCTTTGCCCTTCTTGATAGCATTAAGATAAGTTGTAATTTTTCTCTTGTACCTTTTGATAATGCTTTGAATTTTATGTCAACAGGAATTCTAAGCTCAACGATTAATTTGTATGCTCTTTGCTTATCAAAGTCTTCATAGAAATCCCCAAAATATTCAATTGCATCATTAAAAGTCCATTTGTCAGATAAATAATCTCTATCAGGTAAATATGATATTACTTTTTTAGAATCTAAGCCCGGTTTAAATCCATCAATTAATACGTCACCTTCATATTGCATTAATAGATTTACCAAAACTTTAATCATGGTTGTTTTACCAGAACCATTAGGTCCTAATAAGCCAATTATTTGGCCTTTAGGAAAATCTAAACATACATTTTTTAAAGCTGTAAAATTACCATATTTTTTAGTTAAATTATTAATAGAAATTATTGAATCATTAATATTTTTTATTTTTTCTTCCATTATTTAAAAACTCATATACTTTCTTTAAATCTTCTCTAATAGAAATATGTTGAGGGCACATCTTTTCGCATTTGCCGCAACCAACACAATTATTAGCTTTCATCTTTTCATCTTGATTATCATATTCCCATTTCAAATTATCTTTACTATACATTGAAGCTTCATTCCAAATTCTAAAGTTCCAAGGGATATTTACTCCATTAGGGCATGGCATACAATATCTACATCCTGTACATCCATTCTTTACCTTTGATTCGATTAAGGCTTTAGCTTTAGAAACAACAGCTAATTCTTCTTCATTCATTTCCTTGAAATCAGCAAATGTCTCAATATTATCTTTTACTTGATCAAAGTTGCTCATTCCAGATAATACAACCTTTACATTATTTAAGCTAGCTACATAACGTAATGCCCATGAAGAAATTGATGCATCTTTATCATAATCTTTAAATACCTTTTCAACGTCAGGACTAAATTTAGATAAGAATCCACCCTTGATTGGTTCCATGACAACTACTGGAATTCCCATACTTTCTGCTAATTTAAGTCCTTTTAAGCCTGCTTGGATTTCTGTATCCATATAATTTAATTGGATTTGGCAGAATTCCCAATCAAACATATGAATTAATTCATCAAATACTTCATATGAATCATGGAATGAAAAACCTATATGTTTAATCTTTCCTTCATCTTTTAATTTTTTGACATGTTCTAAAATCTTTAAATCTTTAATCTTTTGAATTCTATCTTTATTCAAAGCATGTAATAAATAGAAATCAACATAATTAGTTTGCAATTTAGTTAATTGTTCATTAAAGATTTTTTCAATATCTTCTTCTTTTTCTAAAGCCCACATTGGAAGTTTAGTAGCTAAAGTAAATGATGAACGATCATAATCCTTCATGATTTCACCAACTACTCTTTCACTTTCTCCTCCATGATATGGATATGCAGTATCAATATAAGTTACACCGTTCTTAAGTGCATAAGCAATCATTTCTTTTGTTTGATTAAAATCAATTACTCTTTTTCCTTCTTCGTTTTTAATTGTAGGGAATCTCATACAACCAAATCCTAGTAAAGATGGTGAATAATTAATGTTTTCCATTAGTTTATATTTCATAATTTTACTCCTTAGAAATTATATTCAATTGGTTTATCAGTAAAAGATGATATTACAGCTTTTACATCAGTTAAATAATAAGTTGTACAATTTCCATCACCAGGTGTATACATTCTTCTTAAACTTTCATATTCTTTTAATAAGTCTTCACTTGCTTCTATTGAGTCATCCTCATATGCTTTTGCATCTATTCTGATCCACTTATTTCCATCAAAAGCACAAATAAAGATATTAGGGTTTTGATTTATTTGTTTACTAACATTTTTTATTTTTCCAGTTTGAAAATAAAGTTTACCGTTATATTCATGAATTGTGCCAAAAGGTCTAATATCAGGTTTACCATTATTTATTGTACCTAAATAATAAGTACTACACTTCTTTAAAAATTCTAATACTTCTTTCATTAATTTAGCCTTTCAATTTCTTTTTATATATTGGTGTATAAGTTAGTACGCCTCTAATTCTTTCAGATTTCATTAATGATATTTCATTAACGTCATAATTTATTACATCTAAAAACAAATCATTTAAATTGAAGTCCTCTTTTAATTTAGTCATTCTAGATATTGTTATATGAGGTCTAAATTTCTTTTTATCTACTGGATAATTACTTTCACTTAACCTTTTCACTAAAAAATAATTTAATCTTTCAGAGCATCTATTATCGTAAACTTTTCTATATATTAAGCTTTCATTATCTCTACTAAAGCAATCAAAATTATTTATAGATAATTTAAATGGTTTAGTATTGACTTCATCCATAATATTTTTAATACCTTCTATATTATCACTTTCTACTTCACCTAAGAAAGCTAAAGTAATATGGAAGTTTTCTATTCTTGAGAAATTACCTGAATATGAATTATGCTTAATAATATTTGAAGATTCTAGTAATTTATTCTTGATTTCATTATTAAATTCAATTGCGATAAATAGTCTCATTATTTACTTAAATATTCATCAATTGCTTTTGCAGCCTTTTTACCAGCTCCTAATGCTAATATTACAGTAGCAGCACCTGTTACAATGTCACCACCAGCAAATACATTTTCAATTGATGTTTGTCCTTCTTCATTCTTTGTTATTATACAACCATGCTTATTACTTTCTAAATCAGGTGTAGTACATGTTATTAATGGATTAGGTGAAGTACCTAATGCCATAATTACTGCATCGCACTCTATGATAAATTCAGAGCCTTTAACTTCAATTGGTCTTCTTCTTCCTGATTCATCAGCTTCACCAAGTTCCATTTTAATACATTTAATTGCTTTAACTTTATTATTTTCATCACCAATAATCTCAACTGGATTATTTAATAATTTAAATATAATGCCTTCTTCAATAGCATGATTTACTTCTTCGCATCTTGCTGGTAATTCTTCCATACCACGTCTATATACAATATATACAGTTGAACCTAATCTTAAAGCACATCTTGCAGCATCCATCGCTACATTACCACCACCAACTACCACAGTTACATTATGTTTTTTTATTGGAGTGTCACTATCATCCTTATATGCTTTCATTAGATTTATTCTAGTTAAAAATTCATTAGCTGAATATACACCATTTAGGTTTTCACCTTTTATATTCATAAATTTAGGAAGTCCTGCACCTGTAGCAATATATATAGCATCATATTCTTTTCTTAAGTCATCTATAGTTGAAGTTTTACCTACTACATAATTAGTTACAATATTTACACCTAATGCTTTTATGTTTTCGACTTCTCTACTTACAATATCTTTAGGAAGTCTAAATTCAGGGATACCATACATTAAAACACCACCAGCTACGTGTAATGCCTCAAAAATAGTTACAGAATAACCTAATTTAGCTAATTCACCTGCACAAGACAAGCTAGATGGTCCTGAACCTATTACAGCTACCTTTTTACCATTAGCTTTTATTTCTTGTTTAAGCACTTTTGTATTTGCGTTGTGATAATCACTAACAAATCTTTCTAATCTACCTATACCTACGCTTTCTCCCTTAATTCCTCTTACACAATATTTTTCACATTGATTTTCTTGAGGACATACTCTACCACATATAGCAGGTAAAGTACTTGATTTAGAAATTATTTCGTATGCTTTTTCAAAGTTCTTATTTCTAATCTCACTAATAAATGAAGGGATATCAATTTCTACTGGACAACCATTAACACAAGGCTTGCTTTTGCAATTTAAACATCTGTTTGCTTCATCAAGAGCTTGATCAAGAGAATATCCTAAACTAACTTCATCAAAATTAGTGATTCTTATCTTTGCATCCTGTAAAGGCATTTCATTTCTTTTTAAGTTCATATTAGGCATTATTATCACCTGCCTTTAATAGATTACAATATTCATCACGTTTCTTTGTTTCTATATCTTTATAGAATCTACTTCTATTGATGGCTTCATCAAAATCAACTAAAGCACCATCAAAGTCAGGTCCATCTACACAGGCAAATTTAGTTTTGCCATCTACAGTTAGCCTACATCCTCCGCACATACCTGTACCATCAATCATTATAGGATTCATACTAACAATAGTCTTTACATTATATTCTTTTGTAACAAGACATACATATTTCATCATGATTAAAGGTCCAATTGTAATCACTAAATCATAGGTATTATCTTTTTCTAATAATTCTTTTAATTTATCAGTAACTAAGCCTTTTTCTTTGTATGATCCATCATCAGTCATAATATAGAAATTATCACTCACTTTATTAAATTCATCTTCTAATATTATTAAATCTTTATTTCTAAAACCAACTATTGTATCTACTTTTACTTTATTATTATGTAACTTCTTAGCGATAGGGTATGCTATTGCACTACCTACACCACCACCAATAATAATTGCTTTTTTAACTCCTTCAAGTAAAGTAGCTTTCCCTAATGGGCCTACAAAGTCATATATCTCATCACCAACATTTAGCTTATTTAACTTATCAGTAGTTAAACCAACTATTTGAAATATTATTGTTACTGTGCCTTTCAGTCTATCAAAGTCAGCAATAGTTAATGGAATTCTTTCACCATTTTCACTAACTCTTAAAATGATAAATTGTCCAGGTTCGCATCTTTTAGTAATATTTGGTGCATAAACTTCCATCAAAGTTACTGTAGGATTTAGATGTTTTTTGCTTATTATTTCATACATAATTATTTCTTCGAATCTCCACCATTTTATACATATATTTTAACACATTATACATTATAATTAAATATTTTTTATTACATTAAATAAAAAAAGCACAATTGCTTTTATTTAGCACTCATGCTTTTATAAATTTTTATTCAGTAATATTAAAATAATCTTTTATAGCATCTTCAATAGTCTTAGCGATAATTGTCATACCATTTAGATTTGGATGCATACTATCACCTAACATTGATGCATAAGTATCTTTAGTTTGAACTTCACTTAAGTCTGCAATAGCATAGCCAAAGAAATTAGCATATTTACGCATAATATTATTGTATGCTAATCTAGTATCTTCACTATAATTATAACCACTATATGCGGTATATCCACAAGTTACACAAACAATATATGCATTAGGGTATTTCTTATGTATTTTCTTCAGCATTGTACCATATGCGGAATCAAATTGAGCAAGTGTATGTCCATTTACATTATCATTGCCACCAATTACACATATAATAATATCAGGTGTACCATTTTCACCTAAGGTATTGATTCTTTGTTCACTCATAGCTGCACTTGATGAACCACCATAGCATGATGAGCCTGAAAGTGAATTATTAATGCCTAATTCTAAGCCTAAATTATTAACTAGTTGACCCCACCAAGTTTGACTAGCTTTAGTAACTGCTAAGCCTCCTCCAAAATTTGATGAGTACTTAGGATAATAGAATTCATCATTACCACTATAATAAGAGTTCATATCTGATGTTGCACTATAAAATGTGCTCATACTATCACCCATGATAGATAATCTCTTACCTTCTAAACTAAATTCCTTAGGACTTGCAAAAAAGTGAGGAATCATTTGTATATCACTAGTTAATGGTTTACTAAAATCATATTCTGTATAATCATTTAAATACCATTTATCAAAGGTATAAGTATAATAATCATCGTCTTCTTTTGATAAAGTAGGTGTAGTAAAGGTACTGCCTTTTTCTACTAATAAAGTATCATATAAAGTATAATCTTCGTTATATAATACAACTTTATATTTTCTTACACTTTTAGTGTATTCGGCTACTATTACTAAATCTTCTGTTACATAATCAAAATCTACACTCCATTTAGAGAATGTATAATCGTAATCATCATCACTACGTTTAGTAGGTTCTACTGGTGGTTCAATCTTTTCAGCGTAAAAGTAAGTTTTAGATTTTAAAACTGAACCATCTTCATTTTTAAATACTATTTTGTATTCTCTATCTACATATGATGCATAGACAGTCAAATCTTCATTAATAGGTGTGTTAAAATCAAATTCACCATCATCAGTGTACCATCCTTCAAAAATAAGGCCATCAATTTCTAATGGGTCTACTAAGTGAGGATATGTACCTTTAGGGATTTTCTCTTCTTTTACTAATTCATTTTCACAATAAAAGCTAACTGTTACTTTATTATTCGAACAGCTAAATAAAAAAAGTATTACTAATAAAATTAAACAATATGAAATTTTAAATGTCTTTCTCATGATATTTCCTCGTTTCGTTTTATTATACAATACTTCTCTTAAATTAATTATAATTATCGTTTATATATAACACTCCCATACAATTCTCACCACAATGGCTAGCTATTGTACTATTTGCTTTAGTTATATGAATATTTTTAAAGCCTCTGTTTATTAATATATTCTTTATTTCTTCTATCATCTCATTTGATAATGTGGTATAAGTTATAAATACTTCGCTTAAATCTGGTTCTTTAAATTCTTCTAAAGTAGATAATACATATTTTGTAACACAATCATTGTATTTACCTCTAAATTTTTTGCCCACTTGCATTTTACCATCTTTAACTATAATTTGTGGACGGATTTTAAGTAAACTAGAGCCTATATATTTAATTGCATTACATCTTCCACCTTTAAATAAATAATCTAATCTACTTAATACAAAACTAGCACACACATTAGGTATTCTTGTCTTTATTAATCTAACTATCTTAGTTACATCTAAGTCTAGCTTTATTAATTTACTTGCATATATTGCTAGTAAGGCAATACCTGTAGATAAGGTCCTTGAATCAATGATGTATACATTTTCCATTTTTCTTGCTACCATACATGCATTTATATATGCACTACTTATCTCGCTAGATAATGTAATATGGATGATTGCATCATAACCTTCTTTAAATATATTATTAAAGTGCTCTTCATATTGAAATTCATTAACAGCACTTGTTTTAGGTAAGGTTTTATTTTCTAATACATAATTAAATATTTCATCATTACTAAATGTACCGTCTTGTTTGGCATCACTTCCTAACATTACAGTGAAAGCTACAGTTTTAATATCATATTCTTTTAATAATTCTTCTTGTACGTCAATTGTTGACTCAGCAGATATTGCAATACGCATTATTTTTTACCTCCTTATTACTAATAATATTTATTACACTAAGATATTAACATAAGAGTATTAAAATACCTATCTACCAATAAAAAAACTAATATAAGGCGATTTCCTTCAAAGTAGAATGCTATTTTTTCTCTCTACTTCAAGTAGAATTCTTAAAATGCTATAATTTTTCTAGCCTTGATATTTTGTAAAGCTTATAGTATAATTATATTATAGAAAGAAATAAGACTTATGAATGATTTAAAAGAGATATTTTCTAAAAATTTAATAAATCTACGTAAAGCTTCTAAATTAACTCAGTTAGAATTAGCTGAAAAACTAAATTATTCTGATAAAGCTGTCTCTAAATGGGAAAGAGCTGAAGCTATTCCAGACATATATAATTTAGTGCAAATAGCTAACTTCTTTAATGTTAATATAGACTATCTAATTAGTGAGCATGATACTGCTGAAATTCAAATTGGCAAAATCAAAAACACTAGTGAAAAGAGACTTTTAGCTTATAACCATTCTCTAATTATAAGTATTGTGGTTGTTGCTGTATACATTATTGCAACTATCCTTTATGTAATTTGGTCTAATCATGGTTTTACAAATCCTGTACCTTGGATGTTCTTTATATTAGCTATACCACTATCATTTTTATGTGCTTTTATATTATCTTGCATTTGGATGAAAAAACTACCAAGATTTATATTTATAAGTGGATGCTTATGGACTATTCTTCTAAATCTATATCTATTATTAGATAAAAACTGGTTTTATTTTATTGTGGGTATCCCAATTCAAATAGTGATTGCTTTAAGTTATGGTTTAATTAAAATACCTAAGAAATTGCAAATTATTAAAAGAAGGAAAAATAAATCTACAATATTCAATTTTTTTATCAT
>JAZLLM010000136.1:0-8424 GCA_045598145.1 Bacilli bacterium | reverse complement strand
TACCACCTTTTGGTCTTCCCATTATTTTCTCCTTCCCGAACCCCTAGGGGTTCTACCACTCTAATAGTATAACATAATAAAAAACTATTAATAAACACTAATGTTTTTTTAGTGTCTACTAATAGTTTATCATTTCAGTTTATACTAATGTTTTTTATATTTCAATTTAGATAAATGTTTTTTCACTAATTATGATAATATTATACAAATCATCATAATTAACTGCATTTGCATCTTCATCACTCAAAAGACAAGGATAATTAGCCACACCATACATTGATATTATTTTGAATTGTTAAAAAACTAATTTGTTAATTTATCCATTCCTATTTAAAAAAGCTCACTCCTTAAACAGCAAAAAACAGTAACAGCAATTCCATATTTCTTAGTATATATAACTTTACGTTATGAAAAAAATCTTAATACATTTATTGTATCAAGATTAATTGTCTCTATTATGGTGGGATTAATGAGATTCGAACTCACACGTTAAACACTACCGTCTGAAAGTAGCGCGTCTACCAATTCCGCCATAATCCCATATGTGTTGCGTGTACAATTTTGATACGATTTGCGTACCCCCCCCCTAAGAAAGTGCGTACACCTTTAGAATTTTGCGTACACCTCATCATAATTTGCGTACACCTAATCTTGTTATTAAATAAAAAGCCAAGACTTAATCATCCTGGCTTAAATACATATTTGCTTTTAAAATAGTTCTAGAATTAAACCTACTAATTCTATATCCGCACCACCCGGACGACATTTCATACCCAAATAAATTCCCTCTGAATAATCTGTTTCTTGTAACAAATCTTTTCTAGATGTTTTACCAATGATTTGATAATTTCGTTTTTTAAATCCTCTAATGCTACCATTACTTTCAAAAGAACCCATAGAAACATTAGTCCGATACTTATCGTAATAAAATACTAGTGGTACGTTTTCCAATTCATTCATATCTGGAATATGATCAAAGACTTTTTTATAAATTCTAAAAATTGGCCAAATATCTTTGATACTAGGATCAACACTAGACGTAAAACTAACAAAATTATTAACCTTTATCAATACAACATATTTTTTGTCATATGAATAGTATTCTTCTTCACTTAATTTGTGCCATTCTCTATCTGATTTTTCATAAGGTACATCTTTCATATTCAATTGTAGAACTATAATATCACCTATTTCAAATATTTCTTTTGTATAAAGATTAATAGTAATTTCCTTTTTTGGCGGTTGTGGAGATAATAGTTGCTTTTTAAACTCTTCTAATACTTTTAATCGTTTATTTAACTCTTTCTCGCCTGCCTCTTTCCATTCATCCAATCCACTATTACTATCTATTAATTTTATTGCTCTATATTTAATTTCTTCAGTAAGAATACCTTTTTTCCACATGAAGTCAGCAAGTGAATAAACATAATTACATAGTTCTAATTCATCATCTAAATCAAAATCTTTTTGAACATATGATTCAATCATCTTTAATGCTGTTTCAACATCATAAGTCGCAAAAGCAATTCTATATTCAGTTATTAAATCTTGTGCAGTATCATTACCGTTAATCGATGCACTCCAAGTACCCATAATGACTCCTCATCACTCTTCATTATCTTTTACGAAGAAAGGTTTAATTCTTTGCAAAGTCTCAAAACTAATTAAATCTACTAGTACTTTCATTTTTTATGAACTCTTCTTCCTATTTTTCACTATATACAAATAAAAGGTAAAACATAAGTCCCATCATTTAGTACAGATACCTTATCAGCTGTGCAAATGATTGCATTGTTCTTTTTTGCTAGTTTTGTATTATCAAAGATTTTAAAGGCCTTTGTATTTGATGCATTGAAAGATTGTCCAGATTTTATTTCAATCAATGATATTGATGCATCCATAATTAAAACTAAGTCTATTTCATTTTGATCAGTATCTCGATAATAATATAAATCTTGCATTATTCCAAAGTTCATAAAAGATTTTTTTATCTCATTAAAGACAAATGTTTCAAAAAATCTACCTTTTAAAAAACTTTTTTGCAATGTTTCAGCACTATCAATACCACATAGATATGCTGCTAAGCCAGTATCAAAAAAATACATCTTTGGTCTTTTTACAACTCTTTTCACAATAGATGATTCATTATATGGTTCCACTAAATAAATAATAGTTGTTTTAACTAATACACTTATCCAAGATTTAATAGTGTTTGTTGCAACGCCAACTTGTTTAGCATAATTATCATATACAAGTTCTTCTCCAGTATTTGATGCAAGTATTTTTAAGAAATTAATGAACTTTATTTCATCATTAACAGTGATTAAATCTTTCAAATCTTTTTCTAAATATGTAGTTAAATATGATGAATAGAATAATGATGTTTTCATTTCCAAATCATCATACAGTATAGGGAAGAAACCTCTAACAATATAATTAAATATTACATTTTCATTAATTACAGGATTTGTTCTTGTTGATGCAGTATTAATATCTGTGTTAAATATTCTTGATTTCCTATTAATTATTTCATTAAGTGATAAATTCATCATATCAAGTATCGCAACTCTACCAGATAATGATTCTTTTGCTTCATCTAATAATTGTTTTCTTTGTGAACCTGATAAGATATACATTCCATTGCTCTCCTTATTTCCTTTTTCGAGCCTTGATTCATTCACAATTGCTTCAATCTCGGGAAATAATTCAGGTGCCTTTTGAGCTTCATCAATTATTAATGGTGCCTTATGAACAGTAAAAAAAGTTTTAGGATCAGATTTAGCCATTGATAATTCTAATTTATCATCAAGGGAAACGTAATCATATGTTGAACCCATTATCCAATTATAAAGTAATGTTGATTTGCCAATTTGTCTAGGCCCTGTTAATAAAATAATAGGATAATGTTTAATAGCATCCTTTATTTCATTTACAATTACTCTTTTAATCATTTTATCATCTCCGTATTTTTTGCAATCTAATTGCTTATTTTCCGATGTTATTATATCAAATAAAAACAAATTATGCAATACTTTTAATAAAAAAAGTGATACGAATAACGTATTACAATTGCTTAACTAATATGGCAGGGCTAGTAGGATTTGAACCTACGAATGACGGGGTCAGAACCCGTTGCCTTACCACTTGGCGATAGCCCTATATTCCTAACTATTATATCATATTTTACTTTTTATGTTAATATTTATTTATTTTATGATTTAAAAGGTGTATAATATTTAATTTGTTGGGAGATAGTTATGATTTCATCTATTATCATTAGTGTAATTACTTGTATTACACTTATATTTTGTATAATAGAAATTCCATATTTTAAAATAAAAGGTATAACTTTAGAATCATTCTGGATTATAGCCGTCATAGGAGCAATATTTATACTTTGCACTAAATCATTACCATTTGATTATTTAATTGATAACTTATCGCAAAATACTTCAATTAATCCTTTAAAAATCATTTTATTACTTTTATCATTAACTATGTTATCTATTACTTTAGATGAGCTTGATTTCTTTGAATATATTGCATATAAAGCTGTTCATTATGTAAAAGGATCTCAATATAAGCTTTTCTTTGTCTTGTATTTTTTAATTGCCTTTTTAACAATTTTTACTAGTAACGATATAGTTATATTAACGTTTACGCAATTCATTTGCTATTTATCTAAAAATGCTAAAATAAATCCCATTCCCTATTTAGTAATGGAATTTGTTACAGCTAATACATATAGTATGTTCTTTATCATTGGTAATCCTACAAACATCTATATAGCTAATGCTTTTGAACTTACATTTTTTGAATATTTTAAAGTGATGGCATTACCAACTTTAACTGCTGGTATTATATCATTAATATGTTTATTATTAATGTTTAAAAAACAATTATCTACTAATATAGATATTTCACATTTACATCATCCTGCTATAAAGTATAAAAAACTTGCTATAATAAACACAATTCACTTAATGCTTTGTACTTGCTTATTAGCAATTTCAAATTATATTCACATAGAAATGTGGTTTATCACTATATTATTTGCTTTATCATTAACATTATTCTTATTTGCATTTAGTATTATTAATAAAAATTTTGTTGTTATAAAAAAAGTATTTAAAAGATTACCTTACACTTTATGTATTTTTGTTCTTTCAATGTACATTATAGTTTTATCATTAGATTATCATTCTTTAAATAAAAATATAGCTGATTGGATTTCATCAATAACTAGCAATAAATTTGCGCTTACTTATATTTATGGTTTTTCTTCTGCTATTTGTGATAACCTAATAAACAATATTCCTATGTCACTTAATTTCACATCAATATTATTTAATGTTACTGAGAATAACTTATGTTGTATTTACTCTACAATAATAGGATCTAATATAGGCGCTTTCATTACTCCTATAGGAGCTTTAGCTGGTATTATGTGGATGCGTATTCTAAAAGAGCAAGAAGTAGATTTCACATTTAAATCATTTATTTTAAATTGTGGAAGAATTGCTTTACCTGTTCTAATCGGTTCGCTTACCGTATTAGCATTCATTCTTTAAAAAACAATCATATCAAATTTGATATGATTGTTTTATTTTTATCTTAATGCATCTCCAAAAATAGCTTCATATATCTTTAAAGAATTTGAATATCTATCATCACTAGTTGGAGCTTTTAATACTGCAACGATTATAAATCTTCTATTAATTTCAACTGCAGAAACTAAACAATTTCCAGCAGGAGTAGTTGTTCCTGTTTTTACTCCAATAGCAGATGGAATATAATAATAATCTGTAGTCTTAATGAATTTATTAGTATTTGTAAATGAAACTGTTCTCTTACTTTCAATTTGATATGAAATCGTCTTTGTAGAAACAGTTTCAGCTATTGCTCCAAGTGCTAGTGCATAATTTGCAAATTTACACATATCGTTAGCAGTAACATAATGTTCACTTATTCTTTCATCCCAACTGCCATCTGATTTATAATAGCTATTACCATCTGGTGTCATAAAGTGAGAATTAACAGCTCCCACTTCTTGGGCAGTTTCGTTCATTAGGTCAGCAAACTTAGCTATCTTTTCGTGTCCTGTAAACGAATTGTCGGGATAAATTGAGTTTATTGTTAAAGCAGCTATTTCATATCCAGCATCGTTTCCTGATGGAAGTAATAATGCATATAATAGTTGTCTTAATGTCCAAATTTCACCTTTTTGAATTCCTGCAGTTGATGGAGATGAACCTTCATATGTAATATCTAATTCTTCCCCAACTGTGATTTTATCTTCTAATTTTGCATATCTAAGTGCAGTAATTGCTGTAATAATTTTAGTTACAGATGCAGGATATGCTTTTTCATCCCCACCTAAATCTAATATAGTTTGGTCATTTCTTACATCATAAACACTAACAAATCTAGCATTTAATCCATTAACGATTAATTTATCTAATTCTATCTTTTCTTTTACTTCATTAACATATAATATGTTAGAAGTATTTACAGAATATTTACTTAATGAAATTTCAGCACCAATTGTGAAATTATTCATGTATTTATTATATGTATCAATATATTTATTAACACAAATAATAAATCCATTATAAGGTATTACTACATTTTTCTTTGCGCCATCGCTCATTACATCAGTAATAAAATATCCTTTTTTATTTATATCGTACTTACAAATTACAAATGTATAATTTGAAAAATCATTATTATCATTTGTTGCATAAGTTCCATATGCAGGTGAAAAAGTTTGAATATCTGCGTTATTTACGAACTTTCCTTTATATCCAATTACATTATCAATATTAATTCTAATATTACTTTCTATTTCTAATGATTTGTATTTTGAATAAATCGCCATATCGTCTGTTATCTCCATGTTTAAATCACATTTTGTTACACATTGTTTATCTAAATACCATCCCACAAATGTAGCATCATCATATTCTAAATGAGTTTTATTCTCACCAAAATAATCATGTAAATTTGTTAAAATAATTGATTGATTTCTAACTGTATAAGGATCACCGTCAATTAATAATGTACGATATACTACTTCATACTTCTTTTTTATTACTTCAACTAAATATTCTGCATATTGCTCATTTTTATATTCAACAGTAATAAATGCAAATCCTTCACCTACGCCTAGAACAACACCATCTTCAACTGTTGCTACATCAGGGTCAGATGTAGACCATTGTAAATTTTTAATGTTAGTATTATAAGGCAGCTCAATAATGTTATCAACATATACTTGTACATCAGTAGTATTTGTATTGAAATATAAATCATTTGAGCCGCATGCACTCAATGATATCATAAATAAAATCAATAATATAAATAATAATTTTGTTTTCATATAACTCCTATTCTAAATATGGTATTGAATCAATAACATACTTTTTTGTAACACTCTTGGATGATTGGATATTTGCAAATTCGCAAGCATCGAAGATTGTTTCATCATTTAATAATTTATATACCAAAGATGCATTAAATACATCACCAGCACCTGTTGTATCTACTGCATCAACTTTTTTGCCTTTAATATATTTATATTTATCATTTTCATATACAAATGCACCTTTATCACCTAAAGTTATTACTATTCTTTCTAAGCCAAATTCTCTAATTTTTTTAATCAATATATCTGCATTATATATTTCTTCAACGCTAATATCTAACATTTTAGATGCTTCCACCTCGTTTGGAGTAATTAAATATGCGTCTTTTATTATATCAATATCATCATAAATATAAGGCGCTGGATTTACAACTATCATTACATTATTTTCTTTTGCAATATTTATTGCTAACTTTAATGCATCATATGGTATTTCATATTGTAATAATAAACAATCAGATGTTATTATTTCATTTTTAAAATCTAATACATCCTCTTTAGATAATAATTTATTTGCACCTAAATATTCAATTACTTCATTATCAGCATTTGTACTTCTTAATATTGTTGCTTGGGCAGTTCTTTCGCCTTTAATTTTAAAAAATGACTTCATACCTTCTTTATTAGCTAATTCTATTGATGCTTTACCTTCTAAATCATTACCAATAGCTGACATAAAACTTACATCTATTTTTAATCTTCTTAAAGCTACTGCTTGATTAAATCCTTTTCCACCTATTTCGGTGTGTAAATTAATTGCATCTTTAGTTTCGCCTATGTTAGGCATTCTATCTAATTCAAAAAATAATGAATTACCACATAAACCTATTATTGCTACTTTTTTCATATTAATATAAACTTCTTATTCTTTTCTTATATTCTTCAAACATTTTTTTATTATGCTCGTCACCGCCAGTATTAGCACTTTTATAAATTAAAGGATCAATATTATTATCTTCGCATAATTTTATTACATCTAATACTATACGTTGTACAATGTATGCTCCAGCTATTGTGCTACATGCGCCTATATTGCCTTCATTTGTTGATATAATGCAATCTCCGTACGTTACATGATTATCAATTAATACACTTGCATAATCATATAAATGCTTTTTACTTTCAACTCTTGGCTCTAAATTTTTTGAACTTTCATAACTAGTAATTACAATTACATCGTGATTATTCTTTCTAGCTATTTCAGCCATTTCAATTGGTACTGCGTTTATTCCTGAATTTGACGCAATAATAAATGGTTCCTCTTCTAAAAGATCTAAACTATCAAATATAATTTTAGCTAATCCAGAAATTCTTTCATATTTAGTGCTACTATATGCACCCTCATGTTGCATTAAATATGGTACTAAAACAGGATTTATTTGAACTAAACCTCCTGCTCTATAAAACATTTCTTCTGCTATCATATGTGAATGCCCAGTTGCAAACACATGCAACATCTTTTTATTTTTTAATGCATTAAATATTATTGTAGCAGCCGAAAAAATATTATCTTTTTCTTTTTCTTCAATTGTATTAATTAAGTTAGTTATTTCTTTATTATATATTTCGCTATAATTTTTATTCATAATATATTTCTCTCTTCTTATATTATAACATTTTTTTCTTAAATAAAATAGTTATATATTAAAAATAAAAAAAGCCTTGATAACAAGGTTAGCAAGACAAGATTTTTAAATGGTGACGAATACGGGATTCGAACCCGTGTATGTATGCGTGAAAGGCATATGAGTTAAACCGCTTCTCCAATTCGCCATAAATGGCGCCTCAACTAGGACTTGAACCTAGGACCCCCTGATTAACAGTCAGGTGCTCTAACCAACTGAGCTACTGAGGCATTTATAGAAAGAAAGCTTGGCGACGTCCTATGTTTGCAAGCATAACGCTAACTATTTTCGGCGATGAAGTGCTTAACTTCTGTGTTCGGTATGGGAACAGGTGTATCCACTTCTCCATAGTCACCAAACTTTTCTTTCAAAATT
>JAZLLM010000135.1:0-16004 GCA_045598145.1 Bacilli bacterium | reverse complement strand
CAATTGACAAAATATTATTCAATATGTCTTCTCTATTAAAACCCTCAACAATCTCCACTATTTTATTTACATAATCATTATGCTTAATAACTTTATCACTTAAAGAGTCATATTCATTTTTAGGATTATAATATCTCTTTTTATCTTTAATTTTGTTATAAACACTTATTACATCATCAGAAATATTAAAATCAATTATTACTAATTTATTTAATTTAGAATCAATACTCTTTATGAAAGGGCGTAAGATTTTTCTATATTCTTTATTTAGTTTAATATTATTAATGAATTGTTTTATAAAACTCATATGATTATACTTCCTACATGATTTGTTAATGACATTATATCATATTTTTATAAAATACTCTATTCTATTAAATAATATTTGATATTCAATAATTTATTTTATAACAAAAGACAAAATAAAAACCCCATATTTTAATATGAGGTTAATGTTTTTATTTAACTTTCTTAAAAACTATTTTGTACATGAAATTTTTACTAGAAGTATCGAATGTTGCGATAGAGATACACTCCCATCCTTCTTCTGCCATCTTATTTAGATAGTTAGACATTTCATTATCAGCTTTATTTACATTAGTTCCAAATAAACCTGATTTCATTTCATAAGTTACAACTTTAAATTCAGCCATATAATTCTCCCTTCTTTATTTTGCTTTATTAACTGTATCAAATGGTTCAAAACTATCACCATCAGTAGTTACAGTAATTTCATATTCAAACTTGTAATCAGCTTTAGATGTTGATCCAAAATCTTTTGAACCAGTATATTTAGTTGACATACTTCCATTTGAAGTAATCAAGATACTTTGAAGAGCATTATCTCTAACAATAATAGTAACTTCAATCTCTTTTACTTCAATTGTTGATGCATTATAATCACCAAATACTTTAACGATTGTAGTTGATGTAGATAAAGGATCTAAATTTAATTCTTTGTTTAAGTAATCAATTAATTTACTAACTTCACTTGAATTAACACCAACTGTATAAGTAATTAATGCTTTAGATACATCTTCATCTTTTTGTATGAAACTAACATTAGCGATTTGGTTAAAGAAATCAAATAAATAATATGAATCACTATTATTAGGTGTATAATTTTCTACTAAATAAGTAGCATCCTTTAATAATTTCTTTTCAATATTATATACTTCTTTAGTTGATAGCATTGTCTTCTTAGTATGGATATCAGCTATACCTGCACTCTTATATAAATCAGCGTTCTTAAAATCACTATCTACTTCAATATCATTATGGAAGTAAGTTGTGCCATTATCGTTCTTTCTGATTGCACTACCTTTAAATGTGGAATTGATTTCATTATTACCTGAGAAATCAACACCAGTTGTAACTTTAAAATCATAACTTGATTTTGCTTTATTATAGAAAGCATTAAAGTATCCATTAATCTCAGCTTTCTTAGCTGTGATATCACTAGATGTAATTGAGATACCATTAAATGATTTAGGTACTATATTAGGTGCTTTTCCCACATTTTTAAATGTTAGGTTATAAACTAAATCAAATTTAATTTCAGTTACATTGATATGCATTTCATATCTGTAAGTTTTAACTTCACCATTATTAAATGTTACATACATACCAGTAGAAACGCTAGTTTCAGGTAGGGATCCTAATAATCTTTCCACAATTGTGCTATTTGCATAATTACCAACTAAAGCAATAGCTTTACTAGCACCAAATGAAGTATTTAATTTATATTCATCAGCTACACTAGTTTTATCAATTGACTTTAATTGATCATCACTATATTCAAATAATGCTTTTGCATATGATGATGAATCAAATGTATATGAATCATCAACTTCAGTTACTTCAAATTTATTTAACTTACCCTTTTCATTTAAACTAATCTTTTCTAATTCATTATTAGTTCTAATTTGGTATTTACTTCCATCATAAAAAAGAAGGCCTGAATTAGTATGTTCATCATAAAACTTAATTTCACCATTCTTATTATACTTAGTATTACCTACAGTATTACCGCTTAGGTTAACTGCTGAATAACTAACATTCATACTTAAAGTATAATCAAATTCATAACCATCAACGCTATTTCCAATTGTGTTTTCTCTTGCACTCTTAAATGCTTCCTTTAAATCAAAGAATTTAGCGTAGATAGTAGTATCTGCTTTTATTTCTATTGGAAAAGATGCTTTTGTACTAAAAGCCGAATCTAAATACCAACCACCAAAAATATAATTATCTTTTTTAGGGTCTTGTGGTTGACTTAGCTTTTCCCCTTCTTTTATTTTTGTATCACTAAGTGAAGTTCCGTCAAACTTTACATTGTAATATACATCTTGAATTATTGGTGCAGGGTCTTCACCTTTATTTTCAGGATCATTACTTCCTTCATTATTCTTATTTTTATTACAAGCAAATAAAAATAAACATGCAATAATTAATAATACATTTAATATTTTCTTCATTTTAACCACCTAATTATTCAATATATTTATAAGCCTTATATAAAGCAAATGGATATACAAATACTGACAAAGCAAATGCTAAGGCAGTTGCAAAGCATATAGCCGCAAATGCAAGTAACATTCCAATAATAAACAAGATTATTTTCGCAATTATTAAGAATATCAATCCACCAAAACTAAAACTAAATATAATACCAGGCATCTTTACAAAGCCCCAACCTGCTACAGCTGACCACATATCATAAATAAAGTTATTATCTAAAATCATACAAGCAATTGTAAAATAAGCTAAAGGTCCAATCACAAAGAATGCTGGATAGCTAAAACCTATAAGTATACAGATAGCTAAAATAAGTCCAGGCCATACATAAGCATGTATTCTTCTCTTTCTATAATTTTCTTTTCTTAACTTTTCTCTATATTCTGCAGCTTTTCTTAATTCTTCTAATCTTTCATTATCACATCTTGCACAATATGTTCTAGATATTGTTTGACTAGAATGATGTCTTCCATGATGTATATGCTTTACTTCATCAAATCTACGAATGTCATTAGCATCATAAATTGGCATGTTACATTTTTCACATACAGCAAGCACTGGTTTAGCTTCTTGTACAATTACTTTCTCAATTATTTGTACTTCAGGTTTCTCTTCTTTTGTTTCTTCTTGTATAGTAGGAGACTCACTTGCACCATTAATTAATTCATCCAAGCTCATTTCAAATATTTTAGCCATTTCAATCAAAGTTGACACGGATGGTTCTACTTCACCATTTTCCCATCTTGATACTGCCTGTGATGTTACAAATAATTTATCTGCTAACTCTTTTTGCGTCATTCCTTTCTCTAGTCTTGAATTCTTGATATTTTCTCCAATCATAATTTTCTCTCCTTTTAATTTATAACACTATTATAAACAAAATGTTGAAATTTGTAAATTAACAAGAGGTTGAAACGACTAAACAAAATGTTGAATTGATATTTTTTTGTGTTTCAATTAAAAAAGAACTCTTAATTAATAAGAGTTCACTTCTATTTACCAATTCATTATTTCTTTTATATATTTAATAATCTCATCAGATACATTATAATGTGCTTTTAAACTAGGGTGTCCATTAGCACCTAAAGTATCCCCATGTACTTCTAGTTTATAAACATTGTTAGAAAGTTTATGTGCTTCTTCATAAACCTTAATGATATTATCATACATTAATGTTTCTTTGATAGAACCATAAATCATTAATATTTTAGCTTTAGGATATTCACTTAATTTATACATTATAAATTCAGTATATTTCTTCACAAATTCTTTTGTTCTCTCTTCAGTTAATAATTTATCTTCTCTTAAGTATGTACCATCATTAGTTCCTAAGCTAATCATAATAAGTTCAGGATTTATTAATTTATAGTCATATGGGATATCACTTAATACACATACCTTATCTTTATATTCACATACATTTGTAGTTTTAGGGTTAGTCCAAATACTTGCATAAACTCCCCAACCAGATGCGGTAAAGGTATGAACTTCACTATTAAAATGCTTTAGTGATAAAAATGCAAAATCTTGTAGGGCATCAGTATTAGTAGTTGAATAGCCTTCTTCACTTCTCCCTAAATTACCATATCCTGCTGTAGTTGAATCACCAATTACTTCACACACATGACTAAACTTATAATCAAGAGGCATTAAATTTGCGTTTATTTCCTCGATACCTAAGTGATTCTTAATTGCTTCACTTTGTTTATAAAGTTCAACATAGTGGATATTTTCGTCTAAATTTATAGAAATATCGTTATATTCTTTGTCTAATTTAAATTTATAAGTATTTTTAAAATCTTGGTCAATTACTATTTGAATATAAGGTACTAAAACATCATTATCATAATTTGTAGCTTTAACTTTAACGCTAAAATTACCACCACTAACCTTGATAATAAAGCCTGATACTGGGTTATATATCCAGTTTAATTTATTAGTATCATCATAATATGTTCTACCATACCACTTAATAAATGTATTATTTAATAATTCTTTATTTACAAGTTTCATTAGTTTTTTTACTCCCTTACATTTGATTTATACTTCTTAAATATCTCTCTAATATAATTACCGCTGCAGCACTATCAATTATTGATTTTTGTTTTTTGGAATTTTTATTATTTTGGTGTAGCATTTGACTTGCTTCTACAGTTGATCCTCTTTCATCTACTTTTATTATTTCAATACCTTTAAATAATTCATTTAATCTTGGGATGAAATTATCCACATTAGCAGTCATTTCACTTAAATCACCACTAGGATAATAAGGATAGCCTATAACAACATGTTCTATCCTTTCAAACCTAATTACTTCCTTTAATTTGTTTATAGCATCTTCATAATCTAATTCTTTGAAATGTAAGTTAGGTAAGGGACTAGTTAAGATACCTGATCTTGATATTGCAAGACCTAATGTGGTAGTTCCTAAATCTAAAGCTAAGATGTTTGTTTGCATTTTTATCTCCTGTTTTTAATCTAGTTAATATTATATCAAATTAACCTAATAAATTCATTATAAATAAAAACAAAAAAGCACAAAATAAAATATTTTGTACTTTTAAAAATTTTTATTCAGTTATACCAAAATATGCATTTATATCTTTTTCAAATTGCTTAGCCCATACTTCCATACCTTTTTTACTTGGATGTAGGTTATCTCCTAAATAACCTAAACTTCCTGCATCACCTTGAGTTGGGCTAACGCCTGCTTCCCAGCAGTCACTTAAATGTACTAAACCAACTTGATATTCACTTGCTAATTTATCTAAGATATCATTATATGCAAGTCTTGTATCTTCACTATAACTAGCATGACTAGCCATTCTAATATGATAATGAGAATATGAGAAGTTAGTAATAAAGATAAATGCATTAGGATATACTTCTTTTACTCTATCAAGCATAGTTCTATAATTAGCTTCATAAGTTTCAGCGCTTGCTCCTCCCGCATTATCATTAATACCTAAATACAAGATAATGATATCCGGTGTACCATTTTCACCCATAGCTCTAATTCTTTCATAGCTTAAGCCTTTTCTATCATTAGCACCAAAAGATACTGATGAACCAGAAAGTGAATTATTAACACCTAATTCTAAACCTAAGTCCTTAATCATTAAATACCACCAAGTGTATTTAACAGTTGTTACTGTACCAGAATATGTTGGATAATAGAATTCATCTTTACCAGTATAATAGCTAGACATCTCAGATTTAGCTGTGTAGAATGTAGATACTGAATCCCCCATGATACTTACTTTCATTCCTTCTAGGCTTTCTCTAGGTTTTACGTTCTTATTATATCTTGCAAATAATTTAGTGTCTTGCAAAATTGGTGTATTTACATCAAACTTTTCACCAGCTAATGTGAACCATCCACTAAATACATATTCAAAATATTCATCAGTCTTATTAGCTAATTTTTTATCTTCAATCTTTTCGCCTTTTATTATATCAAGACTATCTAATTCTTTTTCATCATCATCAAAGAATGTTACTTTATAAGTAATCTTTGTCTTAGTATAAGTTGCATCAATTTGCATATCGTAACCTATTCCTATTAATGGCTGATTCCATCCAGAAAAATGATAATCATATTCTTCATCACTAGGTTTTACAGGGTTTCTTGAAGGTCCTTCAAATTCTTCTCCTTCTTTTACTTCAAGCTCTTCTAAGACTCTACCATCATAATTTACGAACTTTACAGTATTAGTCCACTTTGCATATAAAGTGATGTTATTATTAATTGGTGTATTAAAATCAAAGAAGGCACCATCGCTTAAAGCCCAACCTAAGAATTCATGAACTTCGTCACTAATTAATTTTTCATTTACAGTTTCGCCCTCATTAACGGAAACACTATCAACAACTTCATCACCATTTTTAAATGTTACAAGGTATGTAGTAGCTTTACATGAAATTAATAAGAAAGAACCTAATACACATAATAACAATAATATAATTGTTTTATTAGCTTTTTTCATTTTTTATTACCTTTACTATTCCATTCCAAAATATGTTTTAATATCAGCTATAAATTTATTTGCAATTACTTCCATACCTTTTTTACTTGGATGTAAGTTATCACCTAAATAACCTAAACTTCCTGCATCACCTTGAGTTGGACTTACTCCAGCTTCCCAAATATCTGCAAGTTCAACTAAGCCTGTTTGATATTCATTAGCTAGCTTTCTAATGATATCATTATATGCTAGTCTACTTTCTTCATTGTAATATGAATGACTCTTTTCTCTTACATGATAATGTGAATAATAGAATGTACCTAAGAAAATATATGCATTAGGATATACTTCTATTGTTCTTTCAATCATTTCTTTATATCCCTTTTCAAAGTTTTCATTACTTACGCCACTTACATTATCATTAATACCTATGAATAAAATGATGATATCAGGTGTACCATTTTCACCCATAGCTCTAATTCTTTCATAGCTTCTTGCTTGTCTGTCAGCTGCACCTACTGTAACTGCAGAACCTGAAAGAGAATTATTAATACCTAATTCTAAACCTAATTCCTTAATCATCTTATACCACCAAGTATATTTTACAGTAGTTACTGTACCAGAATACTTAGGATAATAGAATTCATCATTACCACTATAATAACTATTCATTTCTGATTTAGAAGCATAGAAAGTAGAAATTGATGCACCCATCATACTTACCTTCATTCCTTCTAAGCTTTCTCTTGCCTTAACTTGCTTTGTATATTTAGCGATTAATTTAATATCTTGTGTGATGATATTATCAAAATTAAAATCATTACCTGCTAAATCAACCCATCCACTAAATACATATTCAAATCTATCATCTGATTTATTAGCTGCAACTAAGTTTTCACACTTTTCGCCTTTAATTACATTTTTAGTATCAATTACATTATTATTATCGTCATAATAAGTAACTAGGTAAGTTATTTTAGTTTTTGTATAAGTTGCTTCTATTTGCATATCGTAACCTATACCTACTAAAGGTTGATTCCAACCAGAGAAGTGATAATCATATTCTTCATCACTAGGCTTAATTGGATTCTTGCTAGGGCCTTCAAATTCTTCTCCTTCTTTTACTTCAATTTCTTCTAATATTCTACCATCATAATTTACAAATTTAACTGTATTAGTCCACTTTGCATATAATGTGATATTATTAGTAATTGGTGTATTAAAATCAAAGAAAGCACCAGAATTATCAGTCCATCCTAAAAATTCATGAACTTCATCACTAATTAATTTATCACTTGCAAGTTCATTGTTCTTAACATTTACACTTTCAATAACTTCATTACCATTTTTATAAGTAACAGTAAATTCTAAAGTTTTGCATCCAGTAAATAAAAATAATACTAATAAACTTAATAAAGTTAAAATAAACGTTTTCTTTCCTTTTACCATCTTATATTCTCCTTTTCATTTATTCATTATACAATAAATTACTTATATAAAACTTTATTTTCATGCTCTTTTATATATTTTGTCCACTTAATATAACCATAAGTAGTATTTGTTAAATATGCAGCCTTTAATACTAACAATACCCATTGACCTAAGATTATATTTATAACTACCTCAAATATGGTTGATATATACCAAGCAATCCATTGCTCTTTAATTCTAAGCAATATAAAGATGCCATTACATACAGCTACTGCACTAACAAAGGCATCTAAATAACAAACAGCTATTTCTAAATTACTTCCAGCTTCTAATAAACCTTCATTGTCTATTCTAGTAAGTAAATATCCAACACCTAAAGTCCAAACAATAATACCTAATATGATTAATAATTCTTGATATCCTTTCAAACTTCTTACAATTGTTAAGTCTTTATTATCGTCATCTAAGTGTTTATTCCAATTTACAAAGCTAATAATATCTATTGGAATCCAGAAAAAGATAGTAGTTGCCATGGTTGCAAATCTTTCACCTATCACAATACATATTGCTATCTCAATTGCTTCCACGAATAATGATACAATAAAGTTCCACTTACTTTGTTTACTAATTAATAATTCACACAATACATTAGTAAATACATCAGCTATGTATAAAGTCATTATAAGTACTGGATTAATATCAAGGTTTTCCACAGTAGATGGAAACAATATAGCCACTATTATAGTAAGTGCTATAACTGATATAAACCATATCTTTTCATATGGCGTAAAACTATTTAAAATTTTCTTCATCTTTTCTTTCATAACAAAGTTATTATATACCATATATTTATTTTTTTCAAATATAATAAAGATATTTTAAGAGAAATATAGTATAATAAATATAAGAGGTTTATTATGATTAAGAATGAAATTAATAACAAAATATTAGAATTATCAAAACAAGCAGACATTGATTTAAAAGATATATTTAGTGATATTGATAACAGATGTATGGAAAATTCAAATAGAGTATTATCAGCCTTCATAGAAAATAACGTAAATTATTCTGATTTTACTGATGTTAATGGTTATGGTAACTTTGATACAGGTAGGACTAAGTTAGAGAAAATATTTGCAAGTGTTTTAGGTTGTGAAGATGCATTAGTAAGATGCCAAATCATGAGTGGCACAAATGCTTTATATTTAGCTTTTTCATCATTATTAAAATATGGAGATACTTTTTTATCAATTAGTGGTAAACCATATGACTCTTTACAAGAAATGATTGGAATAATTGGTGAAAGCACCCAATCACTTAAAGCATACGGAATAAAATATGAACAAATTGATTTAATTAATAATGAATTTGATACAGAAAAAATAGTAGAAAGATTAAAACAAGGAAATGTGAAGGTTGTGGAAATCCAAAGATCTAGGGGGTACTCTAATAGACTTTCTTTAACTATTAAAAAAATTGAAAACATTATTAAAGAAATTAGAAAAGTAAATAAAGAAGTAATTATTGTGGTAGATAATTGCTACGGAGAATTAGTTGAAGATAAAGAACCAGGTCATGTAGGCGCAGATATGGTTGTAGGCTCATTAATGAAAAACCTAGGTGGAGGCGTTGCATCAAGTGGCGGATACATTGCCGGAAGAGCTAGCTTAATCAGTATGGTAGCTGATAGACTAACAGCCCCTGGTATAGGTAAAGATTTAGGCGCTAACTTCAACCAAAACATTTCTTTCTTTAAAGGTATCTATATGGCACCTAACGCCGTAAGAAGTGCACTTAAAACTATGGTTTTTGCATCTTACATGTTAGAAAAGCTAGGCTTTGATGAAGTAAGCCCTAGATATAATGAAGAAAGAACAGACATAATTCAAACTGTAGTCTTAAAAAATAAAAACAACCTTGTAGCTTTCGCTCAAGGTATCCAAGCATCTAGTCCAATTGATTCAGGTGTATATATCCAAGCATCTCCAATGCCAGGATATCCATTTGATGAAGTAATGGCTGCTGGTTGCTTTACAATCGGTAGCACAATTGAATTAAGTGCTGATGCTCCGGTTGTTGAACCATACACAATGTATATGCAGGGTGGCTTAACTTACGAATATGGCAAATTAAGTGTTATGCTTGCATTAACTAAAATATTAGAAAAACTAAATTAAAAAAATAACGTAGTTACTTTTAGGATAATCCTAAAAAATAGTAACTACGTTTTTTTTAATTACTTCCAAATTGACCACCATCAATTCTAATGATGGTATTATTAATATATGATGCATCATCACTAATTAAGAACTTTACAAGCTTAGCTACCTCTTCTGGCCTTCCTACTCTTTTCATTAAAATCTTCTCAGTTTCTGATTTTAAGAAGTCTTCGTCATAACCTTGTAATTCATTTTCTGTTCCGATAAAGCCTGGTGCTATTGCATTTACATTTACATATGGTGCAAATTGAATAGCTAAATTATGTGTTAAAGAATTTAAAGCAGCTTTACTAGCATCATATTCTAAGCATACTGGATAATATGTATTAATGCCATTAGTAGATGAAATGTTAATGATTCTACCCCATTCTTTTTCTTTCATATATTTATATGCTTTTCTTGATACGATAAATGCACCAATTAAATTTACATCTAAGGTTTTCTTAAATAATTCAACGGTTTTTTGATTAAACAATTCAGATAAATCTACACCTGCATTATTTATTAAAATATCTATACCGCCAAATTCTTCTTCTATTTTTAAAAACATATCATTAACTTCAACTTCATTACTAACATCAGCTTTAATTACTAAGCTCTTAACATTATATTTTTTAATTTCTTCTTGTAATTTATAAGCTTCATCTTTTGAAGTATTATAATTAATAACACAATCATAACCAGCTCTTGCAAGTTCTCTTATGATAGCAGCCCCTATACCTTTTGCTGCACCAGTAACTAATACTTTCTTTTTCATAATATTAAAAAAAGAGCTTATTAAGCTCTTCCACAATACTTTCCATCAGAAGTACTAACAATAATCTTATCGCCTTCTTTAATAAATAAAGGTACTCTTACAGTTAATCCTGTTTCTACAGTTGCATCTTTAGTAGCTGTAGAAGATGTGTTTCCAGGAACAGCATCAGTAGTTTCAGTAACTGTTAATTCAATCTTTTCAGGAATATCTACAGAGATGATTTCTGATTCGAAGAATTTAACGTTTGCTTCACAGCCTTCAGTTAAGAAGTTCTTTGCAAATCCGATTGCTTCTTCTGGTAATTCATACATTTCATATGATTCTTGATCCATGAAATAATATGTACCATCAGCTTCATAAGAGAATTGAGTAATCTTCTTATCGATTTGAGCTTGATCAAATCTATTATTTGGGTTGAATGCTCTTTCAACGATTCCACCAGTTCTTAAGTTCTTAAGTTTAGTCTTTAAGATAGCAGCACCTTTACCAGGTTTAACATGTTGGAACTCTAATACTTGGTAAATGTTACCTTCAATTAATAATGTAATTCCGTTTTTAATATCTCCAGCTTCAATTGGCATAATAATCCTCCTAAATATTTTATTATTTTTTTATACAGTAATATTTTACACTTTTTTTGTTTTAAAGTCAACTTTTATCTTTTTTTGAGTAATAAGTTATGTATTATTTAATCTTTAATTGATCACTTACATAATAATATTCTATATCTTCTTTAGTTACCACTACACTTTCTTGATTAAAGAAAGAACATAAATCTTTTGCAATTTCGTTAATAACGTCTTCACTTGGTGGATCAATTACCACAATAGCTAAACTCTTTTCATTTACATATGCACCATTATCGTGAATATATCCACCATTTACGATATACAAAGAAAATGCTGTTTGATATGCCTTTAAGCAATTATTAGCAATATGTGTAGCCGTTTCAATATTAACTTTCTTCTTTAATGTTTTAGCGTCATTAGTGCCAACCATTATTGTATATTTTTTGCATATTTTTCTTTCGCTCATTATTATTCTCCTAATAATAATCTTTGTGCATCCATACTTCTAAATTCTTTTCTTTGAATTATAATTAAAATTGGAATGTATGCAATATTAACCAAAATCCAAGAGATTGGGAAGGCTGCATATAACCACATAATAGTGTGGAAGTAATCTAGCTTAAATATTGTAAGCAAGAATACAATTCTTGTACCAGTACAGCCTATCATAGTTACTATAGCAGGAATAGCTGAATGCTTCATACCTCTTAAATAGCAACCTGATAAATCCATTAAGCCATCTAAGATATAAGTAATAGCCATTATTGTTAATCTTTCTTTTCCGGCTAATAAAGCATTTTGAATAATTATACCATCAGTATCTGTAATAAAAATCTTTAAGAAAACAAATGGGAATGTAAGTGCTAGTAATAAGCATCCAAACCAGAATATACTCATCCATATGAAGCTATATAAATAACCTTGCTTCATCTTCTTAACATTTCTTGCACCATAATTTTGTCCTGTAATAGAAACTGCACCTACTGCAAAGGCATCAATCATTGCAAAGATGTATCCTTCAATTTGACTTGCAGCACTACTACCACTTATAATTTCATTTTGACCAATTAATACCCCATCTATTGTAGTAGAAGAAATTGTGTATAATGATGATTGAATTAATACATTAGGAATAGAGAAAGCTAAACCTTGAAGTCCAGCAGGTATACCTATTTTTAATATATCAATTAATTCTTTTTTATATAATCTTAATTTTTTAAATCTAAAGTTAACAAAACTGTTTTTATTATACCAAAACCAAAATACAACTAAAAACGCAGAAACTGCTTGCGAAATTATAGTAGCTAAAGCAACACCAGCTACATCCATATTAAACTTAATTACAAATATTAAGTCAAATAGAATATTGATTAAACCAGATATTATTAAGAAATATAAAGGTCTTTTTGAATCTCCTAAGGCACGTAACATTTGTGAACCAAAATTATATATAACCATTACAGGACAACCAATAAAATATAATTGTAAATATAAAGTAGCCTTACCGATTATAGATTCTGGTGTATCCATAACTTTTAATAATATTGGTGATAAGAAATAACCTAGAAAGGCAAAAATAATACCACCTACAAAAGCTACAATAAATGCGGTGTGTAATATTCTTTCAGCTTTTTCTTTATCATTAGCCCCTTTTGCAACACTAATACAAACATTAGCACCAGTAGATAAAGATACCAAAACACAAACAATTAGATTAATAAGTGCTCCATTAGAACCTACAGCAGTCATAGATAAACTACCACCACCATAATTACTTACAGTCCATAAATCCACTGTTGTATATAATAATTGGAATATTGTTGTTAACATTAAAGGTAAACAAAACTTAATAGTTTTTGTGAATAAATTACCAGTTGTTAAATTCATTTCACTTCTTGTTTTCATATCTTCACACTTTCAATTGTACATTTATATATTATATCACTTATTATTATTTTTAAAATAAATTACAAACACTTTCATATTAAACCAATATTAAAAAAGCAACTTGAACTATCAAATTGCTTTTCGTATAAAAAATATAATTATCTTCTAAATACTTTGTCTTCATTTTTATCTTTAATATCTTTTAATTTTAAAGTACTATCAAACTTATATTCATACACTTCAGTAATTCCCCCATAAGTAAATGAACTAGTTGCAATGCTTAACTTTACATTAGCTATATTTTCAACTTCCCAAATCAATTCATTAGAAGCGTTTATTCTTAAAGAGCTACCTATTGCACCATTTATTGTATAAAACGTTTGTGGAGTTCCGTCCATATCATCACAAATTAACAGAGATGCACTATAATTTTCTCTAAATATATCAGTTAAATTAGTTTGATTAGGTAATCCTAATGTTAAATTACGGATGTAATATGTTTCTGCATATCTTACTTCGCCAGAATCAGTACTTTTATTTATTTCTTTTGGCACTAAATATGTGGATAAAAATATTTTATCATTATATTCAATTATATCAACAATATAATATAAATATTCATCACTTTCATAACTGTATTCTTTTAACGTATTACCATATTTATCAATATTTATAAACTTGTTATCAAAGGTTAATATTAAGTATCCATCTTTAAATTTTGTGATAGACAAAGGTCTATAATTAATCTCTACATCATATAAACTTATTAATTCGCCATCTTTATTATAAGTAATTATATATAACTTATTTTCTGTAACACCTCTTTTATTTGAAAATATTGTAAATGATTTGTCATAATTTCTAACTATAGGACTAGATATATATGTATAATTACTTGTATCAATTTCATTAGTATATTGTATTACTTTTAATATTTCACCACTATCTAAATCAATAAGTAATAAATTTCCTTTACCCCCATCATTTTGAAATACCCTATCAGTATATGCAACCAAGCAATCATCAAATTCAATAATTTTACTCACATTATATAGAGTTACATCAATTTCCCATACTACATCTTTATCACTATACTTAACAATTCTTTGTGATGCATCTATCTTTTTACCATCTTCGTAGCGACTATAATCATCATAAAACACATATGTTATACCATTTTCTTTAGGCTTTGCTTTATGCAATTCTACAAAATATCCCCACAAATATTTATTATCCTGTAATTTAGGATCAATTGACGATACAACATACCCTGGTACTTTTAGCATTATACTATTATTAATTACTTCCCCAGTTTTATTATAAGTAAAAGAATTTGTCTTAATATCTTTGTAAACTAATTTTATTTCTCTTCTACTTAGACCATCACTACTAAGTTCATTACTTTCAAAAAAATCAATTGCATCATTATATTCTAAAGCGTCTACTGTAATAAAATATCCGGATACACAAAGTGCCACTGCTAATATAAAGCAAGAAAGTAATATAAGTGTACGTTTAACTTTAAAGTTTGAATTGTTAGTCTGACAGTTAAAATTAATTTGTTCTTTTATATCACTAAATGTACTATTAGTCTTTATATTAGCATCATTTAAGAAATCTTCCTCAATTCTTTTCATTTTCTTTCTTCCTTTCTTGATATTTTTTTAAAGCGCGATAATATTTTGTTTTAATTGTTTTAGTATTCATATTAAGTTTTAATGCAATGTCATCAAATTTCAAATCATCAACTAAATGCAAAAGAATAATATTTGTATCTAAATCACCTAATACACTACGCATATTACTTATCATCTCAGTTAAAGAGTCATTGCTTGTCTTTTCGTAGTCACTTATAACATCAAAATCTTCTACATCAACATATTCTATTCTTTTATTCTTTCTAATAAAATCAATAGCTTTATTTTTTACAATTGTTGTTAAATATGATTTAACATTTGTATTAACATTATTAATATTATTAAAAAAACTAATAAATGCATCTTGAACTACATCATCAATATCATCAACACTTTTTAAGTATTTCCCTGCAACAAAAATTGCAAGAGGTTTGTATTTGTCATAAATATAGTTAAATACTTCTTCTATTTTCTCTTGTTTTCTTGAATTAAGAGCATTTATTATCTTTCTTTTATCATCCATATTTTGACTCCTACATATAATAAGACGTAATACCTATCAAAAAAGTTTCAATAATAATGTATTATTACATTTTAACCCATAATAACATGCCTAAGCCAAAAGATAATATATTAGCTATAATTGCATATAAAATAATTAAATTCTTTGTTTCGTTCTTACCACGTTTGCAATAGATCTTATAAATTATAGCTTCTACTATAGCGATGATTAATTCAATAAATGCATAACTCATTATATACATTAAATTTTTACCACTATTATGAGCAACTATATTTATGTTTAGATTTAAACCTATTTGAGTTAATGTATTAACTATTAAAATAATTAAAAATGATTTTTTATTAAATCTAAATAATAATGCAAGTAATAATTCAACACCTAAAGTGACTATCAATCTTACAAAAAATTCTATTATTTCTTTAGTATAGTCATATGATTTTTCTAAAATGATTTTAGAATTAGCTGTTATGTTATCATAATTATTCATATCATAAACAAA
>JAZLLM010000134.1:0-2817 GCA_045598145.1 Bacilli bacterium | reverse complement strand
TATATTAGTCTTTATAAGAAATAATTATTGACTTCTTTGTATTTTCTTTGTATAATATACGTACGTATATTATTTGTGGGTGTCTTATGGGTAAAAATATTGATACTTACAAAAGAGAAAATATTGATAAAATACGCATTGGTTCTTGTATTGAATTATCTGTTTTATTTGATAATGTTTCTAATGATTTTTATAGAATTAAAAGTTTTGTTTATGATAATTCTTCTTTATTAAATAATCAGATTGAATATACTATTATAAAAAATATTGAAGATTTGCAATGTGTATTGTATAATCTTTCTGATATGATACTATGTGATATTGATAAAGAAAATTTATTCTGTGATTATCGCATGAAATCAATTTAAACAAAAAAAAGAGAGAATTTAATCTCTCTTTTTTTTTGCTATTATGTACTTAAATCGTACTTTACAAATATGGCTTTACATTTTTAGGTATTTTTATTTTATATTAATTTTATTTTATTGTCAATAGGTATTGACTAATTTACTTATTTAGTATATATTTGGTGTATAAAAGGGGTGTTAATATGAATAAAAATGAAAATTCTACTCAAAAAAATACTAGAAGGGTTATTTTAAATATTCCTATCGATTTAGATGATAAAATCAAAGTGCTTTCTTTACAAAGAGGACTTCCTAAAAGCAATATGATATTGTTTGCTATTAGTTGGTATTTAGATTACAATAAAAGCCTTGATTTAATGCCTAAAATGTTTGAAGCATTAAAGAATATACCTGAAAATACTGATTCAGAAAATGACACCGATAAATTAAAATAAAAGTATGTTTTTTTATAGTTTGTTTATACAATTCTTTTGTTCTTTATGCACAAAAGAATTGTATAAACTAAAAAAACAACTTTATTGTTTATTTATTAACTTGATTATTAGATAAACAACTCGAGAAAATTTGAAGGGGGGTGTTTATTATTGAAATAAGAAAAATTGATAATTATTCTGTTTGTGATAGTTCATTAGTAAAATACACTAGAACTGGAAACATTACTCAATTACTTTGTTTGGCTCATAAAAATAATGGTTGTGCAATTAGGAAAATTAATAAAGATGAGTATGTTAAGTTAGAAACTGGTGAAATATTTGCTTGTAATCATACTGAAAACAGAGGGCAAAATATTAATAAAATACGAGCATCTATTACTAATTTGCGAAATATTATTAATAATAATTTTTTTGGAGGTGCTAACGAATTATGGATTACACTTACTTTTGGAGATTTTAAAGTTTACAATCCAAATGAGTTGTGTAGTATTTTCGAAAAATTTATGAAACGTCTTCGATATAAATTTTCAGAAAATAAAATTGATTATATATATGTTCCAGAGCCTCATGAAAAAGGAGATTGGCATATACATTTGTTATTAAAGTCTGATAAACCTTTATATATTGAAAATTCTCTTTTGTCTGATATTTGGGGTTATGGTTTTGTTAAAGTTAATAGATTAAAAGATATTGATAATATTGGTGCTTATGTTTCATCTTATTTAATTAATATAAAAGATGGAGATAATACAAAAAAAGGTGCTAGATTGTATTTATATCCAGTTGGACATCAGTTTTATAGATATTCAAAAGGTATTATTAAGCCTACAAGTCATTACATTTCATATCAAGAAGCAAAAGAAAAGATTAATTCGGACAAATTAACCTTTTCTCATACCATATCATTACATAGCGATAACGATTTCGAAAACATTATACATTATGAATATTATAATTCATTACGATAACTTTTTCGCTCTATTGTAAATAGAGCATAACACAATATATATATATTGTCAAGTTATTGTTTTATGTTTCCAGTTTTCTTGGACTGGAAATAATACGTCTCATTTATACATTTACTTAACTTGTATCATTTGCTTTTTTGTGATATAATGTGTCTGGACTGGAAATAGTACTATTGGACTGGAAAGACTGGAAGGGTTTTTATGGAATATAAAATTAGTGATATATGTAATAATTTAGGAATTGGGAAAAGTACTATTTATAAACGTATTGAAGAATTGAAAAATACTTTTCCTGATTTAGATTTAAGAAATAATGATTATTATTATTATATTAATAATAAGTTATTCATTACTGAAAAAGGTTATAATTATATAAAAGATTTTAAAATAAATAATAAGAAAAGTTATTCTTTTAATTTTGATGTTTCTTTATTACAAAATGAAATTATTAATTCTTATAAGGAGAGAATAGAGTTTTTGGAAATTGAGAATAAAAGACTTTTAGATATTATTGCTTTGAAAGAACAAAAAGAAATTACTAATAATATGAATTTGCTTAATTCTTCTAATTCTTCATTTTTTTCAAAGTTTACTAATATTTTTAAGAGAAAAGATTAACTTGCCTTTTGTCAACAAAACGTGAAATAAAAGCGTAGCGATTATGTCGCGAAAGTTTGTTGACAAAAAATAACGATTTTTTATACTTTTGATAGAGATGTATCATACTATGTGATACATCTCTTAGTTAAATTAAAAAAATTTATTTATTTGCTTTTTCTTTTTCTTTGTTATAGTATTATTAAGGGGTATTTAATTATGAAAGAAAAAAAATATACTAATCAAATTAGTTATTTGAGAACAAATTATAAGAGATTTCCAATTGATTTTAAAATTAATGTTTTAGAAGAATTTAAAATTATTTGTAAACAAAACAATACAACTCCAACAGCTGTTATTAAAAAATTTGTTAATGATTATATTAGTCTTTATAAGAAATAATTATTGACTTCTTTGTATTTTCTTTGTATAATATACGTACGTATATTA
>JAZLLM010000133.1:0-13109 GCA_045598145.1 Bacilli bacterium | reverse complement strand
AAAAAATAACAAAAGAAAATAAAAGTATTAAATCATTATAAATAAAAGATAATATTGCTTAGGTTAAGTAAACTCGCTTGTATTTTCAAACGCAAAAATACAATCTAATAATGAGAACCCATATTATTAATAATAAAGAGATTGGATCATTTAGTCCAACCTCTTTTATATTAGCATATGAAAGCATTATTAATTTATATTGCTTTTCCTGCAAATTGAGTCATATACAAATCATAATATTTACCTTGTTTTTCAAGCAATTCCTTATGGTTTCCTTTTTCTACAATTTCGCCCTTATCAATTACAACTATTACATCTGCATCTTGAATAGTAGAAAGTCTATGAGCAATAATTAAACTTGTTCTGTTTTTCATTAAATTAATCATTGCATCTTGAATATTCTTTTCAGTTCTTGTATCTACTGATGAAGTAGCTTCGTCAAGAATTAAAATCTTTGGATCAGCAAGAACTGCTCTTGCAATAGATAATAATTGTCTTTGACCTTGGGAAATGTTACCTCCACCTTCAGTAAGTAAAGTATCATATCTTTCAGGCATTTTCTTAACAAAATAATTTACGTTTGCTAGAATTGATGCTTCTTTCATTTCATCAAATGTAGCGTCTAATTTACCATATTTGATATTTGTAGCAATAGAATCTTTAAATAAAACAGTATCTTGTAAAACAATAGCTATTGTATCTCTTAATTCTTCTTTCTTAATATCATTGATATTAACTCCATCAACTAAGATTTCACCACTATCTACATCATAAAATCTCATTAATAAATTAACTACAGTTGTTTTACCTGAACCAGTAGCGCCAACTAAGGCAATTTTTTGACCTCTTTTTACACTTAAAGTAAAGTTCTTTAGAACTGGTTTACCAGGCACATATGAGAAATTAACATCCTTAAATTCAATATTGCCTTCAAATTTATCGTCATCAATAATTTCACTACCTTCATCGATTTCATCAGGAGTCTCTAATACTTCAAATACACGTTCAGCACCAGTCATAGCAGTTAAGATTTGTCCGTAAAGATTAGCTATTTCATTGATTGGTCTTGTGAATTGTTTTGAACTAATTAGGAATAAAGCGATTGTACCTATTTCCATTTCCATTCCGAATGGATGAGTTATTGCTACCCATGCACCAACAAAAGCAATTAATACATAACCAACATTTGAAATAAAGTTCATAATTGGTCCCATTGAACCAGACCAAATTTGACCTATAATAGAAACACTTGTTAATCTTTCACTAATTTCGTTGAATTCACCTTTTACATCTTCTTCTTTATTATAGGCAGTAACTGTTCTATATCCAGTAACCATTTCTTCAACTTCACCATTAAGTTCACCTAATAATTTAGCTTGTTTAGTGTAATATGCTCTCATCTTACCTGTAAGTAATTTACTCATTAATAATGTAAGAACTACTGTAACCATACAAACTAATGTTAAGAACCATGAATAAATAATCATAATAACTAATGTACCTAATAATGTAAGAACACCAGAAATCAATGAAGCAATTGATTGTGAAATTGTATTACTAATATTTTCAACATCATTAGTCATTCTACTCATTAAGTCACCATGAGAATGGTTATCTAAAAAGCTAATAGGTAACTTAACAAATTTAGCGAATAAATCATTTCTTAATTTTAAAACAGTTTTTTGCGAAAGTTTAGCACTAACTCTTCCTTGGAAGAATGTAAATAGCGCATTAACAACATATAATAAAGCTACAATTACTAATAACTTAATCATATTATCAAATGTAATATCATTTTTTTCTTTAGTAACAGCAGGAACTATTTTAGCTATTTCGTTAATTATATTACTTTGAATTACAGGACTAATAAGATTTATAGCTGTAACAATAAACATTATTATTAATAAAAATAATAGTGTTTTTTTAGCGTATGCGATGTACTTAATTAATTTAACACTAATTTCCTTTAAGTTTTTAGGTTTTTCTACAGGCATACCTCTTCCAGCAGGTCCCCTTCTAGGTCCGCCAGCCATAGGTCTATTGTTTTGATTATTTTCAGGCATAATTATTCGTCTCCTTTCTTAAGTTGTGAATTATATATATCAATATAAATATCACAATTCTTAATTAATTCTTCATGAGGAGCACATGCAACAATTTCACCATCATTAATAATTGCAATCTTATCAGCGTTCTTAACACTAGCAACTCTTTGAGCGATTATAATTAAAGTAGTGTCCGCCATTTCCTTATTTAAGGCTTTATATAAATTAGCTTCGGTTTCCAAATCTAATGCACTAGTTGAGTCATCAAAGATAATAATTTCTGGTTTACCTATAATTGCTCTTGCTATAGCTAATCTTTGTTTTTGGCCGCCTGATAATGATGCACCTTTTTCAGCAACATATGTGTCATAGCCTTCTTCTTTTGCGTTAATATAGTCGTCAGCTTGAGCTATTTTAGCTGCTCTTACAACTTCATCCATATCAGCATCTTTTTTACCAAAGCAAATATTATCTTTAATAGTACCGCTAAATAATTCACTCTTTTGTAAGGCAATTCTTACCTTATCTCTTAAAGTAACTAAATTATAATCTTTAACATTAATACCATCAACTAAAACTTCACCTTCAGTGCAATCATAGAATCTTGGAATTAAGTTTACCAAAGAACTTTTTCCAGATCCTGTTGCTCCTAAAATACCAATTGTTTCACCTTTTTTAATATTTAAATTTATATTAGATAAAATCATTTCACTTGATCCTGGATAACTGAAAGATACATTATTAAATGTAACTTCACCAACGATACTTCCGTCAGTTTCTGTAATTTCACCATCATTAACTACAGGATTACTATCTAATACTTGGTTTAGACGTTTAATACTAGCAGCACCTCTAACAATAGCTTGGAACATCAAAGCAAGCATCATGAAGCCCATTAAAATCATACTAATATAACTAATAGCACTCATTACGTCGCCAGTTTGCAAGCCATCTAATATACCACTATTAGCATCTAGATATATTTGTTTACCACCAATGTAATATAAAGCAATTAAACATGCACTCATTATAATGTTCATTAGTGGGCCAATATATGCCATAATTTTGAATACTTTCCAGTTAATATCATATAATTCTTGGTTAGCTTTACCAAATCTATTCTTTTCATATTCTTCTTTATTATATGCTTTAACAACTCTAGCTCCATTTACATTTTCTTGTACTACATTATTAACATTATCAACTTTAGATTGTACAACACTAAAATGTGGAGTTACTTTCATAATAAATAATATTATAAAAATTAGTTCAATAGGTAAAGCAATTAATAATACAATTGCGAAATCACTCTTGATTGAAAGCAAGAATACGGTACCCATTACAAATTGCATAAAAGTTCTAATAAGCATTCTCATAGACATTGCAACCATATTTTGTACTTGTGTAATATCATTAGTCATTCTAGTTACTAAAGATCCTGTAGTAAATTTATCAGTTTGCTCAAAAGATAAATCAACTATATGGGCAAATGCATCTTTTCTTAAATCATTACCAAATTTAAAACTTGCATTATTAGTAAATACACCGCACAATACTCCAAATGTACCACCGATTAAAACTGTAATTACCATCAACAAACCAACATTTAAAATAATTTCTAAATATGGATCAATACTAGTACCAAAGATACTAGTGTTAGTAAATATTTTAACTAAAAATTGATTGTCTTTTTCAGTGAATGGTATTTGATTAATACCATTGTCTACCATTACAGCCATTAACTTAGGTTGTACTAAGTCCATTAATACTTCTAACACCATAGATATAGGGGCTAAAATTGCATATAGCCAATATTTCTTTAAATATTTAAATATTCTCATTTGCATCCTCCAAATAGCAAACAATCTTTTCCATAGAACTGCTAATTGACTTATATTCATCATCTGTTAATAAATTTGCTATTCTTTTTTCTTCGTTCATAAATATTGTCTTAATTTCTTTTATCATTTTCAAACCAGTTTCATCAAGTCTTACAATTACATTTCTTTGATCATTTTGATCAATTTCTCTTTTGATGATTCCTTCACTTTCCATTTTTTTTAAAGTTAAAGATACAGTAGGTGCAGCAAGATGCGTATTATTTACAATCGCTAATTGATTAGTATTAATTTCGTGATCAATTACCAATAAAATCTTTAAGTAAGCACCAGGTATGCCTTTATCTTCACAAATTTTGTCAAGTCTTCTTCTATGAAGTTTCGCTGCATAAGCTAAAGACAGTGTCAAAGGTTTATCTTTTTCCATATTTACTCCTAATTGATTAGTTTTAAAACTAATTAATTATTATAAATGAATTTGACTTAAATTTCAATAATAATTGAAAATTAATTATTTGTATGATAAAATATATAAGGTTACTTTAAGAGTTATAAAGAGGTATTTTAAAAATGCAAAAAAAGATTATCGGATGTACTCCAAGAATAATTGTGGAAGATGGTGTAAGTAAACAATTTATTAATGATACTTATGTTACAATGATTAATAATATGGGATATATTCCAGTACAATTACCATTAGATAATGAAGATATTGAAACTATTTTAGATATGTGTGATGGTTTCTTAGTTACTGGTGGTTCTGATATTACTCCACATTACTTTGGTCAAGAAAATACAGGTAGTCATGGTTGTGATGAAAGATTAGATAAAATAGATAAAATGGTTGTTGAATATGCAGCCAAACATAAAAAACCTATGCTTGGAATTTGTAGAGGCCATCAAGCTATTAATGTATTTTTAGGTGGAACCTTAATACAAGATATTGGAAGATCACATCAATCAGTACATCACCAAACAATTACATTCAATAATAGATTAATAGATTTACCAAGTGAAATTGAAACTAATTCATATCATCATCAAGTTGTTGATAAATTAGCACCTGGTTTAATAGAAATAGCTAAATCTAAATATGAAGGATATAATGAGGCCTTCATTCATGAAAGCTTACCTATATTGTCATTCCAATGGCATCCTGAAAAAGAACCAAACCTAGAATTAAGCAAAACAATATTTAAAGCATTTGTTAAATTAATGCAATAAAAAAGACTGATAAGTATAAACTTACCAGTTTTTTTAACGTTTTTTAGAAGAGCTACTACTTTCACTTCTTCTAGTTCTTGAAACTTTCTTATATAGAAAGATATCTCTTGATTCATAGATTTTCATACTACCATCACGATAATAATCAGCAGAACCTCTCTTTAATGCAACTCTCTTCCTTAGTGGAAGTAGTGTAACTAAATTAGTAATTAAAGTAGCTACTAAGCCAAATACAACACCAAAGATTAAGCTGTCTTCAACACTTTGAGTAAAAGCATAAATCATACCAAACATTCCACCTAAAAATAAAATTGTCGTAATTAAGATGAATAAGAATACTCTAAGTTTACTTATTGGGTATTTTCCAGCAACTTTTCCAGTATCGCCATTTACAGCGAAAGTGTATTGATTTTCTTTCCAAGAAATATTCAACATCCAAATAGGGTATAAAGCATATTTAGCACTTTGATTACTTAATTCAAAGGCACCAGTTGAATAATTTACATTAGAATAACCGTGAATTGTTTTTCTAAATGCATCAATAGTTCCTTCTTTAAATCTTGTATTAGCTCTTACTTGATTTTCATCTTTGCTAACATCGTATCTTTCTGCAGTATATCCAGCTAAATAAGCACTTCTAAATTCTTTATGGTCTGATGAATTAAATGGTTCAATTGATTCCATTAAATCATCAGGCATTTTTTTTGAAGCATCCACAGGAACATTATCAAATCCAATATTACCGCATCTAATTAATTTATAATAACTAGTTTCACGATAATTGTAATTACTGTCACTCCATGTTCTAGTTTTTTCGCCATCATATTTAATATGGCCATCTACATCAGCGCTATAAATCCAATATGGTACATACATTGAGTTTGAGTCAGTAATTTTGTTATATTTTTTGAAATGTCTAGGCATAAATATTTTTTTTCTAAAGAATTTTTTAAATTCAATAGCTGATTCTTCTTTACTAATTTTAAATGGAATTATAATTTCTGGTTTTAAATCTCCTGATAATTTACTTTTTATTAATACATTATTTCCGCAATATGGGCATATTGTAGCACTTGTATTTTCACCACAAATAATTTCGCCACCACAAGAATCACAAACATATACATTTACATTTGGATCATCGCTCCAAGCTTCTTTTATTTCTTTATCCCATACTATTTGCTCTTCGTATTTTTCATTTAAATCAGCATCAAAACTAGCTAAATCCTTTGCTTCAAATTCAGCATCACAATATGGACATGTTACGTGTTGAGTTTCACTATCAAATTCTAGTGTACCACCACAACATGGACATTTCATTTGATTAATATCTGCCATTTTTATCTTTTAATGTCCTTATCATCAAATGGGTCGCCACATTCTGGACAGAATCTAGGTGGATTCTTTGGATCAGCAGGTTCCCAACCACATTTATCACAACGATATAATAAAGCACCTTCAGGCTTCTTAGTTCCACATTCAATACAGAATTTACCCTTATTTATTTTACCGCAATTAGGGCATGTCCAACCAGCAGCTTCTTCTGGTTTTTTAGTTCCACATTCAGGACAGAACTTACCACTAACTTTTGCACCACATCCTGGACAAGTCCAAGCATCTGCTTTTGGTGCTTCTTCTCTAACAGCTTGTTTAGCTTGTTGTTCTTGAGCCATACCATAGAAGTTTTGTGGATTAGCAAATCCTCCACCCATAGCATTTTGTGCAAAGCCCATACCAATAAAGCCATTCATAGCACCATTTTCATTAGCTGCTGCTTTTTCCATAGCACTAGCTTGAGCTTCAACTAATCTAGCTCCAGCCATTCCAGGATCCTTTAGCATTGCAGTTCTTTGTGCAGTCTTAATTAATTCTTGATCTTCTTCAGGTACTGTAATAGAAGTTAAAGCGATAGATGCAATATCAATACCTCTATTTTGTAACCACTTTACATTCAAAGCATTTCTCATTGCATCTTCTAAATCTGAAATATGAGCTACTACTTGATTAGGTCTTACTTCTAATGCAGATAATTTTCCAAAACCTTCTTGTAATTTAGAAATGAATTCGCTCTTTAATTGACCATCTAATTGATCTCTTGTATATTTATCTTGTACATTTCCGCAAATGTTAGTATAGAAAGTGATTGGATCAGCAATCTTATATGAATATGTACCACAGCACTTTAAACTTACATCAATATCAAGATTGATTTTACTATCAACTACTCTAAATGGCACTGGATTTAAAGTACCAAATTTATTGTCTAAAATTTCTTTGATATTAATATAATATACTCTTTGATCTTTTCCTGTATCTCCACCAAAAGCAAAACGTTTACCGATAGTTTTGAAAATACCTAATAATCTATCTCCTAATGGACCAGCAAAAATAGATGGTTCAGTTGATTTATCCCATGTAAATTGACCAGGTTCAGCACATAATTCAACTACTTTACCTTGTTCAACGATAATCATACATTGACCATTAGCTACAGCGATACCACTACCATTAGAAATAACATCATCGCTACCATGTTTATTTGATGATCTCTTTTCGTTTGTTTTCTTTTGTCCTTTTTGAATTAATACATTTACTGGTAAAGCATCACAGTAGAAAAACTCTTTCCATTGATCTCCAAATGCACCTGCGGTTGCACCAGCTAAAGCTCTAATTAATCCCATAATTTTTTCCTCCTAAATTTATTTATTAATTATTATATAAAACTTTTTTAAAAACTTCAATACTATTCGATAATTTCACCTACATAAACTATATGTGGTTCTTCTGTTTTATAATATTTATCTCGCACTTCGTCTAAAAATGGTTCAGTTAAGGTTTGAGAATAAATCTTCTTACAAATGATAGTTTCAGTTGCTTCTTTAAAAGTAACTGCCTGATATTTATCTAAAGATATAGGATGCATATTGCATTCTTTAGCTTTATCAACGTCTCTTCCTGATTTTGTGCCAAAATATGCTAATTCTTTTTTATACTCATTTGTATAAAAAGATACAGTAAAGTATTCATTCTTTTCCATAAAACTATTAGTATATCTACAAGGCTTTACATAAACAATCAATACTTTTTTGCTCCAAAGGCAACCTATTGTAGCCCAACCTATTGTCATTGCATTGTAATTATCAATCGAGCCTGAAGTTAGAATTGCACCTTTATTTATTTTATTATAAAAATCATTCATCATAGAAACAACTACCTCCGATAAACTCTCTTAAAATTGAGTTACATGGTACGTATTTATCATCAATATCTCTAACTAGCTTTAAGAACTTGATTAGTCTATTAGCCTCAATATAATAAGGACTATCACTTTCAATAGTTTTAAGAGCCGGAAGAGCATATTTCTTCATAACCATTATTTCATAAGTTAATTCAGTGTTATAAACATAATCTGCTTCTTCTTGGAATGGATAAATCCATTTAAACTCACCACGTCTAACACTTTGCCACATTGCGAAAGTCTTTTCAGGGCTAGTCTTTCTAAAATTATTATCTCTAACTACTCTTCTTAGCATTCTTATATCAGTTGCAAATATTGGATTATGGTTATCAATATTTACTTGATGGAATGGACTAATATAGATTTTAAACTTGTTTTCTCTTGAAATTGAATGTGTTAATCTTTCATTTAAAGCATGAATACCTTCAATTAAAATAGGTTGTCCTTTAAGTAACTTAACTTTTCTACCTTCATGTCTTTCGCCAGTTTTAAAATCATATATAGGTAAATTCACTTCCTTACCACTTAATAAATCATTAATTTGTTTATTGAAGTATTCAATATCTAAAGCTTCAATGTGTTCATAATCAGGATTACCATATTCATCAATTGGTGTTTTATCTTTTGATGTGTAATAATCATCAATAGAGATCATTAGAGGAAAAATTCCTCTACTCATAAGTTCAACTCTAAGCCTATTACAAAATGTTGTTTTACCACTAGAAGATGGACCAGCTATTGCTATTATTTTAATTTCATCAATATTAGCTTTTATCTTTAATCCTAAATCAGCAAGCATATTATTGTGTTTTGTTTCGCACATATTTACTAAATCTACATAATTTTTATCATCACTGAATTCATTCATTGATACTAAACTACTTACTTGCTTACAGTTTTGACTCCATTGGTATGCATCTCTTATCATTTTACTAAATACCGGTGCATCTTCAAATTCAGGGATATCTCCATTAGTATCACTTCTTGGGTATTGCAAAATGAATCCTGGGAAATATTCGATTAAACGATATTTAGAAATATATGAAGTAGATGGAAGCATATAACCATACATATAATTATAAAAGCCATTACATTCATTAGCATTAACTGTATTTTCAGGTCTAAATTTAAATGTTTCGATTTTATCTAACATTTGTTGTTTAGTATATATTCTAATTGCTTCTTCTTTACTTAGTTTAGCTCTATTAATTTTATAATCTGCACTAATAATTCTTTTAATTTCATTATCTAATTTATTAATAAATTCTTCGTTTTCTTTGATTCCTTTAATAGCGCATAAAAAAGATCTAGAAACATGTTGGCTAATTCTAACATTATATCCAGGATATAAATTATATATAGCCATCGTAATAATATATCTTAATGTGTTTTGATAGATTCTAGCACCTTCATTATCATTCAAGTCAACAAATTCGATATTAGCATCATAATCTATATAATAAGTTAATTCTCTAAGTCTATTATTAACTTTAGCACCATAACAATCTATATTTAGACTTTTACTGATTTCTTCTAATGTTACTTTTTTTTCATATAAATATTCTTTATTATTAATTGTAAGTTTAAACATAATTTTCACCTATTTTCGATATTAATATTATAGCACAATTAATTAATATTGTAAATTTATTATAAGAGTAAAATAAAATACCAATTCAAAAAAGAATTGGTATTTATTAATAATATTATTTTAAAGCAGCTTTAGCTTTATCGCAAACAGCTGTAAATCCTTCAGGATCATGAATAGCTAATTCACTTAACATCTTTCTATTGATATCAATGTTAGCTAATTTTAAGCCGTGCATTAATTTACTATATGATAAATCATTTAATCTAGCACCTGCATTAATACGAGCAATCCATAATTTACGGAAATCTCTCTTTTTATTCTTACGATCTCTGTAAGAATATGATAATGATTTCATAACTTGTGCTTTAGCAGTTCTAAATAAAGCATGTTTTGATCCAAAATAACCTTTAGCTAATTTTAAAACTCTTTTTCTACGAGCTCTTGTAACAATTCCACCCTTAGTACGTGGCATAATATTTTCCTCCTTAAATTATTTTCAAAATTTTTAAAACTTTTTAATAGATAATGTTAATTATCTAATTTGATCGATTTGTTGTCTAATTCTCTTCATATCTGAAGTAGTAACAACACTTGACTTACGTAAATGACGAACTCTCTTTTGAGTTTTTCCAGGTGCTAAATGGCTAGTACCAGGGCGCCATCTCTTAACATTACCATTACCAGTAATTTTGAAACGTTTCTTTGTTCCACTGTGTGTTCTCATTTTTGGCATAATTATAATCTCCTATTCTAAAAGTATTTTACTTTTTTTCTTTTTTAGCAGAAAGTACTGCAGTTACGTTTCTTCCCTCAAGAGCAGGTTTGCTCTCAACATTAGCAATATCACTAACTTTTTCAATAAAACGCTCAATTACTTCAATATTAGGCTCACCACCATTTAGCATTCTAGCTCTTCTATTAAATGTTAAAGTGACTTTAAGTTTATTTCCTTGTTCTAAGAATTTAATACCAGCTCTAAGCTTAGTATCAAAGTCATTTTGAGAAATAACTGGTGTTAATCTTACTTCTTTAATAGAAATAATGGTTTGGTTCTTCTTTGCCATACGAGCACGTTTTTGTTGCTCATAACGATACTTTTGATAATCAATCATTCTGCAAACTGGTTTAGGTGCTTGTGGTGCAACACAAACTAAATCAAAGCCTTTAGCTTCTGCTAATTCTAAAGCTTCACTAATAGGTTTAACGCCTAAGCTGTTTCCTTCATTATCGATTAAAAGCACAAATTCAGCCTTTATATTTTCATTAATTAAAGCTTCGTTTTTTTCTTGACCTTTATTGATAACTTTTACCTCCCATATATTAATAAAGATAATTTATCAAAATGAAAAAAATGTGAGTGCATAAAACACCCACAATATCAATCACAAAAACGTATTAAAAAAGTTTTAGCGACATTTACCTACCAACATATGTCAATCAGGTGAGAAACGGGTGTTTCTTCTTTCCACTACGATAAATTACTCATTTATTATACTCTTATTTCTAAATTTTGTCAAGACTTATTTCATTTATTTAAGTTAAAGTAAACTTAAAAGTTTAAGTCTCTTCTTTCATATACTAAAATATTTATGATGCCCAATATAAATAAATAGATAACTAAATATATACTACTTGTCACAAAAACACCACTATCACTAATATTTGGAAATACATATAAAACTAATAATTCAAAATTTGAAGCTTCAAAATCACTAATTACACTATTAGTTAATATAAATATTCCCATACTTATTATCAAAGAAAAATAATTATTAGTAATCTGCATAAAAAGCATTGAAAGCACACCATAGATAATACATACTAAATATGCATTTAAAAATGCATTTATTCGACCTAAATCTAAATATAAATGATTAAGTGAAAAAGATAAAATTACAAACAAAAAGAAAGTTATCAAAAATAATATTAATATTATCAGGCTATTTATTAATATTGTAATTAATACATTAGTTCTTCTTTTCACCCTTAAAGGAATCAGTAAATATATAAGAAAATCATTTTTAAAGGAAATTGAATAAGCAAATAAATACACACTTAAAAATAATATGATAGTTTTGGATACTAAAAGAGCATTTTTAAAATACATGTCATTAATTTCTTTGTATGCTAACATATTATCAACTGCATATATATCACTTACAAAAGATATAAATATTATAACTATGCATACTAGCAAAATAACAACTGTAATTTTATTTATTAAATAATTAAACTTTAATTTAAATAGATCCTTTAGCTTCACGAATATACCCACTTTCTATATATATGACTTTATCATATATATTAGTGTAATATTTAGGATAATGTGTAGTAATTATTACAGTTCTATCATTACTTTTCATCATGCGAATCAGTTTAATAAATTTATTTTGATTAACTGAGTCTAATCCATTAAGGGGTTCATCAAAAATAATTATGTTGGCTTTATTCATAATTGCTTGAATGATCATTAATTTTTGTAAATTGCCTTTAGATAAGGAGGAAATGTTTTTATTTAGATTTAAATCAAAATATTTAGAAAAATCAACCAAAATTTCACTTTTATTAGCGTTTTTATTATTAATTAATAAATTATTCAAAAAAGTATATCCTTTAATTAATGAGATTTCTGGAAATCTTTCCGGCAAATAACCAATGATATTATCAAATGTATTGATAATACCTTCATAATTTATAATCCCCACAATTGATTTTATTAAGGTTGATTTACCACTACCATTTTCACCTACAATAAGATATGTGTATCCTTTTAGAAAATTATATTCTTTTATTTCTAATACTTTTACTTTATGATAATACTTTTTAAAGTTTTTAATTGATATATTATAAGCATTTTTAACTACTTTGATATTCATATACAACTAATTTATCATCTTTAACTTTGATACTATTCTCTTTATAAAACATATATTTTATTTGAAAGGACTGATTATTATAAACATAGAAAAAATAACAATGTATGGATTAATTTTTGGCATGCTAGGAACTACTTTGGGTGGTATAATAGGTGCTTTTTTAAAGTCAACATCTTCTAAATTAATTAGTTTTGTTTTAGAACTAGCAGCAGGATTAATGACAGCTATAATTTGCTTTGACTTAATTCCTGAATCTCTTAATTATTCAAGCATAAATTATTGTTTAATCGGAATTTT
>JAZLLM010000132.1:0-11047 GCA_045598145.1 Bacilli bacterium | reverse complement strand
ATTATATAATCCGTTTTTTGTAATAAAAAAAGACCTCATTTTATAATAAGTAGCTACACTTATTTAATAGAGGTCTATATTATTATAATACTATATAATTATTTCAATGAAACTTGCTTTTATAAATCTTTATAATCACCTAAAAAATTATTTATATTTTGAAATCTTATTCATAAATATTTATATTATTGAATAGTATTTTATTTAATAAATTTTGAAATTAAAATCAATAATTCATTAATATCTACAGGTTTTGCTATATGACCATTCATGCCACATGCTAAAGCGTTTTGCTTATCTTCTTCAAAAGCATTTGCTGTCATAGCAATAATAGGAACGTTTGCTGCATAACTATTATCTAGTTTTCTAATTGCCTTTGTAGCATCATATCCATTCATTCTTGGCATTTGAATATCCATTAAAATTAAATCATATTGTCCTATTACTGCTTTAGACACTTTTTCTACAGCAATATCTCCATCACTTGCAGTATCTACAATCATTCCATGTTCATTTAGAATTTCTTCAGCAATTTCTCGGTTTAATTCATTATCTTCAACTAAAAGAACTTTTACTCCCTTCAAATTGCTAATATTTTGTTTTTCATTTGAAATATTATCGTCTTTTTTAATATTAGATGCACGTCTAAAATCTAATCTAACAGTAACTTTAGTACCAACTCCTAATTTGCTCTCAACATTAATAGAACCACCCATTTTTTCTACTAATTGTTTAGTTATAGCCATTCCAAGACCAGTGCCTTGAACACCGCTCTTTGTGGAATTGTTAGAGCGTTCAAATGGGATAAATATTTTACCTAAGAAATCTTCACTCATTCCAATTCCATTATCTTCTACTATAAATTCATAAGAACATTTATCATTAGCAAGCGAATCTAAAGAATTAATATAAACATCTACTTTACCACCAGATGTAGTATATTTAATAGCATTAGAAAGAATATTAAGGACTATTTGATTTAATTTTAATTCATCGCCATAAACATAATTATCATCTTCAATATTTATATAATAATTTAAAGATATATTTTTAGATTTAGCTGCTTCAGAAGTAATTTCTTTTATTGGTTTGCTTACTTCATAAATATTAATAACCTTTTCATTTAGTTGAAGTTTTCCAGCTTCAATTCTAGACATATCTAATACATCGTTAATTAAATTTAAAAGAAACTTGCTAGAAGATAATACTTTTTCTAAGCAATTATTTACTTTCTCTTTATCATCTAAATATTTTTTTGCTATTTCAGTAAAGCCTATTATAGCATTCATTGGAGTTCTTATATCATGAGACATATTAAACAAGAATGTAGATTTAGATTCATTAGCAACTTCTAATTTATGACTGTATTCTCTTTCCTTAGCTATTTCGTCGGAGATATCAATAAATCCAATGGCAGCTCTATTATGATCAGCTCCACGAATAATTAAAACTCTCATTGTTTTTTCAATACCATCATAAACTTCTCGAATAGTAAATGTTATTTCATTTTGAGTTTCTAATATTTTTTTAACATAATGTCTATTTGACATCTTTCTAATAATATCTCTATCCTCTGGATGAACATGATTTTCAATAAAATAATTCATATCTTTTTCAGTACCATTAGTTTTAAAATGTTTTAAGAAATCATGTTCCATATGTAGTATTTCAAAAGTATTATTTTCTAAATCAACAATATAAGCTGATTTAAATCCATTTAAGAAATGACCTAAATAAACATTCTTTTCTTCAAGTTCCATCTTCGCCTTTTTTTCAGAAGTTACATCAAGAACACCGAGAACTATTTTCTTAGTTCCATCATCATCTTCATAAGGCACTAAACGATTCTTCATATAAACACATTCTTTATTATCTGTAGGCCATCTAATAATAAATTCTGTAGGTTCACCAGACTCTAATATATTTATTAAGTTTTCTTTAGAATACATTTTATCAATAATAGATTTATCATCTGGATGAACAATAGATACGCTTCTTTTAGCTACATCTTCATAGAAATTAATCTTACTATAATCTCTACCTTCATCTCCTTCAAAAGCATTTCCAGCATAGGAATTAAATTTACCTGTATATGGATCCAAAAAATAAACCTGAATAAAATTATCAGCTAAAGAGGCTAATAAATCTGTTAAGTTCCTTTTTTCGAAATGGGTTAATGCTGTAACATTTTGATGTGTACCTTCAATACGAATACCTTTTTTGTATTCGAAATTTCTTACACCGCCACATCTTACTATCCAAATATCACCATTAGGATGATGCCATGGATATTGTACTTCTGCGTGAATTCCAGATGTCATCTTTCCCACAGCTTCAGATACTTCATTTAAATGTTCACTATCAATATGATCGTACCATGTATGATATGTTTCTTCTGGAGAGATTTGATGTTCTAAACCAATTAATTTTAACATCGCAGCATCAGCATACATTCTAGGAGGGAACCCCTCGTCTAATTCAAAAGCCCAAAGACCAATTTCTGCTTTAGTTAAAATATTATCATCTAAAGCAATAGTACCTAATTTATTTTTTTGTAAATGAACAACATCAGTAACATTTTGATGTGTACCTTCAATACGAATACCTTTTTTGTATTCGAAGTTTCTTACACCACCACATCTTACTATCCAAATATCACCATTAGGATGATGCCATGGATATTGTACTTCAGCGTGAATGCCTGATATCATCTTTGCTACAGCTTCAGATACTTCATCTAAATGTTCACTATCTATATGGTCGTACCAAGCGTGATATGTTTCTTCTGGAGATACTTGATGTTCTAAACCTATAAGTTTTAGCATTACGTCATCAACATACATTCTAGGTTCAAAACCTTCATCTAGTTCAAATGCCCATAATCCGATATCAGCTTTTGCATAAATATCAGATGATAATTCAATAGTTCCTAATTTACTCATAAAAATTTCCTTGCCTTTTTTATAAATATACAAATAATATTGCTTTAAAAATATAATGATTCTATATTTCTTGTTTTCTTTAAATAACTATATAACATCTTACAGATATAACAAACATTTCCTTTTCTTTTACCCTTTGAGTTACCTAAAACAATAACTGCTATTTTCTTTTCCTTGTTAATTATTAACATTGAACGATGCGTACCAATTCCGCCTACATGCCATAATTGGTTAGAGTTCTTATAACTATGAAAAGCAAGTGTCGTAATTTTATTATTATTACCAATTGATTCTTCACATATTAAATTTACATATTCTAAATATTTATAATTACAGTCAATAATATATTTACTAAATTTTAGCATATCGCTAGCATTTGATATAATACCTCCACCTGATAAGTAAGGATTGTCATTATGCCACACCCAATCTTTAATATATTTATTATGTATTGTAGATGAAGAAACTATATCGCATTTACCTACATATGTATTAACTAATCCTAAATCGTTTTTTATAAAGTTTTTTAAGATGGTAATAAAATTATTATTATATATTTTTTCTAACACAATAGCTAAAATTGCATAATTAAAATCAGAATAATGGTACCCGTGATTATTTATTTTCTTATTTCTTCTATTTTCAAGCATTCTTAATAATTTAGTATTATCTACATTTTCATAAGGATTCTTTCTTGAATAACTATGAAAAATTAAACTAAAAATAGTTTGTTCATATGGTGTTAAATGATGATAACCAGCGGTATGAGTTAAGCACTCATATATAGTTGGATAATTTCCGTTTTTTAATAATAAATAATCATTAACGTTAGTATTAATATCTATGTTTTTTTCATCAATAGTTTTTAATGTAAGTAATGCAGTAAATACTTTTGAAATTGAACCAATGTAATATGAATTTTTCCCCGTTTCGTATGTATTATTTTTATAATAGATGCCATAATCTAACATAACTTTAGGTGATATATTTAAATACTTCTTAATTATGTTTCTTTCTTTTTCTCGCATATTTTATACATGTTATTTAGATAATCTTTTATTAATTAAATTATATATTATTTTTTGTTTTAATGTCAACAATAAATCATTCATTTTGTTATAAAGAAAATAAAAGTTCTACAAATATCTTGTTAATATTGTAGAACTTTTATGTTATTTTTATAAATTTACATAAACATCAATACACAAATTAAAACTAACAGCTAATTAATTTTATCCCAATCACCGATTATTAAATCACCGTAAGTATTTTCGCCAGTTTGCTTGTTTATAACTTTATACATCGCAACATAAGTAACATCATTATAAACTGTGCTTATTTCTTCATTCCAACCAATAAATTCATACAAATTAATTTCATCTTCTTGTCTTGAAGGTTTTTTACCATCGTATTTTGGCATCGTTCCTTCTTTTACGTTATAATCGGTTTCTAAAATAGTTCCGTCATAATTTCTCCAAACAATTGTAAATGTGTTTTCTTTTGGATTGTTCGAACGATTACGATCTATAACTATAAATATGCAGCAAAATAAAACAAGGCATAATATACAACAAGTGAATAACTTTTTTCTATTCATATTTTACAACCAAAAACTTTCTTATATTCTTTTATTTGTATAATCTTTTCATACATTTTTTGTTATATCTATTGGGTAGTATGTTATTTTATATTCTATTATACTTCATCCCAATCGCCAGTATCCAAATCATCTATATCGTCATCATTTCCGCTTGTAGATATTATATCTAGCGTTTCGAAAAATATTATATTTATTATTGGTTCTTCATAAGTTTTCATTTTTTAATCTCCCTATTGAATTTGCTTATTATGCTTTATTAATACATTTATTAAATCATTATTGTAGATTGCATAACTTCTATATTCACAAACTCAAATATTATATAGATTATTAAAGTTACTAAACATCTTTAATTATCTATTTTTAATGTAAAGTATCCAGGTGTATCTTCGGTATCAACTCTTGCGTATACATATGAGCAATTATCTTCACTATATAATGTACCATTTCCGCCTCTTAATTTTGGTGTATCTGTAAATACATGAGTTGGTGGAGCATAAAAGTCAACTTCGCTAAAATCAAAATCGCAATAAATTGTTTCAAGATTTTCTAAAGAATAAAATGCATCAGACATTAATTCAATACTTTGAAGATTCCATCCAGTTAAATCGATTGATATAAGATTATTACAACTATCAAACATATAACGCATATCTTTGACTTTAGAAACATCCCATTTTGTTAAATCTATAGTTTCTATACACATCCTATCAAACATGCCTTCTAAACTTGTTGTGTAAGATATATCTAAATATTCAATACCCCATATTTCTTCTGCAGTATATAAATATTTAAACATTGAGTTATAGTTTTGATATCCTTTTATATCATACATTGATGGATCTATATAAACCGTACTAATATCGCCTAATACTCCAGTAGTATAAAATCTATTTTCTGTCCATATATTTAAACATTCATCAGATGTATTACGTTTTTCGCCTGAATAAATTATTACAACATCTTGATTTATTGAAATGTATGCATCAACTTTAGGATAGAAAATAGCTTCAAGAACCATATTGTTATATATACTAGCACCTTCTGTTACATTCCATCCAATAAATACTGCATTATCATTAGGTCTTGCTTCTATTGTAGATGAAGGACCAATATCTAAAAACATATGATATATATCTCCATAAGTGCTAAATCCAGCTTTATAATCCTCATTACTATCAACAGTCATATAAGTAACTTCACTTTCAATATATATATTACCTAAAGAGTAATCATTAGATTTTACTGTTATATAATAAAAATCTTCGTCTTTATATTTTGCTTCTACAGTTGTTGGATAATTAATTGTCAAATGTCTCTCATATTCATCTATTGTATAGTCTCGTTTATTTATTGTAGAAGTGATAGAAAATATATTATAATCGTCTGGCATATTAAAATATACATCGTCTCCCCTTTCAACATATTCAATTGTTGAACCATCAGGATAAAGCATATTTTTATACTTAACCGGAACATAATTTAAGCTAGGTACTATATCAGTTTTATAATCAAATAATAACTGAGCTTTATATCCATATTCACACATTTCTTGAAATAGAGCTAAATAGTTATTTTGTTTTTGGGTTCTTTCTTTTTCTTCAGGAAAAGAATTTACCTTATTTGAAATATATGCAAGTATACTATATTTAAATAAATCAGAATATATTCCATCACAATATGCTTTGCAATAAATATAGTCACTAATTTGTTTAATTCCAAGTTTATCATAAACATATATATAATATGGATTTCCATCAATTAATGTATAATCTTTACTACTCGCATTTAAAATTGTTAAATCAGAGTCACTTGCTAAATATGAATTATCGCCTTCAGTCCATACATAAAGTAGAGGGTCTTCCTTATTATTTTTAGCTTCGACTGCAATTAAAATATAAGTGTTTGCTTCAAAAGCAAGGTTAGCATATTTAATTTTTAATTTTAACGCGCTATCATAACCACAGCTACTACAAATTGTACCATTATAATTTTCATGAGGACATTTATATTCACATATTGAACAAATACTATTTTCAAATGAATGTTCATGCTTTTGTATTAATCCAGATCCTGTTGTTATCCATTCTTCATAAATTGAATCGTTATGACTCTTATCACCAGATCCATCAGATATCATATTACGGCATTCGTAATCACTAAAATATTCATGACATTGATTACAATAATAAGCATCTTTATAACCATTTTCAGTTGCAGTTGCAGCACAACCTTCAAATTTTTCTATTTCATGATTAGATAAAAAGTGGTTATCATATAAATCTTTATAAAATTTATTTCCTATTGTGTCATATAATCCATTAATATGATTACTTTTACTATATACAGGAATTAAGTTCATTACAATTGTATCATTTTCCTTTATTGTAAATCTATATAATTTCATTTGACATCCTGAATAATTTCTAAAATAATAACCAGGCATATCGGGATCTGCTATTCCTGAATTAAATATAAATATTGGGCATACACTTGATGCAAAAGGAGCTGTTGCAAAAAGTGTATTTGTTTTACTTCCAGTATAGCTTAATGACCTTTGTTTTACATTGGCAGTAATTGTTATTTTTTCGTCAAATGAAAATTCACTTGAAGAAACTTGAACTGGTGGGAAATTAGAATATAAATAACTGTAATAATAAAAATCAGTTGTATATATTGCATTTCCATAATAATGATATGGGTAAAATGCCAAACTATTACCATCATGACCACCTTGTGAATAACCAAGTGTACCAAAAGCACACGCATTATCTTCAATTTGAGTAGAGGAAATGTCACACACACATTCGATAACCGTATCAAGATTAAACATGTATTCAGTATTTATCGTTTGTTGTCTACTATCTGATTCTATATAATCAAGTACTATATAATCATTAGGTATAGTAGAAGAACCATTTATTTCAAAATTAAAAATAAATGAACAAAGTATTAAAATTAATAAGATATACAATTTTTCTTTCATTTATAAACTCCCATTCATTAATATTGCATATAGTATAGCATAATTTTTAAATATAAACAAATTTATAAGCAAATTATATTTTCATTAAAATAAGTTGAATTACTATATTTCTATATAAATTGATTTTTTTAAAAACTATAATAAATCACTTAAATATTTCAAGATCATCTCAACTAAAAGTTCTACACATGCAATATAACTCTACATATACTTTAAAATTTTTATTGTTTGGTTTTCTTTGTTTTCATATAATTTCATTTTCTCTCATGTGTACAATAATTCCCTCTCTGCCAGCAAGCCAATACGACAGCCCCCCAAGCACTCTCGCCAGAGCTGCGCGCAAACCTCCAACATAAGCCTCACCTGTCAACATATTAGCAAAAGCTTAAGCAAAAGCTATATAATTGCAACCAGAATACAAAAAAGCCCTGCATGCACTGCAAAGCACAAACATAAAATCACCTCTATTAATAGTATACCAAATCAAAAATATTAGTAGACTATATTATGTCTACTAATATTTTATCATTTAAATAAACACTAATACTTTTTTAAAGTCTACTAATAGTTTATCATTTCATACTGTAGAGCTTTTCAATGTTGTTATCAATTGATTCAGATTTTGAACACAGTTTATTATATTAAATTTATATAATTTCTCTTGGCAGAGATAATAATATGTAAAACTATTTCCTCTTTTTCATCATTTACTTTATAAAATATAATGTTTTGTTTGCAAATTAAAGCCCTATATCCTTGTTTAGCAATCGGCTGATATCTAGGTATATTTCCAATATAAGGGAATTGTTCTAAATTATAAATTTCTTTTTCTAAGTAATCTAGATATTCAAGTGCTTCTTTATTTGAATGAATACTTGATATATACATAATAATGTCAGTTAACTGATCATTGAACTTATCTGTTCTTTTAATAGTATATTTCATTATTGCAACTTCTTTCTTATATCAGATAATGATTCAGAAAATGGTTTTACTTTACCATTCATAACATCATTTTCAGATTCTGCTAGCATTTTTAAAAGTTCAAGTTCAGTAACCATTTGATTATATTCTTCTAAATTCATTATGACTGTATCACCGTGTCCATTTACTGTAATAAAAACAGGTTCTCTTGTTTCTTTACATAAATTTGAAATCTCATTATATTTGTTTCTTAGCTCTGCTGATGGTCGAATGTTTTGCATAATCACTACCTCCTATATATCATAATTATATCATAATTATCATATGATGGTCAAGAAAAACATTTTAATTATTTTAATAAAACATAGTTTAAAAGATGCATAAAAAAAGACCATGCTTCTTGCATGATCTTGTTTTTGTTATTTACTTATTTTATACTAAGCATGAGCCCAGCCACCAAGAGAGACATTTTTGTACACTTGTAAAACTTTAGCTTTGTGCTTATACACTAAATGTTTACATACAATTCTCATTTCTCTCAAAAATCCAGAAAAGCCTTCTCAGCAAGCCAGCCCAGCTAGCCAGCACATCATGCAATATATTTAGACTTTAGCTATCTTTTTAGCCTACCAGAGCACAAAAAAAGCCCCTGCATGCACTACAGAGCTTATTACATTTATTTTACAAGCATTATATTATCATCTTTATATTCATAGTATCTGTGAAGCATCTCTTTTTCTCCTCCACCAAACCAATATAACACCCCAAAACCGTTATCATTATAAACAATATTATAACTTTTGTCATACCATAATGGAGAATTCCCATCATCTCCAATAACATTATCTACAAATCTAACTACAAATACATTTTCTATTTCAAAAATACAAGAGCTACCTCCTAATAGAAATGAACGGTTTTCAATCAATATTTCTTTATCATAATTTTCTAGTTTTAATTTATAACTAGGGAATGAAGAAAATAATGTTAAAAATGTAACATATAATATGATTGGAATTATAGCTAAATATGATATAAATAAAATATATCTTCTTTTTTTAATGATGAATATTACTAAAAGAATAGATTCATAAAACAATAAAAACAAAAAAAACGTATTGGAGTAATACAATTAAATAAGTTTAAGTAATATCCATCTGGCAGAAGGAAATTAGTTAATGAAGCTAAAAATAAAAACAACGCAATACTTTGTGTTACTATTATCGCTTTTTTCATATATTAATTATCCCTTAGTATTTTTTCACAATACTCTCTTAAAGGTCTTACATCTTCAACTGCAGTTAACCATACTCTATTCATGTCCATACTTCCATATCCGTGTACTATTCTATCGCGCATGCCTTTAACCTTATTCCATGGAATATCTTTATATGTGTTACAAAATTCTAATTCTAATCCTTTAACTAGCTCTCCTATTTGTAATAAATTAAAACAAATTACATCTTTAATATCTTCATTTGTATCATAAGTTTCTTTATCTATATTGTCTATCTTTTCTTCAATTCTTTTGCAATGCTTAACAATATTTAATAATAGTCCTTTTGTTTTAATACTTAACATATCTTAATCATATCCTCCTCGATCTGTTGTTTAAAAAAATCTTGCATTGTAGAACCTATCGTTATAAGATCTACTTTTTTTCCTAAAGCCTCTTCAAGTTCATCAATTAAATCAATTTCATCATATAAAGTTCTTAAATTGCCTTTATCACAATATATATCTATATCACTATTTGCATTAGCTTCTCCCCTTGAATAACTACCAAACAAATATACATTTATAATATCATGCTTTTTTATGACCGGTTTAATTCTTTCTTTTATCTGCTTAATCGTTAATATTAATGAACTTATATCATTCAAAATTAAACTAGTGATATAATTATTTCTATTGGATACATTATCTAGCTTTTTAATCAAATCAACATCACTTTTTTTAATTCTAAATTGATACATTTTATAATTATCTTTATTATATTTATTTATATAATTCCCTTTATTCATAGTTTACACCCCCTACTTGTTTATATGATATCATATATGATATCATATGTCAATTATTTGTTTAATTTTCACATGATATATGTTTCACTCCACACACCATTATCACCAATTAGACACAAATCTGTATCACGAGTTTGTATAAGAACTACACTTCCACTATTCGCTTTACTATGTACTTTTTTACATTTTCCTTATACTTTTAATAATTTTTTATACCATATAGTTATAAATCGAGTAGAAGAAAATAAATATTTTTAAGTAAATATTTATTTTCGACCTCTCACACCACCGTACGTACGGTTCCGTATACGGCGGTTTAATGTGTATTCAAACATTTGTTTGCAACTTCTTCCTTTCGCTGTAATACTATACTATTTGCTCTCTTTCTATGTTCCTTACAATACAATCAATTGAGAATACTTTGTATTTGCTGCCTTGTGCATAGTATCTAATTTGCATTCTTAAGTTGAACACATCATTCGGTCCTTCAGTTATTCAATAACCTACTATTGACTAAGCTATCTTCTCACTATTTGTTGTTACTACTTATTCGCTAGTGAGACCTCCTAGG
>JAZLLM010000131.1:0-8270 GCA_045598145.1 Bacilli bacterium | reverse complement strand
AGGCTCGCATTCTTTCTACCCTACGCTTAAACCTTGCTTCACAGCTAAAGCTCCAAGGACTCGATACTAGATGACTTGCTAGGTCTTTCTAGGTTGGATTCCCACCAACTACATTATATACACCGAACTGGCGCACCCTTATTAAATAATTATAGCATAATTCTTATAAAAAAGATATTAAAACATTTTGACTTTTTATTTAATAACCTATATAATTTATACGAGGTAAAAAAATTATGGTTGTATTAAAGCGTATTGAAGAATATAATTATGAATTAGTTAAGCAAAATATATTAGATTCCCTAAATGAATTTAATTTTCTTGACAAAATAAATTCAAATACTAATGTTTTCATTAAATTAAACTGTGTTGGCCCTTTCAAAGAAGATATGGGAATTACAACACATCCAGTTGTATTAGATGCTGTTCTTTCAATCATAAAAACAAAAACTGACAAGATTGTAGTAGGTGATAACCCCGCTGTAAGAGATATTACCTTCACATTAAAAAAATGTGGTTTGTATGATTGTATTATTAAACATAATGCAACAATTATTACAGGAGATGATTTTACCACAATTCATAATTCAAATGCTAAAACATATTCTACATTTGAAGTATCAAGACAAATGGTTGAATGTGATTGTTTGATTAATCTTCCAAAGATTAAAACTCATACATTAGCTTATATGACATGTGCTTTAAAAAACTTTTTTGGTTTAATATATGGTTTAAATAAATCAGCATGGCACACTAAAGCTAGTAATCCTTTGGAGTTTGGAAATGCAATTAATGACTTATATGGTGCGTTTTTAGAATCAATGAAAGATAAACCTATAATCCACATTTGTGATGGCATTATTGGTTTAGAAGGCGAAGGTCCAAGTACTGGTGGTAAGGCTAAAAAGGCAAATGCTATTATTACATCAACAGATGCAGTAAGTGCTGATAGAGTCGCTTTAGAGCTTGTTAAATTAGATTATTCTAAACTTTATATAACTCAAATTGCTAATGAAAGAGGATATGGTGAAAGTGATTTAGATAAAATTGAAATCAAAGGTAATAGTTTATCAGATTTTGAAGATGTTAAATTTGATCCTCCTAAAGATTCATTATCATCATTTGGTCTTCGTATAATGAAACACAAAATATTTAGAAATATTTTATTAGAACATCCAAAAATTGATAAAGAGAAATGTATCAAATGCGGTGAATGCGCAAAGATTTGCCCAGAAAAAACTATGCAAATTAAACCAAAAGAAAATCCAAATCTTAAACCAATAAATTGCATTAGATGTTGGTGTTGCGCTGAAGTTTGTCCAAAAAATGCAATACACAAATCTAAAAGACCTATATTTGGCAAAATATTCTTGAAATAAAAAAAGACGATATCTATGTGATAATTATCACATTTGATATCGTTTTATTTTTTTATTTCGCCTTTTAAATGCCATGAATAAGCTTTAGTAATATGGACATCCACAAACTCACCAATTATACTAGCATCACCTTTGAAATTAACTAATTTATTGTGCTTTGTATATCCTGTTAACATTTCACTATTACCTTCACTAAAGCCTTCAACTAATACAGTAACATCTTCACCCTCAAAACGTTTATTACCTTTAGCGAATCCGTCATTAATTAATTCATTTAATTTTAATAATCTAGCTTTACTAACTTTTGGATCAATTTGATTTTCATAAGTAGCAGCAGGAGTTCCTTTACGCTTTGAATAAATAAATGTATAAGCACCTTCAAATTCTGCTTTTCTTACCAAGTCTAGAGTTTCCTCAAAATCTTCATCAGTTTCTCCAGGGAATCCCACTATTATATCAGTAGTTAATGCAAGTCCAGGTACAACGCTTTTTAAATAATTTATTTTTTCTAAATAAATCTCTTTTGTATATTTTCTATTCATTCTTTTTAAAATTACATCACTACCACTTTGTACTGGCAAATGCAAATGAGGCATAATGTTATCATATTTAGCCATTATATCCATAGTTGCTTTATCTAAATCTCTTGGATGAGAAGTAGTATATCTAATTCTAGGAATATTAGTTTTAGCTAAATCTTCTAATAAATTAGCAAATGTGTAATCTAAATCTGTAAAATCTTTACCATATGCATTTACATTTTGGCCTAATAAATTTACTTCTTTATAACCTTTACTAACTAATTCTTTTACATCATTAATTATATCGTTAGGACGTCTACTTCTTTCTTTTCCCCTTGTATATGGTACTATACAATATGTACAGAATTCATCACATCCATACATAATATCAACCCAAGCTTTAATATTGCTGCCTCTTTTTAGTGGGATATTTTCAATAATATCACCTTCATAACTTAGTACTTCCACAACTCTTTCTTTTGATGTATAAGCATCATAAATATATTCTGGAATTTTATATATGTTGTGAGTTCCAAATATGATATCAACTTGTGGATATTTTTTTCTAATTGTTTCTACAGTAACTTCTTCTTGGCTCATGCAACCGCATAAAGCAATTAGCATATTAGGATTATTTAATTTAAGATTGTGCAATCTACCTAATTCACCATATATTCTATTTTCAGCGTTTTCTCTAATAGCACAAGTATTAAAAAATAGCACATCACTTTCGTATTCATCAAATACTTCAGTATATCCCATACTTTCCATAATGCCTTTGATTTTTTCGCTATCCGCAATATTACCTTGGCATCCATATGTTTTAACCATATATTTTTTGCTAGTACCTAAACATTTATATTTATCATCTAAAGTATAAATAATATTTTCTGTACTTCGTTTCATTCTTTTTCGTGCATCAACTAATGATGGTGCATTATATTTACTAAATTCTTTTCTAACAATATTATGTTTCATAGGCTCACCATTTTTCCTATAGTATTATATCACATTATTTCTTTTTTTTCTATTAATTGTTACGCTTTCATAAACTTTATTAATGACATATTATAATTTTAATGCTATAATAATTTACAAATAGAGGTATAAAAATGGAAAAAACAAATACAATATTTTTAGACTTTCATAACAAAAAATATCCAAACATGGAAAACCAAGATAAAATTAAACTCATTTATCAAGGCACTCTTGGCCCTAAACATTTAGGGTTTAAATTATCAAAAGACGAAATCAAAGACAGATTATTAAAGGAAATTATGGATATTCCAGTCACTCATAGATATGATGACATTTATGAATGGGTTAGTGAAAATTATTTAAGATTAAATATCTTTCCTTTTATTGAAATCAATGATGACTATTCTTATAATCTTGAATATTTAACAAATGCTTTTTATTATTCTTCTTTAATTGAAGATGAAACAGAAGAAAATTTAAAAGCAAACTTAGCTAAATACTTACCTAAAGATGATTACAAGGATTATAATTTTAAGCCTATTCACCATTCAACATATTATGAAGAGACTTATGAACCTAGATATAGATTAGTATATAAAGATTATTTAAATCTTGAACTTAGAAAAATTCAATTAGCTAATTTTATTAAAAGACAAAACCCATATTCAATTATTGCATTGGAAGGTAAAACAGCTAGTGGTAAATCTACATTAGCCAAAAACTTTAGAGATATTTATACAATAATTGATATGAATGATTTTTATCTACCTTTAGCTCAAATCACTGAAGAAAGAAAAAAAGAAATAGGTGGAGTAATCAATTACGAATTGGTAAATGAAACTCTTGACATGGTAATAGATGCGTGGAGAAATAGATTAACAAAAATTAATATAAAAGTTTTTGATGTGCACACTCAAACATACTTTACTAAAGAATTAATTCTTAAAAACAATAAAGTATTATTAGAAGGTGCGTATTCATCACATCCATATTTTAGAAATAAAGTTAAATCTATTGCTTACTTGTTTGTTAATGAAAATGACCAATTAGTAAGAATTAAAAACAGAAATTTATCAACTGAAGAATATAATAATTTCATAAATAGCTATTTACCTTTAGAAGATGAATATTTAAATAAAATTAAAATATATTCAATATGCGATGTTATTGTATAAAAATTTTTAATAAATACGTTTCCTTAAATTTATTGTTTATAATAAAAATAGATTTTTATTTAAGAGAGCATTTAAATTTGTGGGGGTTTTGAACACCTATAAAATAACTGGGGGCCACCCCCAGTTTTTTTATAGCCTTATTATAACGTAAAAAAATTGTCTTCTTTCTTTAATAAGTTGTCATACTTCAATAATGGAGGTCTCAATTTATTATAATATTACATTATCATTTAAATATTAATATATCTTTTCTTTTAATAACTTTTTATAACAAATTATTGACTAATAGTAGCTTTATCTATTAAATTTGATATATTATCGTTACTACTAATCGCTTTAAAATATGATAAATTTGTACCCACTCCAAACTCTCTTATACTTTCTTCTGATAAATTATTTAGTGATGTAATAAATAATAAAGAGATTGGATTATTTAGTCCAACCTCTTTGATATTATTGCATACGAAAGCATCATTATTTGCTTTATTCAAATTAATATATGTATTATTTACATTTAGATTTGCAATATTCACAATCTCCATCACAATTTTGTTCATTGCAATCATCACAGTCACAACTACAATCATCGCCGCAATCACAATGGTCATGATGATCACATTTACTTGAACAATGTTCACAATCTCCATCACATGCGTCATCTTCATCTTCCATAGATAAGTACTTTTGTACATTATCTAAAGGATTGCCTTTGCAATCAACAAAAACTTCAAATCCATCTTCTTCTAATATAGTACAGAATTTTGGATTTACTTTATCACAAAGAATAGTATGAACTTGATGTTCTTTTAATGTTGGATATATTTCTGTCATACTTCCAACAATGGCCTTATGACCACCTACAACCATTTGTTTAACTATATTATAAACAAAAAATACTTTTGCGTCTTCTAAATTATTTGTAATTTTATCATCATCAACTGGAACAGCTATATTTAATACATTAACTGGTAAGCTTTCTAATGTATCTAATGCTTTATCTAAATAATTTGGTTTAGCATCTTCTATATTTCCTCTATCACTTAATTCACTTAGTACGTGATCAATTGGCATTTTAGCTAATACATCCAAACCAAACTTAGATGCGATAGCGTCAACTGTACTATGTCCAAATACTTCAATCTTCTTTTTACAATCAGGGCACTCAATATAACTCATATTTTCCACTATACCAATAATTGGTATATTCATCATATTAGCCATTTTGCATGCTTTTTCAACAATCATTTGAACTAATTCTTGTGGACTAGTTACAATAATAATACCATCTACTCCTATACTTTGGAAAACAGTAAGAGGAACATCACCAGTTCCAGGAGGCATATCAACAAATAAGTAGTCTACATCTTCCCAAATGACATCAGTCCAGAATTGTCTAACTAATCCTGAAATTAAGGTTCCTCTCCAAACAATTGGATCATTATCATGTTCTAGTAATAAATGACTAGACATTATTTTTATATTATTTTTAGAAGGTGATGGAAGTAATCCTTCACTAGTTCCTTGTCCTTTTTGAGTAACTCCAAACATTCTAGGGATTGATGGTCCTGTAATATCTGCATCTAAAATACCAGTTTTATAGCCTCTTTTATTCATTAAAGAAGCAAGTAAAGCTGTTACCATTGATTTACCTACTCCACCTTTTCCACTAACTACAGCAATAATTTTTTTAACACTACTATATTTATTTGGCTTTTCTAATAAGCTCTTTTTCTTATTATCTCCACATTTTGAACTGCAATGTTCACAATCATGATTACATCCCATTTTTATTTATCTCCTTTTAATTTATTTTGATATTCTTTACTAAAATATTCATCATCAGTTAATGAATAGCATTTCAAATCATGAATAGAACCATCATATAACTGATATGCTTTTTTTCTAATTCCTTCATATGTTAAACCAAGTTTTTCACATACTCTTATTGATCTCTCATTTTCAACAAATGTTGAACATTCGATTCTTTTTAATTTTAATAAACAGAAAGCCCATTCAAGTGCTTTTTTACTAGCCTCAACTGCTATACCTTTTCCCCAATATTCAGGATTTATAGTGTACCCTAGTTCAGCTTTAAAGCCAGCTATAAAGGTATGTAATTCAACCGTACCAATCATCTTATTATTTTCTTTCCAAATAACTGCAATAGTTCCTAATTGACCATAAGACTTTTTATCATTAAAAAGTTTTAATACTCCACGGGTCTCACCTAAAGTTCTATGTGGTGCCCAACCAGCTACTGGTCCAATATAAGGTAAGTGTGCATATTCAAACATATCTTTGAAATCACTTGGTTTGGTTTCTCTTAATATTAACCTTTCTGTTTCCATATATGGAACACTTGTATTATACATATTTTCTCCTAAAGAGTTTTTTTAATATCTTCTATTATTTTTTCTCTCTTATATTCGTTTTTAGCCTTAATTAATGCTATATATTTTTCATTCTTTAATAATGGTACAAAACGCTCATAATAATTCATGTAATTTCTTAATTTATTATCAATTATCGATGCATTCTTATCGATCTTCCTTTTACTCATAAAAGGATTAAAAATAAATTGTGTAGCTAATAAGAATATTACTGATATAATCATTGCAAGGTCAGTAGTACACTTACAAACATAGACTAAGAAAAACATTAAAGGTATAACTAATATGGAAGTTGAACCATAAAGTATAAAGCTTTTAACATTAACCTTTTTTTCACTCTTGTTATACCAAACTATTCTATTTTCTATATAATCATCTTTCATATTATTTGAAAAAGCTTTTGTATATTGCTTGAATTTTGAAGGCAAAACTTCTAGCTTCTCAAAATATATCAATGATGCATATGCATAATTTAAATCACATAATTTTCCTAATGCTGCTTTTTCTAAATATTTATCATTTATAGACTCATAATATTTAGCTAAGCATGCCATATGCCAATAATGATCTTCAAATGAAACATCTTTTAATTTCTCGTCTAAAATAGAAGAGCTTATATTTCCTTCTTTAAATAACAAATAATACTTACTACTTTCCATAATCTTCTCTATTCAAAAATATTAATAGCTTTCACACTATTCACTTTATTAGTTTTTTCATCTATATCTACAAGTATAGCATTAAATTGCGAACTTCCTTCATCTTGTGGTTCAAATATATTTTGACTATTATTAATAAATCTATCAATAATAATACTTGCTTTAGTACCTATAACACCATCTAATGGACCTGTCATACCAACATCAGTAATATAGACACTTCCTTTAGGTAGTACTCTTAAATCTGATGTAGCAACATGAGTATGAGTACCAAAAATTATGTTAATTTTTCCATCAAAATATAATCCAAAAGCAATTTTTTCAGATGTTGCTTCACCATGAAAATCACATATATACATATCAGCTTTAACATTATTTAATACTTCATTAGCTGCTTCAAAGGGACTAGATAAATTTTCATTCTTCATAAATACTTGTCCCATTACTTGGAAAATGCAAATCTTAATACCATTATAATTAATAACACTATATCCTTTACCAGCATAATTGCTAGGCAAATTATAAGGTCTAACTAAATTATTTACATTATCTATATATCTAAATATAGCTTTATTATCATAACTATGATTACCAAGTGTAACAGCATTAGCACCTTGATCCATTAACCATTTATAATGATTCTCATTAAGTCCTTTGCCATGAGATGTATTTTCACCATTTGCAATAATAAAATTGATGTTTTTTTCTGCTTTTAACTTTTGAATATTTCTTTCTAAACTACTTCTTCCAAGTTTAGAATAAATATCTCCTACTATTAAAATATTCATTAATAATTCACACTTTCTATATATTTATATTATACTACAAAATACCTAAAATTACAATAAAAAGCACATACATATCTATATTAGATAACTATGTGCTTTTATATGCAAAATACTATTTTTTAGTCAAGAATTTATACTCATCTAAAGATTGACGTCTATATAAATCGCCTTGATTATATTTATTCAAAAAATATTTTAAATATCCTGCTCTATTAATAATATTTTGTATAATATTTATTTTGTTTTTATAATTTGACACCATTTTTTTTGTTATTATTTTTCCATTTATGTTAATTATAGTTGTAAAATTGTTATAATACTTTGGAACATAGAAAGTAAAGCAAAATAATAACCTAAAATTAAAATGTTTCACTTCTTTA
>JAZLLM010000130.1:0-7382 GCA_045598145.1 Bacilli bacterium | reverse complement strand
ATGATAAATACGATAAAGTCCTTATTTTCATTGAAAAGGCTATAAAAACGCGTAAAACTATACGTTTTAGAGACGCTCTAATGAATAAATAACTATTATTAGTTATTTATTCATCACCCGTTTGCAAATAAGGATTTTTTATAAAAAAATTTAAATAAAAGGAATAAATCATTTTCTAGATTTATTCCTTTTTTATAATGCAAACAAGCATATTGAATGACTCTTTTTTTATTCATCAAATAGTGATTTTAAGTCAATAGTTTCAACTTTGATTACGCCTTCATTTGTAATTGTAAAGACATATTGATAAAAATCAGTCTTTAATATTTTTGTATCTTTATTAGCTTCTTTTAACCAATTAACTGTTGGATATCTATCTAACCATCTGTCTGTATTTGTAATTATACAATAATCAGGATTCATTAAATTTGCAATATCAGGATGAGTGCTATCATGAACTCCATGGTGACTAGTTTTATAAATATGAACATGATTGATATCATATTTTTTCATTATTCTAGTCATTTCTTTAAGGTTAATGCGGTCCATACATTCTATTGAGTTCTCGCAATTTGTTACATCAGCACCTAAATAGATATTTATTCCATTTAATCTTGTAAATAGTGATACACAATCATAATTTTCATTTAGTTTATCAATGTGATAATATGGTAGGCTTTCGTCATTGTATACTTTGTTAATTACTTCAGTATTAGCTAATATATCAAAATGAAAATCCCCAAAGTCAAGTTCATTTAAATTTTCGTCAATCATAACTAATTCACTTAATGAATCACATTTGTTTCTTATAGATATATAAGTATTCCATTCATTAATGTGATATTCGTCGCTTGCAAATGTACCATCACCACTTGTACCATCATGCCCACTATATGCTCTTAAATAGACTTTTTTAACTTTATAATCATCTAAAATAAATGGAATTGAACCATAGTGGTCATTATGGAAATGTGTTAAGAAAATAAATTCAATTTCTTTTACTCCTAATTTAGTTAAATAATCTTTAATCATTGGGTAATACAATTTTTTACCTGTGTCTACGAAAGCATATTTACCATTACTTTCTAACAGAATTGCATCGCTCCAAACTGTGTTTAAAAAATGTATTCTATTCATATTTCTTCTCCCGTTTATAAATTATACCATTATTCATATAATCCATCAATTCTTTTTTTCTTTTTTTAAGTTGTTATTAAAATCAAAAAATGTTATAATAGATAATGCATAAGTATGCAAAATAATCGGAAAGGAGTAAGATTATGGCTGTTTTTCAAAATAGAATTAATTTGTCTAAAGATAATTTTCATTTGAAAGATGTTTTTACAGATAATTATTATCTAGAACTTGGAAATGTAAATCCCAGTAAATTACAAAAATTACTAAAAAAGAAATTAGTAAGCTATGATGATCTTACTTATTTCGATATTCAAAATAAAGGTATTGGTAATAGCCTAATTAACGAAGAAGAATTAAAGAGAAAGATACCTTATTATTACTTTGCCTCATTAGTAAATAAAGATAGAAGTAAACAATTATTTATTACGTATGGTTTATTAGTTCAAAGAAAAGGATATAAAGAATTTTTCACTCCAATTATTTTAATACCTGTAAATATGTATTTTTATGATAATAGTATATATTTTCAAATGATATCAAATCCTATAGAAAATCCATATTTACCAACATATAAGAAATTTAATGATTCACAATCAGATAAATTACTAGATATTTATAATCTTGATACTTTTTGTATTGAATCATTTAAACAAGAAAAGGCTAACTTAAGACTAGAATCTTACTTAACAATTGCAAATACATATATTTCAAATGAAATGTTATATAGTGAAAAACTAAGTTTAGATGGACCAAGCTTAAATATTATTACTAGTGGTTTTGATGTGAGAAAAGAAAGTGATATATGTCAAATCACTTCATTAAATCAAAACCAAAGGGCTGCACTTGAGCAGTCTGCATATGGAAATAGCTTTGCTATCAGTGGTATTTTAGGAACTGGCAAAACTAGAACATTGGAAAATATTGCAGCTAATGGTATTTACCATGGCAAGAGGATATTATATGTTTCTAACTGTAAAGAAACTTTAGATGAAGTTGAGTCTTTTTTTGCAAGCAAAAATTTAGATTATTTAGTTAGTAATTTAGATAATCCATTAAAATTACATCATATTAAAAAACCTTCCATAAGTAAAGGTCCTTTATTAGATAGTATCGTAAAGGGTGAATTAGAAACTAAGTATGATGGTGTTAAAGATTATTCTAAACTTCTTTATGAAAGAATTCAAAATTTTTATTTTATCGATGTCTTAAAAGGTTTAATAGAATATAAAGATGTAGAAAATAATTTAGATAAAATTGCATTAAAAGGTATTGAGAATTTATATCGTTTAGACGCTGAAGAAATTAATATTGCTTTAAAAACTATTGACCAAAATTTGTCAAAGTTAGAAAGCTTTAAAGAAAGTAAATTTAATAATATCCCTATAAAGAATAGTGCAGGAAAAGAAGAAATCTTAGATATCTTACATAATTTAAGCGCAAGTTATAAGGAATTAGTTGAAAATAAAAATAACTTAGAAAGAGATTATCATTTCGATACTATTTCTAACTATGCATATTTTAGAAATATCATTAATAATTATCGTCAACTTGATAAGGATAATATACCTGAATCTTGGTTGAGTTATGATATTAAGGACTACCGTAAAAAGAAATTAGTATATTACGAAAAAGCAGTAAATTTATTCCCTAAATTAGAAAATGAAGTAAATGATGCAAGAAATAAAGAATCATTGCTTTCTAAAGAATATAATACTGAATACTTATCAGAAATAGACAGTCATTATTCAATTAATTTATTACTTTCAAAATATAAAAATGAAGATGAAGCATATACTACAGATAGAATTAATAACTTCTTAAAAAATAACAAACATTTAATAACTGAATTAGATGATATTAAAAAAGTAATTAGTGATTGCGAATATAATTTTGGTAAGATGCGTGATAAGATTGGTGTTAAGGTTGGTTATAAAGATACAGAAACCATTGAGCAAATCGTACCATTTATCATATTCTTTGGAAAATCAAAAGTTCCAAAGAGTTGGCTTGATGAAAAAAATAGTTCAGGAATTAGAAAAAAGATTGTAGCTACACTTAATAAATTAGAAGAATACGCTGAATTAACTACACTATACCTTCAACATTTTACTGATTTAAATAATGTGGAGAACAATATTGTTTTCTTGAAAAAGAGAAAAGAAAAGAATGAAAAGTTTCATAATGTTAGTTGCGATGAATTAATTGAGAAATTAGAAAGATTAAATGAGATTTCAGCGACTACTGATGTTTTGTTTACTAGATTTTATGAATTGACTTTAAGTGAATTCCCATCTGAAGAGAATGCAGTTGAGAGATTTGATGAATTCAATAATTTATTACATGCAATTAAAGATGATAATATACGTAATAAACTTATTAAGAACTTAACTTCTTTAAATGAAGCTGCTTTAGAAGAATTTATAAAACCATTTATTATTTTTTCAGTATCTTATGTAAAGATAAAAGATTTATTCAAAGAATTGTATTCATTTGGCTTACATAAAAAAGAAAATGCTAATTTACAAGAAATGATTCAAGAAATAGCTAGTATTACAGAATACTGCAAGAAAATTATAAGTATTCAAGAAAGTATGAGTAAGATAATTAGACGTGAATTATCTTATGTACCATATCAAGAATATCTAATATTAGATAATCGTATCAAGGATTTAGTAATCACAAGAACATTAATTGAGAGAAACGAAAAATATAAAGTTTTATTTGGTCAAATGTTTAATGGATATAATACAGATATTGAAAAGATATCTAATGAGATTTTGCATTTTGATTTATATATGAATATCTTTAAAGACAATGATGGTATTAAATCTAGTTTAGATATATATAATAAGAAAGAATTAGTTGATTTATTAGATAAGTGCTATGAACTTTGCGAAAAAGTAAATGAATTGATTAAAGATTATTCAAAAGTATTTAAAGAGGGAGTAGCAAAATTCTATTATAATGATATGCAAGAAGATATAGACCTTATAGATTCGCTTTCTGAAGCTGAAGACGAATTAACTATTTATTTAAAAGTAGCTGATGCGATGAAGGTATTAGATAGTAAGCGTTTATATGAATTGAATAGATATATTGTATATCACGATAATGAAACATTTGAAGGTAGATTTATGAATGCCTTCTACTCATATTTATATGATTTGTTTGTAAAGGACCACCCAGAAATAGTAAATAGTGAGGGTTATCATAAATTACTTACTGATATTATTGAGTGGGAAGACGAAGTTTGCAATTTGAATATCGACAAGATTAAAATCGAAAGAGATAATAATACATTTGTTAATTCATTAAAATCACTTAATTATATGAACTATTTTAATAAAACCCAAGATAGTAAATATTTATATTTAATGGATACAAAGATGGTTAATTTATTTGTTAATCCTGCTTATTTTGATTTAGTATTAGTTGATGATGCTCATTTATTATCATATGATCAGTACTCAATTCTTATGAATGCGCCACAAATTATTTTTGCTGGTTTAAATGATATTCGTTATTCAATTTCTCAAGATGTATTTAGTAAGATCAAAAAGTCTGCTATCATTGATTTAAAATATAGATTTACTAAAACTCCATTAGAATTATTAAATAATATGTCAAGAGCTAGTGGTAATTTCTATAGTGATAATGAAAAAAATAAAGCATATCGTGTAAGTGATGCTTCTTATATTGATGAAATATATTCATTGATTACTTATAAAGGAAACGAAGTAATTAAATTAAATAACGATATTAAGATTAATTATTATACGACATCAATTTCTAATATAAGAGGTCTATTTGATAATTTAAGTGATAAATTGTTTAATGATGGATTTAGTAATAATGATATATATTCAGTTTTAACTAATCAAATTAATATGTGTGATTTACGAAATGCTTTTGAGTGGGATGCTGATTATAATATTGTGGAATTAAAAGAATATTTTGCTGAGCAAGACGATAATGAAAGTATGAACTTATTCTCAAGATTGTTATGCGCTAAAAAAGGTTTAATAGTAATTGATGAGTTAGATATTAAGACTTCAAACGTTGATAAATATCCACTACTTAGATTATTAAATAATATTGAAGCGAAAGAAAGTGCAATAACACCAATTAACGATGAATTATGTAAGAGATTATCACAATCTTTATCTAGACATCAAGTTAAGGTATTGGGTAAATATAAAGATATTGACTTAATTATTCAACATCATAATAAGAATTATGGGGTTATTGTGTATAACGCTCCAAGTGATTTTGGTTGCGATATTTTAAATTCATATCGAACATATGCTCATTCTAATTTCCCATGTTCTATATTATTTATTAATGAATTTATTAATGATTATAGTGAAAAGGTTAAACAAATCGCAGAAGGTGTAAAAGATGTTAAATAATACTACAGATGAACATAGTATTAAAGAATACATGTCTTTACTTAAAAGCCAAAAGTACACTTATAGGTATTTAAAGGCAAGATTAAAAAAATTAATCATAGAAAAAGTCGAGATTAGCAGGCAAGATAGTGATGGTTCAACATTACTTCATTTAGCTATTAAATTAAATGATATGAAACTTTTAAAATTATTTTTAGAAAGTGGAGTAAATCCTAATTTAGCTAATGATAACAATAATGCGCCCATTCATTTAGCTATATTAAAAAATAATCTTGATGCACTAAAGCTTTTAATTGAATACAAATGTGATGTATGTTTACCTTCTGACTTTGAAGAGACTCCTCTTCATTTGGCAGTAAGCGAAAGTAATTTAGAAGCTATTAAATTGTTAGTCGAAAACGGAGCTGATTTTAACTTAGTAGATGAAAATAATTGCTCAGTTATTGATTATGTAGTTGACGAAAGTAATGAAGATGTTGTAAAATATTTTCTAAGTTGTGCTATAGATGAAGATCATGCAGCAATATTAAAAGAAATTATAGATAGATAAGAGGAATAAAAATGAAAGATATTATTACTACTCAATGGAATGAATTTGTTTCCAAAATAAGTGATATTACACATGACTTTTCTACATGGGGTATAATCACTGAAGTGGTTGATATATTATTGTCAACTGCTTTAATTGTTATAGTTTTAAGAGCTTTAAAGATAAAATTAAAAGCTAAAAGATTAGTCACAGTCGTTTTAATTGCTATAGGAATTTATGCTGTGGCCTTAGTATTTAATTTCAATATAATACTATTTATCTATAAATATGTATTGTTCTGGATTTTAGGTGCTATTATAATAATATATAATCAAGAAATACGTCATATATTTGATAAGAGTTTGCATGAAAATGTTAATACAAGAAATTTCTCTACAGAAGAAGAAAAACAAAAGCTTATTGATGTCTTAGTTAAGTCATCTGTTTCTTTGTCTGAAAGACAAGTAGGTGCTTTAATTACAATTGAGTGCAAAGATAGTTTAGATTCTTATATCGAAAAGTCAATTAATTTAAATTGTGATGTAAGTCAAGAAATTTTATCAACAATTTTCTATGTTGGTACACCTACACATGATGGTGCAGTTATTATAAGAAAGAACTCTATTATGTGTGCTGGTGCTTTTTATCCTTCAACTGACCGTTATGATATACCTAAAAATTTAGGTACAAGACACCGTGCTGCTATTGGTATCTCTGAAAAGTGTGATGCAATAACTATAGTTGTCAGTGAAGAAACAGGTAATATCTCTGTTACTGTTGGCGGTAGAATTGAAATAGCTATTACCGCAGAAAAATTAAGAGAATTATTAGAACAACATATTATTGTTAAATAATTTTATAAAAAACAAAGGGAATAACTTAGTTAAAAGTTATCCCTTTTTTGTTTTGTTTGTTAATAAAAAAACAGTATGCTATACTAAACTTAATGGGGGTATGGAATATGGATTTTATGGTTTTAACATATTGTTCTTTATCTTTAGGGCTTAGTATTTTTATATCATCAATAGTTATAAAGAAAAGGATTGCACTTATATATTTATTATTTTTGATTTTAATAATTACTTTGATAACTATAGAACTTATAGATGCTTCTTATTACAAAGAATTATTTAAGGGGATTAAAAATAGATATTTATGTCTTTTTATTGCTTCAATGATCTTTTTAATAATTGAGATACTTGAAGTATTAATTAAAAAAAGTAAAGCATATAATATAAGAAAGATTAAAAATATATATACTAAATATAAAAGTAAATATGATTTTATTAATTCATTTAATATTGATA
>JAZLLM010000129.1:0-13363 GCA_045598145.1 Bacilli bacterium | reverse complement strand
TCTAAATAATTAATAGTATCAAAGAATTTATTGACATCGTAATTTTTAATTAACTCTCTTGTATCTGTAAATTGACAATCAAATTCAAAATACATATTTAATAATTTATAAGTGTTATTTATATCAAGTGTACCTTTTCCATCTTTAAAATTAATACCATATATTTTACCATTTATGATTACACTTGCTTTTAAACATACCTTATCACTATCAACAAATTCAAACTCAAGTTTATACTCACCATCATTTGTTTTATTAATTATCATTTTTGATATATATGGTATTGTTTGCAATGTTCTGAAAGAATTTTTAATATAAGTTTCTTTATATTCTCCATTCTTATTAATCATTATTGAGCAAACATATTTAGTATCTTTTGCTAAACCTTCAATATGTACTTTTCCTTCTACAACATCAAATACTTCATTATATCCAGGTGCTGTAACCTTTAATTTTAAATCTCCATATTCTTTATTGATATCATCAATTAATAAAGTAGCTGAGTCTGAAGTTATTTCTGTTGCTTTAAATGTGATTTCTTCAACCTTCATTACAATTAAAGACGCGGTAAGCACTGGTCTAAATGAACCTTCATATGGATCTTGTGCATAATCTAACACACCATTTTCATCTCTGCATATTGATTGTACTGATCCACCGCCATCACATTGAAAAGCCATTGTGATGCCATATTCAAGCATCATTGCGTTGATTTCTTGAGCAGCCATACCATCTTTAGGTCCTGTAGAGTGTTCTGTAGCAATAAGATATACATTACCCTTATCATCACAGCCAAAAATACTTCTAGGATAATTAGGTGTATTATAACCATTAGCTACATCTTGAGGAACTCCATCTAAAATTTGTACAGTATGAAAACCAGTAGCTTCTTTAATATTAGCAAAGTCATCATCATATTCATATTGACATTTTACATAAGTACCAACACTTAATGCACTCTTTAAACTCTCATCAGTAGTTTCAATAGCAAACTGTGTGCCACTTAAATGTAAAGAATTTCTTTCTATTTTTGAAATTGTGCCTTTTCCAAAGAATGCATTTACATTTGTATCTTTCCATTTCCATTCAACTGAATTACTTACATAACTTAAATCAGGATTTTCAATAACAAAGAATCCATTGTTTGATTCTTTATTGATGTCTTCAAGTTGGTCATATTCTAATTTTAAAGTTGATAAAACTGTAGTCTCACCTTCGTTTAAAGCATCAAATAAATTTAAATCAGTTGCTTTATAAATTCCAATTTCTTCATCCTGTTCATTATATATATGTATGTATAATCCTTTAACACTTCTAGCACCATAAATAATTTGAACATCGTCGCGATTATTTTTGAATCCAGCAACACTTTGGCAATTTGCATATGGGCTATATACAAACCAATTCTCTCCATCAGCGATAAATGAATAATATGGTTGAGGGTAATAATAATCACTACCATTAGAACCTAATCCTGTACCAAAGCCTGTATAAAATTGATCTGCATTAGTACCAGCTAAAACAATATATCCAGGATGGTTCTTTTCATAATCTTTAGCAATATCTAAAATACCTGCTTTTTTAAATCCATAATTACCATTTTGGATAGACCATGATACTGCTTTTAAATTACTATTTTCTTTTATATTAGCTCTAAAAATATGAGTTAATCTACTTTCCATTTTTGAATTGTTATGAATAGCAGTTCCATGATTAATAATATGAGTTACCCCTTCAGCTACTTCATATATATCTTCACTTACTGTTTGGTAACCATATTCCCCGTCATACACGTATGTGATTTCTTCATCAGCTTTGACAGGTATTGAAATAAAAATTATTAAAGTTAATATTATTATTAAAATTTTAGATAATCTTTTCATAATTATTCCTCACATTCTAAAACTGATTTTGTATAAAAAATCATATTGATATTAGGGTCATTAATAGCATCCCCACAAATCTTAACAGTATTATACTTCCATGTGTAATGGTCATATGTTGAAATAATTACTATTGTATCTGGTTTATATGGTCTAGCTATTTGCATGCTATACTCTAAGTTATCCCATGTTGTCATTGATTTTTCTTCTAATAAAATTAAATCTTTACTAATTCCATTTTCAACTAAATATTCATACATTCTTAATGCTTCAGATACACTTGTATTTTCGTTTGCAACTCCGCCCGATACAATAATTTTATCAAGGCCAAACTCTTTAAAAAACTTAATTGCTAAATCACATCTTTTATCAAGTAATGGCGCTCTAGTCCCGTCATCATTTAATCTATATCCTAATACGATTCCGATTTTCATAATATTCTCCTTTATTTACCTATATTTTATCACATAATTTTTATACATTCAAATATAAGTTATATACAAAAAGAGAAGACAACATTTCGCCTTCTCTTCATACATTAACAATATTTTTTAATCACATCTAGTAATACATCAAAATCAATAGGTTTAGAAACAAAATCATTCATTCCTGCCTTGTATGCTAATTGACGATCTTCTTCAAATGCATTTGCTGTCATTGCAATAATAGGTATTTTCTTTCCTACTTCATTCAATAATCTTATTTGTTTTGTTGCTTCATATCCATCCATGATAGGCATTTGGATATCCATCAAAATAAAATCATAATCCCCTTCTTTTGCATTTTTAATTTTTTCTACAGCAACTATTCCATCATTAGCACTATCAATAATCAAATTATGTTCTGATAAAATTTCTATAGCAATTTCAGAATTTAGCTCATTATCTTCAACAAGTAATACCTTCTTACCTTTGATTTTATAATCTTTAGTTTCGCATACACTATCTTGTTTATTCATCTCATAATAATCTAATAATTTACGATTAATATCAGAAACAAACAATGGTTTCATAATTAAACCATTAACACCAATTTTAATTGCTTCGTCAATAAAATTAGAGTAATCATATGCAGTAACGATAAAAATAGCTACATCATTACCCATTTTATTTCTTATTATTTTTGCAATTTCTAGGCCATTTTTATCATGCATTATATAATCAATAAAAAATACTTGGTATTGATTATCTTTTGCACATTCATCAATTTTGACAAGCGCTTCATCACTATTATTACAAAATTCACACATCATTCCTATATCATTTAGCATATTAGTTTCATATAAGCATGAATCTTCATCATCGTCAATAACTAAACAATGTAAATCTTTAAATTCTTTTTCAAGCATTTCATTATCTATATAGCTCTTTCTAAATGATATATTAATAGTTATTTCTGTTCCAATACCTTCTTCACTTTCTACTGAAATACTACCATTCATTAATTCTAGTAAACTCTTAGTGATTGACATACCTAAACCAGTACCTTGAATTCCTGAAACAGTTGAAGAATTAACTCTAGTGAATGGGTCAAAAATTGTTTGTAAGAATTCTTTGCTCATTCCTATTCCATTATCTTTAATGACGAATTTATAATTACAATAATCATTATTATTTGAATCTTCTTCACTAACAACAAATGAAATTGTTCCACCAGTATTAGTATATTTGATTGAGTTCGAAATAATATTCAATAATATTTGATTCAAGCGTAATTTGTCACATATTATATTTTCATGTTTAATATTATGTGTGTTTACTAATAAATTCAATTTTTTTGAACTAATATCTGATTGAACTATATCCATTAAAGTATGTATTATATCTGATAATTTTTCGTCAGTCTCAGATATTGAAACTTTACCTGCTTCAATACGACTCATATCTAATACATCATTAATTAAAGAAAGCAAATGTTCAGATGATTGATAAATTTTATTTAAATAATTATTAACATGATCTATGTTTTCAATATGTTTTATTGCTAAGTTAGTAAATCCAATAATTGCGTTCATAGGAGTACGAATATCATGACTCATATTATTTAAGAAAGTAGTTTTTGCACGTGATGCTGCTTGAGCCTTTAACAATGCTTCTTCTAACTCTATTTGTTTTAATGCTAATTCTTTGTTTTGATCTTCAATCTTTTGATTCAATTCATAAGTTAAAGCACTCTGATAATCTAATGTAGAATAAGTCATAATCATAAGTGAAGGCACATTATTAATTCTTTCAACGGCATGTAAGCTACATCTTCTCCATTTAAGTTCAACTCCACCTAGTTTATATACATATTCTATAGAGTCTTCTTTTGTTAATACTTCTTTTATATAATTTATATCACTGAAATTATACCATCTATCTCGATATTCTTTTTCAACCCTTGATGTATATTCTTTGATAGTGTCTGTAAAGCATCCACCAGAAACATCTGCAAAACCTGATTTGTCTGAACGATATACAAATTTATATTTGTCTGTATTTAAGTCTACTAAAAAGATTGATGCATAATCTTTTACTAATTCTCTATTAACAAATGATTGTGTAATAGAAGTATCTTTATCAGCAAATCCCATTACTACAGCTGTTGGTTCATCATTTATTTCATCAGCTTTAACAAACTTCATCTCGCAAAAATGAACTCCACTAGCTCTTTTAGCTCTAAAAATAACAGCAAATTCTTTTTTATTTTTTAGCTCGTCGTTAATATTCTCTAAACTACACTTTTTTAAAAGCCAATCTTGATCTGCTGGATATACTAAATGTTTAACGAAGAAATTAAATCCATCAGTATATGATTTAGTAGCCTCGATAAATGTAGAAAATCTAGAATAAGTCTCGTCACTAATTGAATTAATTTTTACAAAATCTGTTTTAGGATTAATATAAAATATTGAAGAATAATCAGCAGCTAATACATTTATAATATCTAGCTTTTCTTTTAATTCTTCTTTTTCTTTTACTTGAGTTTTACGTTCTTCATCAACATTAATCATACCCATAACAATATGGCTATAACCATCAATTTTAACTAATACGTATTTTATTTGATAAAACAATGCATTGCCGTTCTTGATATAACGGAAATTAACGAAACAGACATTATTATTATTATTATTATTATTATTAAGGTTATCTTTTACTGTTTTTAAATTTGCCTCTAAGAGAAGCTTTTCACGGTCTTCTTCGTAAACATATTTATTAACAAACTTAATTATTCTATCATTATAGTTTGGTGCATTATAAATTTCTTTATCTAATAATAAATCATCACTAATACGATAAATTATTTCATTTCCATTAATAGGGTCAATATAGCTTACTGACTCAAAGTCACCACCTAATGCACTAAGAACTGCCTTTTCTTGATCAGTTTTTCTAATTGTTTCCTCTTCATTAGATAAAGCAATTAAACAACAATTATTTTTAAAATGCTTTTCGTGTTGGAAAAACTTAACTTGGTATGTTTCTATATCGCCATTAACATTCATTTTAAAATGAAGTGTATATATTTTTCCATCCTTGATATTTTCTTTTATTACTTCTGGCTTTACACTATCTATAAAATTTTGTTTATCTAAATCAATTACATAATTATAAATTATTTTTATACTTTCATTATAATCATCATTTTTTTCCAAAGCTTCTAGTCCATATTTGCTAGCGTGTGATGATAAGTGATCTATCTTGAATGTATCAAAATTTATATGTGCTAATAAGCAATAATCTAAACTAATAGCTGAAATAATATCTGTTAATTCTTGTTGTTTACGATATTCATCTAATACAATAGAAGTTAGATTTTCTTCGCATCCTTCTATGCGAATGCCATCTTTATAGTCAAAGTTTCTACAACCGCCACATCTTATTGTTAATTCATTTCCTGATGGATGCACCCAATGATATTGAATCTCAATTTTTTTACCTTTAATCATATCATTAAATGCTCTTTTGACATCTATTAAATATGAAGGGTGTACTCTTTTATACCATATTTTATATGTTTCTTCTGGGCTAATTGAGTCATCAAGTCCTATAGAAGCATATGTGTCTTTATCAAGATACATTCTGGGTTCTTTGCCTTCATCAAATTCAAGTACCCATAACCCAATTGACGACCTTTTAAAGAAATCGCTAGATAATTCAATTGAACCAATTTTAAAATTACTTCTCATTTTACTATCCTCCATGGCATTAATGAATATGGCTTAGTATCTAGTATTATTATACTATATATTATTGTAAAGTCAATTTTAAAATAAAAAAAAGCAGACTACTAATTGAAATAGTAAAGTATTTGTAGACACAAAAACTTTACTATTTCATACTAATGCTGCTTTAAATTATTTATTCATATCGCATTCAACAAAGTCGTGTTGCTTTAATATATCTTTAGCTTTTCTTACTATAGATTTATTTGATCCTAAACTAATATTTAATAGGCCTTCACCACCACCAGTTCCTATAGCATAAGCGATTTGATTAATACCATTATCTATACATTGTATAGTTAATGCTGTATAGCTAGAATTCCTAAAATAATATTTTTCAAAAACCAATAATAAGACTTCTACATTATCTTCTTTTGTAATATTTACAAATACAAGTTCAATTTCAATTTAGTTCTTACACAACTTTCTTAGCTAAATCTTTTAAATTTTCTATGGACTCTCTTTTTAACTTTATATTTGTATCACTCATTCAGCACCCCATATAAATTATATAACAATCTAATGAAAAAAACTTTTGTCTATACTGGCAAAAGTTATAATTATCATGGCCTCCCAGACAGGATTCGAACCTGCGACACACGGCTTAGAAGGCCGTTGCTCTGTCCAACTGAGCTACTGGGAGTTCTTTTTTAATGCAATATGATTATAACACTTTTTATATTTTTTTGCAATATTATTTTTAAAGTTTTAAGTTTACTTAAAATTTTAATTTACTATTGTTTTTTATATGCTATAATATATATGGAATGGAGAAAATTTATGAAAAAAATATTTGCTTACATGTATGACAGACGTGGATCATTTGATGAAGTATGCTACGAAGGTATCGATTACATTAATTATTCATTTGGATTAATAGATAATGGAGTATTATCTATCAAACATTTAGAACACTTCGAAGATATCATTAATATGGAAAGAAGTTTCGGAATTATATTATCAATTGGTGGTTGGGGAGCTGATGGTTTTAGTGATGCTGTTTTAACTAAGGAATCAAGAGAATTATTTATTAACTCAATTATCGAAGTAGTAAAAAAATACAATCTTGATGGTATTGACCTAGATTGGGAATATCCAGGAATTTCAGGAGCTGGAACAAAATGTAGAGAAGAAGATACTCCTAACTTTACAGCTTTTGTTAAAGGATTAAGAGAAGGTCTAGATTCAGTTAAACCAGGCTTATTATTAACAGCTGCCGTAGGTGCAGGACATAGATGTGCTGATAAATTAGAATTAAAGGAATTAGCTAAATATTTTGATCATTTAAATATAATGACATATGATATGAATTGGCCAAATAATGTACCTTTCTCACATCATACTAATTTATTTGCAAGCGAAAAATCTAGTGAATCAGCTGATGATGCAATTAAATATTATGCAAAGAGCGGATTCCCAATTGAAAAAATGGTTATTGGTTGTGCTTTTTATGGTAAGGCAGTCCAAATCAATAAAGACGATAAAGGTCATGGATACCCTTATAAGAAAATAGTTAAACTTGAAGGATATACATATTTTTGGGATGAAAAAGCACAAGCCCCAATTATGTATAACGATAAAGAAGCAATCACATATGATGATGTTAATAGCGTAAATGCTAAATGTGATTATTTATTAAAAAATAATATGGCAGGAATTATGTTCTGGGAATTATTTGGAGATAATGGTGATTTAGTTAAAGCTATGGTTAAGAAAATAAAATAAAAGAAGACTACAAGTCTTCTTTTTTTTGATATATAGCAACTTCATGATTTGCTTTACTATAATTTTTAATAACTTTATAATTAGTTAATAAACTTTGATTGCCTGTTATATAGTGACAAATTATTTTCGCATTATTATTTATCATGTCATAACTTTCTAATAAATCTACTATCTCACTTATAATATTTAATCTATAAGGTGGGTCTAAAAATATTAAATCAAACTTCATACCTTTTAATCTTGTCAAAGCGATTTTGTAATCCATATTAAATACTGTTACTTTATCGTTTTCTTTTAATGCATTTACATTATCCATAATTACTTTATATGCATCTCTTGATAATTCAGAAATATATGCATGACTTGCCCCTCTACTAATAGACTCAAGTGATAATGCACCACTTCCTCCAAACAAGTCTAAAACATTACCACCATCGAAATATGGACCAATGCAATTAAATACTGATTCTTTCATAACATCCATCATTGGTCTTGTGTTATCGCCTTCTAATGTCCTTAATAATCTACTTCTATGTATACCTGCTATAATTCTCATAAAAAACCTACTTTGATAATATTTTTATTCTTTTTTCAAAACTAATTTTTAAATTACTAGTTTCTTCTCTTTCGCCATCTATACTAAATATTTTTGCGTTAGTATTTATTATTACATCTTTACCCTTATAATGGTCATACAATTTTGTATGATCTCTTTTTACTCCAGTAATTAAAAACCACAATACTCTAAAAGAATTCCAAAATCCCTTTTTAATTATTATAATATCTAAATCATTACTATTACTACAATATTTTTTGTTAATCTTAAATCCACCGACATATTTAGAATTTAATATTAATATCAAAGGCGTATTAGTAACTATTTCTTTATTATCTATATTAATATTTGCATTAACTAAATTCTTCTTAAATAAATCTTTTATTGCTCTTATACAATAGGCTAATCTTCCAAAAAGACTTTTAAACTTTTGGCTAATATCATAACTAATGGATGTATATGTACCACATCCGCAAACATATCCAAAATATCTTTCATTAGCTCTATATATATTATAATCAACCACTTTGTTATTTTTAACTAACTCAAGTGATTTCTTAATATTCTTTTTAATACCGATATTATGAGCTATATCATTCATAGTACCTGTGGGAATATATCCTAAAAGTGGTATATTATCTAGTGGAGCTAAAACATTAATTACATTATTAAATGTTCCATCTCCACCAGAAAAAATTATTAAATCATACTTATTCACAGATAATAAAAGAATATTTTTTAAATCCTCTTTAGACTTAGTCTCGTAAAGAATAACTTCACTATACTCTTTTGATAATTCTTTATTAATGTACTTTAAATATTTTTTTATTCTTCCATTTCCTGAACAAAGATTATAGATAAAAACACAACTATTTTTCATTAATTATTTTCTCAGTACTTTCATCAATAAATTGATTACGATATAAATTATAATACTCACCTTTTTTAGCAAGCAATTCTTCATGAGTTCCTTGCTCAATAATTTCACCATGTGAGATTACTAAAATCAAATCTGAATTAATAATTGTAGATAATCTATGAGCAACAATAAAACTTGTTCTACCAGTTAAAAGTTTAGATATACCATCTTGAATTTTACTCTCAGTTTCGGTATCAATTGATGCAGTAGCTTCGTCTAAAATTAAAATCTTTGGGTTAGCAATAATTGCTCTTGCGAAACTTACTAATTGTTTTTCTCCAATAGAAAGTTTATTACCTTCTTCACCTACATTTGTATCTAGTCCATTCTCAAATTTTGTAACTAATGAATAAGCATTAACAACTTTCAATGCTTCGATAATTTCTTCATCTGTAGCATCTAATTTACCATATTTTACATTATCTCTTATTGTGCCGTTAAATAGATATGGAGTTTGTAGTACATAACCTAAATTAGAATGTAGCCATGCCATACTTCTATCCTTATAATCTTTTCCATCAATTAAAATTCTTCCTGACTTTGGTTCATAAAATCTACAAACTAAATTCACAATTGTACTTTTACCGCCACCAGTTGCTCCTACTAAGGCAACACTCGTACCTTTCTTCACATCAAGATTAAAATTCTTTAATATAACTTCTTTTTCATTATAATAAAAAGTTACATTTTCAAACTTTACATCACCCTCTAGTTGTTCCCAATTTTCTTTCTTTTCATCGAAGAATGAACCATATTTTTCTATAACCTCATTTGTGTCAAAAATTTCTGGTTCAGTTTCAATCAAACTAATTACTCTTTCAGCTGATGCTTGAGCTTGTTGGAAGTCAGCTAATATTCTAGCAATTTGCATAATAGGATCAAAAAACATAGTTGTATAATTAATAAACAAATATAATACCGATGATGTGATTACAACACTACCAACTTTGCCTAAAACAAAACCAGTTCCTAAACCTAATGTTACTGCTACACCAATATATGCAGTAAATAATACTATAGGCCAAAATATTGATGTTCTAATAGCTGCACGAATAGATTGTGACTTCATCTTTCCACACAAATCTCTAAATTCATTATTTCTATCTTTTTCAAGTACTAATGTTTTAGTAGTCTTGCTTCCTAAAATTCCTTCATTAAATGAACCGGTAATTTGTGAATTAATCTTTCTAACTTTTCTATATGCTTTTAAAATTGTTTTTCTAAAATACATACATATTAATAATAATATAGGAGCTAAAACAGTAATAATTATTGCAAGACGCCAAAATGTAATATAAAGCATTATGATAATTCCTATCATAGTAGCTGAACCCCAAACAATATCAACCAAACCCCAAGAAATTATTTCTGCTAATTTTCTAGAGTCACTAGTAAGTCTAGCCATAATCCAACCAGCTTTAGTCTTATCATAATATGCAAATGGAAGTTCTTGTAATTTAACAAAAGCTTCTTTTCTTAATTCATGACCTATTTCAACTTCAACAACACCTGCTGTATAAATGAATGTGAATATTACAATTGCATATGCAACTGCTATTCCCACAAATATGCCAATGTATAAATTCTTTAAAGAAAAGTCAGGATTTTCTCCAAAAAATGTCTCAATAACTTTACTCAAGAATAAAGGATTTAAAACATCTAAACAGCCTAATAGCACAACGGATATTAGCATGATTATGATGTTTTTCTTTTTCTTAAATACTAATGATAAAATCTTTTTCCAAACTGATATTGAAAACTTCTCATCGGAAAACTCTAATTCTTCATTTTCATCCATTATCCATTCACCTCCTTCTTAACTAAAGTAGTGAATTCACTTTCTAACGCACCTTGAATATCCCAAAGAGATTTATATAAACCATCCTTTTTACTTAATTCTTCGTGTGTTCCTATTTCACTTACTATACCATCTTCAATTACTATAATCCTATTAGCTTCTTTTGCAGTAGTAATACGATGTGTAATAATTATTGATGTTAAATCTTCATTCTCATTTTTTAATGCTTTTCTTATTTGTAGATCTGTCTTAGTATCTACTGCACTTAAACTATCGTCAAAAATCATTACCGGTTTGTTTAAAACAAGCATTCTAGCAATAGCTATTCTTTGTTTTTGCCCACCAGATAATGTTTGTCCTTTTTCACCAACCATAGTATCATATCCTGCATCAAATGTTTGAATATCTTTGTCAATACTTGCAACTTGTGCAGCTTTTGTTACATTTTCTTTAGTTAATTTATTATTAGCAATTTTTATATTATCATAGATACTTCTAGCATATAAGAAAGGTTCTTGTAATACAATTCCTATATTATTTCTAATATAGTGCTTATCTATATCTTTTAATTCAACGCCGTCAATTTTTATACTACCACTAGTATATTCTTGCATTCTTACTAATAAACTAGCTATGGTCGACTTACCAGAACCTGTATGACCAACAATCGCTATTGTTTCACCGCTCTTAATATCAAAAGTTAAACCTTTAAATAATTCTTTATCACTATCTATAAATTTAAAATGGACATCATTAAATTCTATATTACCTTTTACTTCAGGTTTTTCAGTACCATTAATTATATATTCATCTTCTAAATTTAGTACTTCATCAACTCTTTTAGCAGCTACAGTAGCTTTTCCAAAGTCACCTATAATTCTACCTAAACTTCTAATTGGATATACTAGCATAGAAATATACATTGTACATGCAACTATATCTCCTGTACCTATTAAACCATTTTGCGCTTGATAAATACAGAAACCAATAGTTATTGCATATTGCAAAAATGTTAATCCGTCGCTAAATCCCCAATAAAAAGCCATAGCTTTATTTAATTTAAAAGACTGATTTTTAAAATTAGTACTTCTTTGATCAAACTTTTCAACTTCATATTTCTCTCTATTAAATGCTTTTACTACTCTAACTCCATTGACATTTTCCTCAATACAAGATGTCATTTTTGCTTCTACTTCTTCTACCTCTTCAAATTTTTTACTCATATATTTAAAATATATGATACTTGAAGTAAATGTAATAGGCACTAAGCATAAGGTAATTAAAGTAATCTTTATATTAATTGCGCTCATTTGAATTGCACCAGAAATGAATGATGCAAATATATATAAAATTTCAGGAAATTGATTACATAAAAATCCACGAATGGTGTCAATATCAGATGTACATCTTTGAATTAAATCTCCACTATCTACAGTATTGTGATAAGAAAGAGGTAAATCTTGGATGTGCTCATAAATTTTTGTTCTAATATTGAAAGCAATTCGTTCAGTAAAATGACTCTTACTATATGCATTTATAAACATTAAGAAAGCTCTTAAACCTTGATAAATCGCTAAAATCAAGCCAACCATAACAGCAGCTTTAACACCTGTATAATTTCCAAAAAAATCCTTAATAAATTTAGGCAATGTATTAGAAGCTCCAGTATCTTCAATTACATAATCAAATACATACTTAATGAATTGAGGTACATATGAATATGTAATTGGTACTATTACTTGCATTAAGCAAATAATAAAGAGAATCCATATTACTGGTTTTACCCACTTAAATAGACTCTTCATTTATTTCTCCTTATTATTTTACAATACAACCACAAGCAGCTTGTGGATATAAAAATTCTAAAATTTTCTTTCCATTATTCATATCTATAATTACAACATTATCTGAGTTCTTATTGAATGTTATAATATAATCTTCATAATTAATCATATGTCTAGAATGTATTCCATATACTTTATAACTCTTCAAATATTTAAATGTATTAATATCAAACAAAGTGATTGTTTCTTCACCTCTGTTTGAACAATATACAACGTCATCTTTGATAATTAAAGTTGCTCCATAAGAAATGCAATCTGTAGTTATTGTCTTACTAGATTTAAGAATTTTATTATCTTGATTTAACGCATATACTTCATTTGAATATTCAGTAACAAAATAAATAATATCATTGTTAATTAAACCATGTCTTGGTCCAATTCCTTTTGGTAAAGTAAATGATTTTAAATAATTTAAATCATAATCGAAG
>JAZLLM010000128.1:0-3272 GCA_045598145.1 Bacilli bacterium | reverse complement strand
TTTCTCAAAACTAACTATAGGTATCAATTTAGGTGGAATATTTATTAACAGAATATGCAACACATGTCTCAAAGAAAATATAAATCCTAATAAATATGCAGTTTCTAATGAAGATTCTAATATCAGAGATAAAATTTCTTTATTATTGATTACTGGTATATCATTGGTTGGTATAATTCTATTATTTGTAAAATTATTATCAGGTTATACTTTAAATGAATTGAGTGATAGTTTATACGATACTTTTATAATAATAGGTCTTATTACTTCAGTGGTTATTTTTATATGTGGCATTTTAGAATATTTTAATCCATCAAATAATAATAATATACTGTCGGCCGCAGCGAAAAATATATATGCATCAGGTTATATATTTTTCATTGAAATGGTTGATTATATGTGTAGTACTGATAGTATTGTCCAAAATATTATTGAATTAGGTTGTGGTTTGGCTATCTGTGGATATTCGAGTGCTTTTTTTTCATATTTTTTTGAAGTCGGTAAAATATTAATAAAGAAGCTTCCAACCTTTTCTGGATTGAAAGAAAGATTTGGTATAATTAATACAAAAAAAAGTATAGAAAAACCTGCTAAAAGAAGTATATTTTTTGAATACGATATGATTTTTGAGTTAGAAGCAATTATAGTGAAAGATGCTTATGATGAAATACTTAAAAATAATGATATGTCATATTATAGAAATCTAGGTATTACATTTGAAGAGGTTGATGAATTCCAGACTAAGATGAAATTTAGTAAGCGTAGACCATTCCTATATAATTTGTCATCCTCATTAGCTATTAAGTATGATAAAAAGTTGGAACAAAGAATAAATCAAGAACTGTTAACAAAAATCAAAAAGAATATATATGTAGAAGCATAATGGTCAAAAAAACAGTGATAGATGCAATATGCAGCTCTTAATGGGATAAAAACAGAAGTAAAAGTATTCGAATTAGGATATACGGAAGAAGGTCAGAATATATTTGGTTTGTAAATAATATTTTGATAATACTGTGCAGATTATAAGGTCTATCATATTTCTTAAGGGAAAACAACACATATGACATCAGATAAGATGACTATAACAGAAATATTAAAAAATAAAGAGGCTAATCGTCCATCACTATTAACCCAATTAAGGCAAAATATACAGAAAAATACAGGTGCATATGTATCCTATAAGAAATACGATATAGAATATATAATCGATGTATTGAGAAATAGAGAAGATGATATAGCAAGAGAACTTTGGGGAATCGTATATTTATTGCCTGTCAATGATTTGATAATTGACTACTGCAGAGGAATTTTGGATAAATGTAACACCTATAAATATGATAATGGACGTGAATTTGAATTGACTTATTTATTATCGAACGAGGAATGCCAAAGTGAGTTGTTAGAAAAGTGGCTGAATTCTGAAGATGTATATATGAAGCATGCAGCTCAGGAGGCATTAGTTAGGTATGATATGCCAAGAGCTTTGAGGCTAATGCTTGATCTTTATGAAAGCCTCGAATTTGAGCATGATATTATTGATTCAATATTAAACTGGATAGCTTATGAAGGGGATTTAGAAACTGCTCAATATCTGGAAAATAAAATAGCTAAAGCAAAAAACGAGTTCGCTCGTACTACATATATTCAAATGAGAGAAAATATTATTTCAAAACATAAAATCTATTAGAATATGTTAGGATTTGGCTGACAGTTATATGATTCAGGTCTTTGAGATATAAGCATTATAATGTTTCATTGTAAGGGAACAGGTATATAATAGCCAATATGAGAGCATTGTAAACATATTTTAGAATAGAGGAGGCGATTTTATGTTTCATAAAGTGAAAAATGTAAATGCTTTGCCCGATTATAGGTTAAGCATTCAGTTTTGCGAAGGTATTACAAAGATATATGATATAAAACCATTGTTTGAAAAACTTAAGGTTTTTACTTATTACAAAGACCATGAGGACGAATTTTTCGCTGTTACAACTGATGTTGGCGGTTATGGAATTATATGGAATGATGACTTGGATTTGTCGTGTGATGAACTGTGGGATAATGGGGTTCAAGTAGATACACCATTTGATGGTCTTATGTCGTTTGCTGATGCAACTGAACTTTGGGGGCTAAATGAAAGTACATTAAGAAAAGCAATTACTTATGGCAAGCTTCTTAATGGGATTGATGTTTGTAAATTTGGAAAGCAGTGGGTTGTTTCTGTAGAAGCGATGAAACGAGAATATGGAGAGGCACCAAGAGGCAAAAGTGCTTAAATTATATGAGGTGCAATTTATGCCCCTCGCTAGCCCGAATAATCGGAAGAACAATTATAATAGTAATTGTTCTTCCTTTTTTGTAAAATGATAGTTGGGCATATGATTTTGAGAATACGGTGCAGTTTATTCATGGAGAAAATATGAAAAATATAAATCTAATTAGCGTGATTCAGGCGAGGATATCTTTCATTGAAACAAATACAATATTTGATCGTGATGAATATAAATATGAGTTTGAAGGAGAATTAAAAGCATATAACGAAATATTAGAGGATATAGATACATTTTCTGTGAATGATTTTGTCGAAAAATATCTGCAAATTGTAAAGGATTTAGCTATTAGTTTTGATAATAATAAATTCGTTATTGAATCGGAACTGGATATGTGGTCTGGCTATAATAATGCAATTATTTTTGTGCTATCTTTGATTGATCCTAAATACGAATATGCTGACGGAATTTAATAAACTAATTGCTTGTAGATTTTTAAAAGAAGATGGATAAAGCATATTGATAGCTATATGGTCAAATATTTGATGATTTTGAGAATACGGGCTATTTAGTTTTACTGTAGGGGAGAATATGAAACTTTTAGATGAACATTTAACTGAATTAATTGCGAAGCGACAGAATGTTAAGGCACTGCAATATATAGCTGATAATAATATCGATATAAAAGAAAAAGATGGATATGGAAATACATATTTACATATTGCAGCGGCTCATACAAATAAAAGAATGATAGAATTTTTGATTCAAAATGGAGCGGATGTAAACGCAAGTAATAAAATAAAAGAAACTCCTTTGTGGGAAGCTTTTGGCGCAAGAGAACGATTATTAGATCGTACACGAAACGAAGAAACAATAAAATTATTGGTAGAATTGGGTGCTGATGTTACCCATGTACACAAATCTGGTTTTTCGTTATATCAAATGCTAGTAAATAATAAATTTTCTCCTGACATAATCGATTTTGTTGATAAGGCTGCA
>JAZLLM010000127.1:0-35000 GCA_045598145.1 Bacilli bacterium | reverse complement strand
AAAAGAATCGACCAGGACTGGTCGACCCTTATCGATATTACCTAAGTAAATTGGAAGTATAATTCTGTAGCGCCGTATACGAGAACCGTACGTACGGTGCAATAAGAGGGAGATAAATGTTATTTATCTCTCTACTTTATTGTTTGAATATAAAAATAAAAAGAGAATAATTATTTAAAAAAATCAAATGTAAACGGTTTCAATTAAATAAATATTAATTTTTGTAGAGAATGTAAACGCTTTTGTGAGAATAAAAATGCACAAAATATTGACTTAATTATTAAAAATTGGTAAAATAATGTATATTAACTAGAAGAAGGGATATTTACCCCTATGTTAATAAGGTAATTTATACTTTAACGAGTAATTTTTAAGAGGAGGAAAAAAATGAAAAACATTAAAAAATTATTTGTGATTGTTTTATTTCTTCTTTGCTTAGGTTGCACAGTTGCTTGTGGTGGTAAGAAAAAGAATGAAGAATTCAAAGTTACTTACAACAAGGTTACTCTTAGTGAAGAAGAACTTCCTGAAGACTCAGAAGAAGAACCTAAGACTATCTACACTGTAGAAGTTATTGGTACTGAAACTGTTAAAAAGGGAGAAAAAATAACTGGTGTTGCTGTTGCTGCTGATGGCAGTAAATACATTGCATCTGAATATTTCTTAGCTAAAGAAGTTGATTTAGAAGAAACAGCTAAATATGATGCTGGTGCTGCTGTAGAAGCTGATTTAGAATTATTTGCTGATGCAGATGAATATGCTATATTCCAAGAATTAGCTAGCGGTGATGGTTATACATTAAATTATGCTGTTACAGTATTCCCTAATACTTGGAACTCACACATTTATGAAACTAATGATGACTCTACAATTTTAGGTTACATTTCAACTGGATTCTATGAATTTGATTATAACGATACTAAAGATGGTTATAAATGGGTTGATGGAATTGCTGTAGGAGATCCTAAAGACGTTACTGCTGATTATGTTGGCGAAGAATGGGGCATCGAAGAAGATGAAGAAGCTCGTGCTTGGGAAATCACTATTCGTACAGACTTATGTTGGGATGATGGAACTCCTATCACTTCTCAAGATTTCGTTGACAGTGCTATTAGATTATTAAATCCTAAAGCTTTAAATAGCCGCGCTGATGACTACACTTATGGTGGAAACTTAATTATCCACAATGCTGAAAACTATGTTAAACAAGGTTCAACAGTAGACCAAGGCTTTATTACTAAATATGATTCTTATGAAGAAATGAAAGCTGCTGGCGTTACTGCTTACTTAGATTTAAATTTATGTAATGATGTTATGGAAAATGAATGGATTGGAGCTGACTTAGTAACATTAATGAGCCCTGCATATCATGATGCATATATCACTGGATACTTCACAATGTATGATGATCAAGGTGAACCAATTGTTGATGCTGATGGCAAACCTGTTGCATTCTTCGATAAATACGATGTTGTTAATGCTGAAAATGGTAAGATTGCTTTAACTGATGAAATGTTTGCTGATTATGCTAGCTGCTTAGATTGGAACCCAAATCCAGATGCTGAATTAGGTATCTTATGTTCTATCGAAGTTACATATCCAGAATTAGCATTTGATAAAGTTGGTATTAAAGCTACTGCTCCTAATAAAGTTGTTTATATCATTGATGAAGAATTATCAGGATTCTATCTAAAATACTCTTTATCTACATATCTAGTAAAGACAGACGTTTATGACGCTTGCGATAACTTAGATGAAAATGGTAACCTTCCTGCAGGTGAAGCATATAGAACAACTTATTGTACAGATGCTACTAACTCTCCATCTTATGGTCCATATAAACTAGTTGCTTACCAATTAGATAAGTACTTCAAGTTAGAAAAGAACGAAAATTGGTGGGGCTATAAAGATGAAGAAAATAAAGGCTTATATCAAACTACAGCTGTAGTTTATACAAAGGCTGACAGTGCTGCTACAAGATTACAAATGTTCTTAAGTGGACAATTCGATTCTTACGGATTACAATCTGATGATATGGATGAATACCAAGATAGTAAATATACATATTTCACTGATGGTGATTCTACATGGTTCATCGCTCTTAACCCTAATATGACAGCTTATGAAAATGCTGAATATGAATTAGATGGCGATGGAAACGTTGATAAGACAAAACATAAGAACATTGATAAACAAATTATGGGAATTAAAGAATTCCGTCAAGCTTTATCATTTGCTTTAGATAGAGCTGCTTACGAATTAGCATGTGACCCAACTGGTAACGTTGCAAAAGCATTATTCTCACCAATGATTATTTCAAACCCTGAAACTGGTGAAGTATATCGTAATACTGCTGCAGCTAAGAACGCTATCGTTAAGTTCTGGGGCTTAGAAGATCAAATCGGTGCTGGTAAATTATATGCTACAATTGATGATGCAATTGATTCAATTACTGGATATAACTTAGCTATGGCTAAATCTTACTTCCAACAAGCATATGACAAAGCTAAAGAACTTGAATACATCGATGATGATGATAAAGTTGAAATTTTAATTGGTACTCCTAACCTAACTTCAGGTTACTACAATAAAGGTTATGATTTCTTAGTTAACTGCTATACAGAAGCTGTTAAGGGAACTTCATTAGAAGGTAGATTAACATTCAAACGTGATGGTACATTAGGTAACTCATTCGGTGATTATCTACGTGATAACAAAGTTGATATGTTATTTGGTGTTGGATGGACAGGTTCTGCATTAGACCCATACGGACTAATCGAAGTTTATACAACTTATGACAACCGTTATAATGCTGGTGAAGATTTCTCTAAGATCAACATGACTGTAGAATTACCTAAGAACGTTGTTGAAGGTGGAGATGATACTACAATGACTGAATATTTTGCAGATGCTGCATCTTGGACAAATTCATTAAAGGGCTACAAAGTAACTATACATAAAGCTGTTGATGGATCAGATAAACCTCTTGACTTCGAAGTTGCATTTGGTACAACTGTTGACTATTCAATCCGTGGATTAGTATTAGCTGGTATCGAATTATGTGCTCTAGAACAATATGAAATGATTCCAATCGCATATGATTCAAGCGCTGCATTAAAAGGTATGAAAGTTAACTACTATACAGAAGAATATGTATATGGTGTTGGACGTGGTGGAATCAAATACATGACATTCAATTATAACGATAGTGAATGGGCTGCATTTGTTAAATCACAAGGCGGTAAACTTAACTATAAAGTTTCAGATGCTGAATAATCTATAAAGATTAGTATTGCAGGGGTTTAATCGCCCCTGCAATTTATAATATAATCGTTTAAATTAACGATTGATTTATTTTAAGAGGAGTATATTATGGTAAAATATATTATTAAAAGAATATTACTGTCGTTTTTCACATTCTTTATAATAATTTCATTATGTTTTTTACTAATAAAATTGTTACCAATTTCTGATGCTGCCCAATTTGGACAAGACCAAGCATTAATTGAAATGAGACGTAGACAATTAGGATATTATGATCCACTTCCAAAACAATATTGGTTATTCATTACTAAGACTTTAATTGGTATGGACTGGGGCGTTGGTGAAGTAATTTACCAAGGTAAAGATGTTTGGGAAACTTTCGTTTCAAAGTTACCTCCAACAATCCTTGTTAATTTATATTCAATGATTTTCTCAGTACCAATTGGTATCCTATTTGGAATATATGCTGCATTAAAAAAGAACAAATGGCAAGATAACTTAATTTCAACTCTTGTTATGGTAATTGTTTCAGTACCATCATATGTTTATGCTTTTTTAATCCAGTATTTCTTATGTTATCAATTAGGCTGGTTCCCATTCCTGATGGCAAATGGAACAGACTATTTTAGTGCTGAAATGTTTGTATCATTGATACCTGCTATTTTAGCTCTATCATTTGGTGAAATCGCCGGTTTAACTCGTTATACTAGAGCTGAATTAACTGAAGTTCTAACAAGTGATTTTATGTTACTTGCTCGTACTAAAGGTTTAACAAAAGCTCAAGCTACTACTCGCCATGCCTTAAAGAATGCTATGGTTCCTATTTTCCCATCAATCATTGCTGGATTTATCGGAATCTTATCTGGTTCATTAATTATTGAGTCAATTTTTAGTATTAATGGTGTTGGTAGCTTATATATAAATGCTATTACAGGTAGAGCAGGAAATCCTGACTATAATTTCTTCTTACTTGACTCAGCATTTTATACATTAATTGGACTATTATCAAGTATATTTATTGATATTAGTTACGGAATTATTGATCCTAGAATCAGAATGGGAGAGAAATAGTATGGAAAAAGAAATAAAAAATCTATATGACGACATTCCAAAAGAAAAGTTTAATTTCGCAGATTCTAGTCGAAAAATTCACGATAAAGAATTAGAAACTAAACCTATCGGATTTTTTAAGGATGCAATGATAAGATTTAAGAAAAATAAGAGTTCAGTTGCTGCATCATTTATAATTTTAATTTTAGTGTTATATGCAATTTTAATTCCTATTTTCTATAGAAATTCTTATAATACATCTATTGGTGATAATAATTACCTAGATTATCCTAAACTACTTCCTAAATCTGAAACATTTTCATGGCTAGGATGGGATGGTGTAAAGAAAGACACTATTGATAATATTAGTTTTGTTAAGAAACAAGCTATGGCTATAGAATTAGGTGTCACAACAGTTTCAGATTGGGAAAAAATTGAAACTGAAGAAGGAATTGCTTTCAATTGTAAGGTTGACTCATATGCTTCACTTGGAATAAAGAGCAAGACATTCACTCGTGATGAGTATGATGCAGTTCAAAAATGGCAAAATGAAACTGGAATTCAAGTAATTTATCCTGTAGTTGATATGAGAACTATCACTCAAGGATTACCTAACAATATAGCAAATAAGATTTCAACTGATCCTAACATTTGGTATAAAGTAAATAATAAAGGTCGTCCTATTTATACAATGGATGATGCAGGTAATGTTACTTTAGATGCATGCTATAAATTTGCTGATTCTGAAAATAAAGATAATTATAAATCTTTAAGAATTGAAAAAGAAGGCGATCCTAAATATTTATATGCTTCATTAACTGGTACTGCAAACATGGATGAAGCTGGTAATATAATCAGAGATGAAGAAGGATATATCACAGGTGATATAGGCTATGTATGCCGTATTTCTTTATATAACTATTTCATTTTCGTTTATGGCTTTGAACCTTCATTTGTATTCGGTACTAATGCTAACGGACAAGATATATTCTATCGTTTAGCTCAAGGTGCTAGATTCTCATTTATTTTAGCTATTTTTGTTTCTGCTATTAACTTAACAATTGGTGCTATTTATGGTGCTATTGAAGGTTACTATGGACGTGTAGCTGATATGGTTATGGAACGTATTGTAGAAATATTAGGTGGTATTCCATTTGTTGTTGTAACTACATTATTCCAATTACACTTAGCTAAAAAGGTTGGTGTAGTAGGAGCATTGCTGTTTGCCTTCGTCGCCACCGGTTGGATAGGCATGGCGGGCACAGTTCGTATGCAGTTCTACCGTTTCAAGAATCAAGAATACATCCTTGCTGCCCGTACTTTAGGAGCAAAAGACTTCCGTATTATGTTTAAGCATATATTCCCTAATGCATTAGGAACTATCATTACAAGTTGTGTACTTGTAATTCCTGGTGTAATCTTTAGTGAATCTTCATTAACATATTTAGGAATTATTAACTTAGAATCAAGTAAATGGACAAGTGTTGGTACAATGTTGGCATTAGGTAAAGATTACTTATCTAATTTCCCACACATTATATTCTTCCCTGCTTTATTTATTTCTCTATTAGAAATTTCATTTAACTTATTTGGTAATGGATTACGTGATGCATTCAACCCATCACTACGTGGTTCAGAAGGATAGAAATATGGAAAAAAAGTTAGAAGTTAAAAACTTAGTTATTTCGTTTAAGACTGTAGATGGTAAAGTTCAAGCCGTACGTGATATAAGTTTTGACTTATATAAAGGTGAAACTTTAGCTATCGTTGGTGAATCTGGTTCAGGTAAGTCTGTAACATCAAAAGCAATTTTAGGTATTTCTTCAGGAAATGCTTTGATTGAAGGTGGGGAAATCCTTTATGATGGACAAGATTTATTAAGAATTTCAGAAGATGATTTCCATAAAATCCGTGGTGATAAAATTGCTATGATCTTCCAAGATCCACTTTCTAGTTTGAATCCAATTGTTAGAATTGGAACTCAATTGACAGAAGCTATGATCTTAAAGAACAAAGCATTCCGTCGTACTTCACGTAATGACTTTAATACTAAATTAAAATTATTATTAGAGAACTTTAATGAATATGATTCTAAAAACTCAGAAATATCAGCTGAAGAATATACTTTAGCTAATAAGAATTATTGTGAAACATTTGATAAATTTAATACAGTATACATTAAACTTGAAAATGCATATAATGAAGCAGTTCAAGCAGGTGAGGATGTAATTAATACCTTGTCTGATATTTTATTGTTCTTTGAAAAAACTCAAAAAACAGATTATGTAAAACTAATTAAGAAAGCAATTGCTGGATTAAGCGAATCAATTCATCCTTTCTATGTAAAGAGTGAAGAAATATCAGAAATTATTGAAAACTTAAATAATTCAAATGGTAAATTAGCTGGTTTTGATAAGAAAGAACAAAGCATGGAAACTGAAGCAGTTGAAGCTAGAAACTTTATTATTGAAAACGTTAAAGCAGCTATTGAAGTATTACATAAAGCAGCTGAAAAGACAGTTCCTAACTACTTTACAATTGGCTATTATGTAATGAAGAATCCAGAAGAAAATATTGATAATTATGACGTTGAAGAATTAAATAAGAAATCACGTGAATTCATTGATAGTGACTTCATGTTAGAATTTATTTCTAAGACTGAAAAAGCATTATTAAATTCTGAAGAAAACTCAAATAAGAAAAAACAAGCAGTTATTGATCGCTTTAAAGAAGAACTTAAATATTTCTCTACAAACGATATTGATAAAAAAGTATGTGCACAAAAAGTTGACGAATTAACTAAAATGGTTGATGAATCAATTAACTATTTATCAGTAATTAAAGATAGTTTAGCATATACTTTCAAATATACTTTTAAAGTATCTGTAAATAAATATTTTGAATCAATAAAAGCAAATGAAAATGAAAAGAAACGTTTTGAAAAAGATACAAGACGTTATGAAAAGAAATTAGCTAAGAAAGGCGCAGTTGATTATAAGGTTTCACCTTTAACATTAATTGACTTAGAGGTTCAATTAGTACAAATTCGTACTGTATTAGAACGTATAGTTAAGAGCTATGAAGAACATTTAGCTAATCCAATTACTGACTTTAATAAGAGTGCAGTTGATTTAATTGACTACTTTAAGGAAAAAGCTGGTGGTGCAGCAAATAAAGTTACTAAGAAGAGCGCTCGTGCAAAAGCTATTAAGTTAATGGAAGAAGTAGGTATTCCTGAACCTACATTACGTTTCCGTCAATACCCATTTGAATTCTCAGGTGGTATGAGACAACGTATCGTTATCGCTATTGCTTTAGCTGCTGACCCTGATATCTTAATTTGTGACGAACCAACTACAGCTTTAGACGTTACTATTCAAGCACAAATCCTTGAATTAATTAACAAGATTAAAAAAGAACGTAACTTATCAATCATTTTCATTACACATGACTTAGGTGTTGTAGCTAATATGGCTGATAAGATCGCTGTAATGTATGCAGGTAAGATAGTAGAATTAGGCACAGATCAAGATATTTTCTATGATCCTCGCCATCCTTATACTTGGGCATTATTAGCATCTATGCCAGACTTAGATACAAAAGAAAGACTAGAAGCTATTCCTGGTACACCACCTAACATGATTTATCCTCCTGTTGGAGATGCATTCGCTGAAAGAAATAAATATGCATTAGAGATTGATTTTGAAAAACAACCTCCTATGTTTAAAGTTTCTGATTCACATTATGCAGCAACTTGGTTATTACATCCAAATGCTCCAAAAGTAGAAATGCCTAAGATTGTTGAAACTCGTATCAATCGTATTAAAGGAATGAAATCAGGTGAAGACAATGGAAAATAATGAAAAGAAAGTTGTTTTAAAGGTTGAAGACTTATCAATGTATTTCAAAATGGGTGGCCATACTTTAAAGGCTGTAGACCATGTTAATTTTGAAATTCATGAAGGTGAAGTATTTGGTTTAGTAGGTGAATCTGGTTGCGGTAAAACTACAACAGGTAGAACAATTATAAAACTTTATAACGCTACTGGCGGTAATGTTTACTTTAAAGGACAAAGAATTGTTGCTGGTATTGGTGATTATAAAGAAACAATTAAAGACTGTAAAGAAAAACTTAAAGATAAATCTCTTAGTGAAGACGAAATTAAAGAATTAAATGCTAAAATTTCTGAAGCAAAACGTCAAATTTCATTAGCTAAATATGATAACAAGAATTGTAATAATGAATATATTGCAAAATGTTCGAGTGAAGCTAAGGAAAAGTATGAAGAAGCTATTAAAACAGCTTCTGAAGAAGAGAAAAAAGAGATTAATAAAGACTATAAACATGATTTAGCTGTAGCTAAAAAAGAACGTCTTGTTAACGGAATTCAAATGATTTTCCAAGATCCTATTGGATCATTAGACCCACGTATGACAGTTCGTGAAATTATTAGTGAAGGTTTAGTTATTAAAGGCGTTAAAAATAAGAAAGTAATTGATGATACAGTTTATGATGTATTAGAAAAGGTTGGACTTGTAAAACAACATGCTAACCGTTATCCTCATGAATTTAGTGGCGGTCAAAGACAAAGAATCGGTGTTGCTCGTAGTATGACTATGAAACCATCATTGATTATTGCGGACGAACCAGTTTCTGCTCTAGATGTATCAATTCAAGCTCAAGTAATTAATTTGCTTGACGACTTACGTCATGAAACAAATTTAGCTATTCTATTTATTGCTCATGACTTATCAGTAGTTAAATACTTCTCTGATAAGATTGGTGTTATGTACTTTGGTAAGATGGTTGAACTTGCAACAAGTGATGAACTATTTGCACATCCATGCCATCCATATACTAAAGCATTGCTTTCTGCAATCCCAGTACCTGATCCAGATTATGAAAAGAATAGAAAACGTCTAATTTATAATCCTATCAGAGATCATGATTATCGTAACCAAGCTCCTTGCATGCAAGAAGTTTTCCCAGGTCATTTTGTATTATGCAATGATGAAGAAAAAGAACGCTTCATTAATGAGTATCAAAAATAATGAAGAATATTGATAAAAAAGCATTACTAATTTCATCTATTATTGCTGTTTTATTAGTTACTGGTTGTTTATTTATTTATAAAATTCATCAAGCTACAACTAAAGCAGAGGTGTTAACTAGTATTTGTAATAGCTTTTTTGTTGTTGGCGGAGTTTACGTATTATTTGGAGCACTAACATGGTGCTCTAATCACGGAGCTTTTATTGGCTTGCAATATGGTTTTAAAAGAATCTTTGAAAAGAGAAGATTTGAAAAAAGCTTTGAAAATAGGCAACCATATATGGAATATCGTGATAGTAAACTTGCTAAGCAAAAAAGCTATCTTCATTTTATTTTAATAGGTGCTCTTTTTGTTGCTGTTTCTATTGTTATATTATTTTTTATATAACATAACTAAGGAGTAAAAAATATGAAATTATTAAAAAAATTAAATTTTATTATTGTAGTTATAGTTTTAGCTATAGTTTTAAGTTCTTGCAATGCTTCTGAATATACTATTGAATGGATAGTAGATGGAGTTACTGTAGAAACTGATACAGTAAAGAAAGGTGAAATTCCAGTATTTGATGGTTCTTTAGAGAAACCTTTTGAAAATGGATTCTCTTATGAATTTAAGAATTGGAGTCCTGAAGTAGTTCCTGCAACTGCTAATGCACAATATACTGCTGAGTTTGAAAAAGTAACTCACAATATGCCTTCTAGCTTTACTTTTGAAGCTACTAAATTCCCATATGATGGTAATGAACATACTATATTAGCTAATAATCTTCCTGAAGGAGCTACAATTGTTTATACTGATAATGTAAGAGTTGAACCAGGAAGCCAATTAGCTAAAGCTGTAGTTACATATTACGGAAGAAAATTTGAATATTCTGCTAATTTAATCGTTGAAAAATTAAATTCAGTTTTAGAAATTGAAACTGTTCAAGAAGTTGTAAGTGGTGAAGATTTAGATTATAAATTAAATAATGATGAACAAGTTTTATCTTATACACCTATTTATCAACCAGGAACATATTATGTAAGAATTAATGCTCCTGCTACAGATCATTATAAAGAAAGTGAATATTATGAAGTAAAGGTTACAGTTGTTCCTGATAAACCATTAGGAATTGAATTTACATCATGCACTTCAATTTTAACTGGTGATTCTGTAGAATTAGTTGCTAAAAATGTTCCTGAAGGATATACATGTACATATGAAAATAATGTAGCTACATCTATTGGGAAGAAACATGCAGTTTGTCATGTTTTTGATGCTGATAAGAAAGAAGTAGCAACATTAAAAGCTGTTTGGACTGTAGATTATCCTAAAAATGAAGATTTTAATACTTTCTTAGACGAAATGTTAGTTTCTTATTTATATGATGATTTCTCAACTTGGAATGCATTCTTTGCACATCCTGAATCAATTGGTTTCAATCATGATGATTATGAAGATGCTTCATGGTACATTTATGAACCATTAACTGAAGAAGATGCTGTTGAAGCACTAGAGGAAATTAAAACTTTACAAGATGAATTTGACGTATTTAAGAGTGCTAAATTATCTTTAAATCAAAGAGTAAGTTATGATTTAGTTGAAGAATTATTAGCTGAATTAAAAGAAGAATGGGAAGGCGATTTAAACTCTGGATTAGAAAATATTACATATATTGACTCATACGGAGGATATGTAGGTAACCTAAACTCAACTTTAGAAGATTATTTATTAAATAATGAACAAGATGTAATTGATACTGTTAATTATTTAAAGAGCGCTAAAGTTGCATTCCCATCATATGTTAAGTGGGCAGAAGATAAGAAAGCAGCTGGATTTGGTTTATCTAACTATACAATTAATGAGATGGTAACATTCATTGATGGCATCTTAGAGGAAAATGAAGAATTCTATTTAGTTGATTATTTATTAACTAAGATAGATAAATGTGAATTCCTAGATGATACTAAAAAAGCATCATATAAAGAAGAGATCACTAATGCTTTCACTAATGATTATTTCCCAGCTTTAACTACATTAAAAGATGGAATTATTGCATGTAAAGGTGCTGTAATTAAAGAAGAAGATGAAGGATACTGGGCAAAATATGAAGATGGTGCTGATAGATATCTTGAAAAATTACGTAGTAATATTGGTAATGAAAATCTAACTATTGATGAATACTTATTCTACGTAGATAAATATCTAAAATCTAATTGCGATAGAATCGATGAAATTATTAAAGAATATCGTGCAATGACTGCAAAGAACCAATCTAAGTTCATTAATTATATTGAAGGTGTAAGTTCATTTATTGGAATTGAAGATCCAAATGAAATGGTAGATTACTTGAAGCATTTCGCTAAATTTATCGTTCCTGAATTTGAAAATGATGTAAAAGTTAATATCAAATATATGGACGAAATTCAAGCAAAACAAACTACAACACAAGCTTATTATAGATGTAGTGCTTTAGATGAATTTACTGAAGAACATATTACATTAAATCCATTACAATTAAAGAATGATAAGAATGAATGCTTATCAACTATGGCTCATGAAGGATATCCAGGCCATCTATATGCATATGTATTTATTAAAGATTTAGATTATCATTACATTTCTAAAATCTTTGATTCTACAGGATTTGCTGAAGGTTGGGCTAAATATGTTGAATTAAAATTAAAACAATATATTAGTGAAACAACTACTAATTTATCAACTACTGATAAGAAGATTATGGATTTAGCTATTGAATACTTAACATGCAATTCATATTCAGGTTATTTAGTATATTGTAAGGTAGATGAAATGGCTCATTATGAACATAGCACAATCGCTGAAATCGATAAATACGTTAGTGATTTAGGTTATAGTGGTGGATTAGCTATTTACCGTACAGTTATTGAAAATCCAGTTGTATATAACTCATATGGTTTTGGTCAAATCTATATGGTTGATTGCCATACAACATGCCAAGAAAAGCTTGGTGATTTATATAATGAAATCGACTTTAACCGTGAATTATTATCAAAAGGTCAATTTGACTTATGGTCTATAGTAGATATCAGAGACGAATATGTAGCTGATATGCAATTCCTATATGGCAAATAATAAACATTTAAAGACTAGTGTCATATTAACGTGATACTGGTCTTTTATTTTTGGAAAAATTGTAAATAAATGTTTTGTTATTGAAAAATATGTGATATAATATATTTTAGAAAAGTGTGCGTTTGGAGGCATTTATGAAGATACTAATCGTTGAAGATGATAAAAATTTAAATAAGGCTATATGTGATATGCTATCTAAAATTGCTCAAACAGAAGCAATTTATGATGGGGAAGAAGCAATGTTTGCTGTAGAACGTAATATATATGATTTAATTATCTTAGATATTATGTTACCACATGTTGATGGATTTACTATCTTACAAAAAATTAGAATGGTAGGTACTTGCCCAGTACTTATGTTAACTGCTAAAGATGGTATTAATAATAAAGTTAAAGGTCTAAAGCTTGGTGCTGACGATTATATGACTAAACCATTCTATAGAGATGAATTAATTGCAAGAGTAGAAGCTATATTAAGACGTTATAATAATACTTTTGATGGTTTCAAATTAACATTCAAAGATATGGTATTTGATGTTAATCAAAAGAAAGTAACTATTAATGGCGAAAATCTTGAAGTAATTGGTAAGAGCTACGATATTTTAGAATATTTAGTAAGAAATAAAGAAATTATTATACCTAAAGAACAATTATTCAATCGTATCTGGGGCTTTGATAGTGATACAATTTGGAGCGTTGTTGAAGTGTATGTAAGTAACTTAAGAAAAGTACTTAAAAAATATGACTACCATATTTATCTAAAAACATTAAGAAATGTAGGTTATATGTGGAGTGAAAAAGAATAATAGTTTAGATGGAACCTTTAAAGAACTGTTATATAAATACAGATTAAATTACTTTTTAGGTTTCGCTGGCGTATTTATACTCTTAATGGCTTTGATGGCGCTATTTGTATTAGCTTCTACATCAAGGCTTTATTTAAGTGATGCTAAAGACAGAATCAATACATATATAGCTTCGATTGATAATACTGATAAAACAGCTAAGAACTTTGTTCCTAGTGATCAAAGAATGATTACCGTATATTATTTAGAAGATGCTAATGATTCAAATCAAATGCATATGGTAATTTATGGTATTGAATCTAGTGAAAATGATGTCAAGGAAGCTTATCGTTTGAGTGCTGCTAAAGGATATAAAAACATTGGTAAATTTGTATATGGTAGTATAAATGATATTTACAATGTTTCTTATTCTTCCAAAATAGAAAACACTGATAATCCATCTTTAAAAATAGGTGGGGAAAATATTAAATATATCAAAGTTTACATGAATGTTGATGGTGAATTTAATTCAAGAAAAGAATTCTTTGCTAGCTATATTATTATTTCAATTATAATTGCCATACTTTCAATATTTGTAGCTACAGTAATGAGTGTATATGGATTAAAACCAATTAAAACATTTATGCAAAAACAAATTGATTTCGTTAATGATGCTAGTCATGAGCTTAGAACGCCACTTGCTGTTGTTCAAAGTAAAGCAGAAAATGCTTTAGCTGACCCTAACAAGACAGTATATGATGTAAGTGAAGACTTTGCTGTAATTTTAAATGAAATAAATAGATTAAGAAAATTAACTGAGGAATTATTGACGTTAGCAAGAAATGATAAGAATGCTACATCATATAATTATTCTAAGGTTGAACTTAATAGTTTGCTAAATGCTATTACTGAGCCTTTTATTGAAATAGCAATGATTCAAGAAAGAACTTTAAGTTATCAAGGTGAAGAATGTTATGCATTAGTTGATCCTGATAAGATAAAGCAAATTATGATTGTAATTTTAGATAATGCAATAAAGTATACAATGCCTAATGACACAATTGATGTTATTTTGTCATGTACTAACAATGAAATATTTATTGATATTAAAGATTCAGGTATTGGAATTAGTGAAGAAACTAAAGAACACATCTTTGATAGATTTTATCGTGAAGATAAGGCAAGAAGTAGGGAAACAGGTGGTAACGGTCTAGGCTTATCAATCGCTAAAACTTTAGTAAATGCGATGAAGGGTAAAATTAGTGTAGACCACAACATGCCAAAAGGTACTGTATTTACAATTGAATTTTCTAAATACAAAGAAAATAAGAAAGATCAAAACAGCGTTATTTTATAATGATGCTGTTTTTTTATGAAAAATTAAAAATATATAAAGTACATTAGGCCTATTTTCTATCACCTTGTGAAATAGGTTGAAAATAGATGCTTTTTATGATAAAATATATATACAATAATAGAGGTGGAATATGATTAAATTATATAATTCTCTAACTAATAAAATTGAAGAATTCAAACCAATAAAAGAAAACGAACTATCAATGTATGTTTGTGGATCTACAGTTTATAATGATATCCATATTGGTAATTCTAGGCCAGTTGTATTTTTTGATACTGTTGCTAGATTTTTTAAATATATGGGATATAATGTAAAATTTGTATCTAATTTTACAGACATTGATGACAAAATTATTAATAAAGCAATAGCTGAAGGTGTAGATGAGAGTGTCATAAGCGAAAGATACATTAAGTCAATTAAAGAAACTTATAAATTACTTAATTGCTTACCTCATTTTAAAAACCCAAAAGTTACAGAAACTATGCCTCAAATAATAGATTTTATTGACCTGCTAGTTCAAAAAGGTGGTGCATATGTTGTAGGTAATGATGTATATTTTGACATTACTAAAGCAAAGAATTATGGTGTTTTGAGTGGACAAACTATTGAAAACTTAATCAATGGTGCAAGAGTAGAAGAAAATACTAAAAAACACAATCCTTGTGATTTTAACTTATGGAAAGAGACTGAAGTAGGTAAAAAGTGGGATTCACCATGGGGCGAAGGTAGACCTGGATGGCATACTGAATGTGTCGTTATGATTAATGATATCTTTGGTGGGCCTATTGATATTCATGGAGGTGGACTGGATTTGAAATTCCCACATCATGATAATGAAATTGCTCAATCAACAGTGGCTTTTGATAATATGATTGCTGATTATTGGATGCATAATGGTAGAGTTGATTTACGTGGAGAAAAGATGAGTAAATCACTTGGAAATGTAATCTGGGCAAAAGACTTAGTAAAGCAAATGGGTTATGGTGCTTATCGTTTAATGATTTTAAATGTACCATATAGACAACCTATGAATTTTAGAGATGAAGCTTTAGATCAAGCTATTAACGATTATGATAAATTAATTAAGTCAAGACTAAGCTTAATCAGAAAGTTACAAATTGAAGCTAATGTTACTATATATAAAGTAAATGAAATTAAAGATTTAGAATTAATTAATTTAGAACAAGAATTTAAAGATGCATTATCAAATGACTTTAATACCGCAAATGCAATTACCGCATTACAAAAATTGACTAAGAAATTAAATGTTTTAGCTAGAGAAAAAGAACTAAATGTAAGCTTAGCTAAAGAATTATTAACAGTATTAGATAATGAAATGTGGGTATTAGGTATTGATAAAGAAGAAAAACCACTAAATAGTGATGAACTAAGTTTAGTCAGAGAATGGAAAGAAGCAAGAAATAACAAAGACTTCGAAAAAGCTGATTTATTACGTGCAAAAATAAATGAAAAAGGCATCATTTTTTAATGGAAGAAATTGATTATAAACTTCTTAATGGTGGTGATTTAGCCTTTATTGGGGATGCTTATTATGAATTATATATTAGAGAATATGTTTTAAAAAAAGGCAAAACCAAACTAAATCAGCTTCATAATGCATGCGTAAAATATGTTAGTAGAGTTGGACAGGATAAAATAATAACTAACTTATTAGATTCTCTTTCTAATGAGGAACAAGAAATATATAAAAGAGGCCGAAATTATAATTATACAAACAAAACAAAAGAATATGTAAATGCATCTGGTTTTGAAGCCTTGATTGGTTATTTGTATTTATCTAAACAAAATGAAAGATTAGAAGAAATAATAAAAAAAGCAATATTAATAATTGAAGAAGAATAGGTGTAATATGGCATATATTTATTCAAAAAACGCAGTAAGAGAAAGCATATTAAATAATAAAAATATTAAATGTGTATATGCTAATAACAATAAGCATGAATTAGTAGGTTTAGCTAGATCTAAAAATATAAAAGTAGAAATTATATCTAACGAAGAATTAGAAAAGATGCTAGGAGCTAATAGTGCTAAAATACAGGGTATAGCAGCCTTAGTTAATGATTATAAGTATTATAATCTAGAGGATATAACAATAAATGAAAATGATAAATATCCATTTATAGTAATGCTTGATAGTTTAGAAGATCCCCATAATTTAGGCGCAATACTTAGAACTTGTGATGCAGCTAGTGTTGATGGTGTAATCATAGGTAAGAATAGAAGTGTTAGATTAAATGATACTGTAGCTAAAGTATCTACTGGCGCTATTGAATATGTGAAAGTGTGTGAAGTTACAAATCTAACAGAAACAATAAAAAAACTAAAAGAAAAAGGTTATTGGATTGTAGGCGCAGAAGCTACAGATGATAGTAAGATGTATAACGAGATGAAATATGATATGCCAATATGTTTAGTTGTTGGAAGCGAAGGGAAAGGTATTTCATCATTAGTTAAAAAGAATTGTGACTTTTTAGTTAAAATACCAATGACAGGTCATGTAAATTCTTTAAATGCTTCAGTTTCGTGCAGTATATTAATTTACGAAATAACAAAATTTAGAAATAAGTAGGTATAAAACTATGCTAGAATATAACGATTACGAATTGTTATATTTGATTAGCGAAGGGGAAGAAATAGCTTTAGACATACTTATGGAAAAATATACTTTATTAATTAAAAAGAGAATATCCACTTTTAAAATTCAAAAAAGATGCTATGATGATTTTTTTCAAGAAGGTTTATACAGTTTAACTAAAGCAATTGAAAGTTATGATCAAAATTATTGCAAGACCTTTACCTTGTATTTTGATTTAATCTTACAGAGAAGATTCATGAACTTACTTAAGCGAGATTATAATTACTTTTACGAAGTAAGTTTAGTAGAGGATGCTAGTTTAATTAAAGGCTATGTATTAAAAGAATCTCCTGAATTGTATGAAGCTGATGAAAAGAGAGATAAACTACATAGTGACTTTGATAGAAATATTTACGACCTATTAAAACGAGGCTTTAAACCTAGTGAAGTAGCTACAAAATTGAATTTAACTAGAAAAAAAGTATATAATACAATCGAAAAAATTAAAAAAATCACTTTATAATTACCTTAAATTATTTAATCTTTGGAATTAATCCGATATAATAATTATATTGACAAAATAGCTTTGAAGTGGTAAAATATTAGGAGTATTAGAATAGTTATGAGAGAAAAAGTAATTTTAGTTTGTGAAGAATGCTTATCAAGAAATTATACCGTTAAGAAAAACAAGATTAATTCACCTGAAAGAATGGTAATTAAGAAGTTTTGCCCAAAGTGTAATAAGCACACAACTCATAAGGAAACAAAATAATATATCGGAGGATATTATGGCAGAAGAAGTAAAAGAAGTAAAAGAAGTAGTTAAAAAAGAAGAAAAGAAGAATCGTTTAGCCGAAGTCTTTTCTAAAGATTATAAATACGAAGGATTAATTCTATTAATTTTAGCAGTAATAGCTATTATCTTAGGTGTTTTAATTATCACAGATGTTAAAGCTGGAAGTGGTATTTTCAATATTAAAGGTCAAGCATTCTTAATTGGCGATTTCCCAATTCTATTTGCTGTTATCTTAATTGTCTTAGGTGCTTTCTCATTTGCATTATCAGTATGGCCTTATTATAAACCATCTATTTATGAAATTAAGAGAGTTACATGGCCTACTAAGAAGACAATGATTTCTAATAGTATTGATGTAGTTATTTATTCAGCTAGTATCGCTGTATTCTTCTATTTATGCGACTTATTATTAAGTTGGGTAATCACATTATTATAGGAAAGAATTTAGAATAATGGAAGAAAGAGCTTGGTATATTATTCAAACATATGCTGGTATGGAAAATGCCGCAATGAATAATTTGCGTAGACGTATTAAATCAATGGATATGGAAGAATATATCTTTGATTTATTAGTTCCAGAACAAAAGCATACTGAAAAAAAGAAAAATGGAGAAATCAAAGAATATTATACAAAAGTATTCCCTGGTTATATCTTCATTGATATGATAGTAACAGATGACACATGGTTTATGGTTAGAAATACACCAATGGTAACTGGATTCTTAGGATCATCAGGTGGTGGAAGCAAGCCAGTACCTCTACTAGAAGAAGAAATTGTCCCTATTCTAAAAATGTGTGGTATGACAGCTGGCAATCCATTAGGTTGTGAAATTGGTGATACTGTTAAAATCATTTCAGGTACATTCGCTGGCAATGTTGGTAAGGTTGATGCAATTGATGAAGAAAAGAGAATTGTAACTGTATTAATCGATTTCTTTGGTAGACCTACTCCAGCTGATTTAGATTTTTCAGAAGTTAAAAAAGACTAATAATATAAAGGGAAACAAGTGTTTCCCTTTTATTTTTTATAGGTGATAATATGTTTAAATACATCATTAACAAATTAATAGTTCCTTTTATGACTATTTGTATCTTATTAATAAGTATATGGACAGTTACATATGTTATTACTACCTCAAAGTGGTATTATACATGGCAATTTGAAAAGAATGATACTTGCGAAAAATTAACATGGACTACTAAGGACGGGGAAACAATTAGTTATGATGAGGATGAGTTGGCTTATATTGGAGATCATATTGTAGACTATATGGCAGATTTAAATGATGATTTGCAAGTAATAATAGATGGTAAGAAAGTATTTTCTAATCAAGCTATTAATCATATGAGAGAAGTTAAAATCATTTATCATCGTTTGGAAGTAATTGCTATCTTTTGCTTTATAATGTTGTTTTTATGTTTGGGTTATTATAATAAAAACAAAGAGCAAATTGATTTATATTTTTTCAAAGGAACCTTGTACACTTATTTAGTGATTGCAGGTTTATTAGTAATAGTGGGAATATTTATGCTTGTAAATTTCGATTGGACATTTGTGCAATTCCATCATGTATTGTTCCCTAAACCAGAATCCTTTAGAGATGCCTTTTTTGGTACTGTCTCATATTATGAAGAAGAACCATATATAAATAACTTACTATTAATTGAAATATTATCAATTGAAGTATTTATGGATGCAGCTTGGATAATTTTGATCAGTACTTTATTAACATTAGCTTTATGGCTAAGTGTATCATTTAAAAAGAAAGTAAAAAGAGTTTTATTAAAAGATGAAATTTAGTTTTCATCTTTTTTATTAATTTTTATTCAAAAAAATTGATTCAAAAAAATCCGAATAAAACATAACGCAATAATAAATCTAAAATAAAAATAATGAATGAAGAAGAATTCTATGACAAATATATAAATTATTCTTTTGAAAGTGAATATGTATAAAAGTGCTTTGAGCTAATTGCTAAAGAATATTTGATTAGATGTAATAAGAAAAACTTGATAAAACCTTCATTTGACAGTATCGGAAATATTATTATGATGATGCAAAAAAAACATGAAAACGGAGAGTTTGATGTATTTACGCATGATGAATTAGGCTATATATTTTACGAAGTTAAATTTAAAAATAAGCCAATAAGTAAAAATGCAATGTTTGAAGAAATAGAAAAAGTTAAAAAATGCGTAATAAATAGTGATAGATTTGGATTTATATCTAAGAGTGGATTCGTTGAAAAGATTGACGATGTAATACAAATTAATATTGATGATTTATATAATTTTGATGAATAAGTATAACTTAAATTAGTTTTAAGAGTTAACTTTTAATTAATATAAATATATTGACTTAAACTTGCAAAAGTAGTATAATAATCATAGCGTGCGTATAACGCTTACTATTTTTATTGTGGAAGAGAAATTAATCTCGTATGACCACACACAGACAAAAGGAGGTGCGTCTCGTGGCTGCAAAGAAAATTACAAAAGTAATCAAACTTCAAATACAAGCAGCAAGAGCTACTATGGCTCCACCAGTTGGACCAGCACTTGGACAAGCAGGTGTTAATGGACAACAATTCGTTCTTCAATTCAATGAAGCAACAAAAGAAATGGCTGGAGATATTATTCCTGTAGTTATAACTGTTTATGAAGATCGTACATTTACTTTTATTACTAAAACTCCACCAGCATCTAATTTATTAAAGAAAGCTGCTGGTATCGACAAAGGCGCTGGCAATCCTAAGACACAAACTGTTGCTACTATTCAAAGAGCTAAAGTTTCTGAAATCGCTGAAAAGAAGATGAAAGACTTAAATGCTTATGATGTAGAACAAGCAACTAAGATTATCGAAGGAACTGCAAAGCAAATGGGAATTAAAGTAGTTGACTAATTAATTACTTTAATATTCGAAAATTTAAGTGAATCGGCACTTAAATTGTGGGAGGCAAAACCGTTAATTACCACAAAGGAGGAAAAACATGGGAAAATTTGGAAAGAAATATCAAGAAGCTGCAAAACTTATTGATTCAAGTAAAAAGTATTCTATTACTGAAGCAGTAGAATTGGTTAAGAAAACTTCTGTTACTAAATTCGATGCAACAGTTGAACTTGTATTCCGCTTAAATGTTGACCCTCGTAAAGCTGAACAAAACTTACGTGGATCAATCGTATTACCACACGGAAGTGGTAAAACAAGAACAGTATTAGTATTAACTAAGGGAGCTAAAGAAAAAGAAGCTCAAGATGCTGGTGCTGATTTTGTTGGAAATACAGAGTATTTGGAAAAGATTAAAGCTGGTTGGTTTGAATTTGATATTATCGTTGCCACACCTGATATGATGGGTGAATTAGGTAAATTAGGTAAGATCTTAGGACCTAAAGGATTAATGCCAAATGCTAAGACTGGTACAGTTACTATGGATGTAGCTAAAGCAATCGCTGAAATCAAAGCTGGTAAAGTTGAATACCGTGTTGATAAAGAAGGCAATCTTGCTGTTATAGTAGGTAAAGTATCATTTGATTCTATTAAAATTGAAGAAAATGTTAAAGCTGTATATTCTACTATGGCTAAAATTAAACCACAAACTGTTAAAGGTAACTATGTTAAGAATGTTTCTATGGCATCAACTATGGGCCCTGGAATCAAACTTACTACTGATTTAAATTAATAATAAATATAAGAAATTAAAAATTAAAAAAATAAATAAAAATAGTGAACATTATATTGCCGTAGACAGTGGGGGCGAGGCTTAAAAATCCCACCGAGGTTAAAAGTATAAAAACAAAATAATTTTGTTATGGATTTTGTATCTCTTTTAATCTGGCTCTTCGCAAGTTAAAAGAGATTTTTTATTGAACTAGAAAAAATAAAATAGGAGGAAATGAGATGAAAGAAGCAACTTTAAATGCTAAGGTCAATCAAGTTAATGAAGTAGCTGCTCAAATGAAAGATTCACAATCTTTAGTTTTCGTTAATGTTATTGGTTTAACAGTTGAAAACACTGAAAAGTTACGTAAAGAATTACATGCTAATGGTTGTACTTTAAAGGTTGTTAAAAATAATATCTTAAAGAGAGCTGCTGAACAATGCGGTTATGAAGGTTTAGATGAAACTTTCACAGGACCAAGTGCAGTTGCATATTCTAAAGATACAAATACCGCATCTAAGATCATCTATAATTTCGGTAAGAAAAACCCTGCTTTAGTATTAAAAGCTGGTGTTGTAGATGGTAAAGTATTATCAGCAGACGAAGTAAAAGTTGTTGCAACATTACCAGACAAGAATGGTATGTTATCAATGTTACTAAGCGTATTACAAGCTCCTATCCGCAATCTTGCATGTGCGGTTAAGGCTGTTGGAGAAAAACAAGAAAATTAATTTTAAAGGAGAATATTAAAATGGCAAAAATTAATGTACAAGAATTTATCGAATCTTTAAAGGAAATGACAGTATTAGAATTAAATGAATTAGTTAAGGCTATCGAAGAAGAATTTGGCGTAACTGCTGCTGCTCCTGTTGCTGTAGCTGGACCTGCTGCTGAAGCTGTAGATGAAGGACCAAAGACTTACAATGTTGAATTAACTGAAATCGGACCAAACAAGATCAACGTTATCAAAGTTGTTCGTGAATTAACTGGTTTAGGATTAAAAGAAGCTAAAGATTTAGTTGATGCTGCTCCTAAAGCTGTTAAAGAAGGTGCTAACGAAGACGAAGCTAAATCAATTAAGGCTAAGTTAGAAGAAGCTGGTGCTGTTGTAACTTTAAAATAGTTATTAACTAAACAAAAGAACTACCATTGGTAGTTCTTTTTAATACTTTATTCTTCAATAGTACTATAAACTTTTGCGAGCTCTTATGAACTTATTTATATTAATTTTGCAAGTAAAGATTTTATCAATACAAGATTAATATTGAGTTTTATTACGTAATAATATATAATATATATAATAAGAAAGAAGAAAAAATATGAATCATTATTACACAAACAATAGCAATCTAGAAAGCAAGGAAAGAATAATAACATATAGTTATCGCTCAAAGCCATTAAGTTTTATTAGTGATATAGGAGTGTTTTCTAAAGACAGAATAGACTTTGGGACTCATACATTACTAAATTCTTTGCCAGATTTTAGTAATAAAAAAAGCTTATTAGATGTAGGGTGTGGCATTGGAATAATAGGCATTTCTTTAGGAAAAGCATACCAAAATTTGCGCTGTACTATGATTGATGTTAATGATCGTGCAATTTTATTGTGTGAGAAAAACACAAAAAATAACGAAATTAAGGCTGAAGTTTTCATTAGCAATTTATATGAAAATGTAAAGGAAAACTATGATGTTATTATTTCTAACCCACCAATTAGAGCAGGTAAAAAGATAGTATGGGGTGTTGCTGATGGAGCTAAAGATCATCTAAATAAAGATGGCGAATTATATATAGTAATCCAAAAGAAACAAGGAGCAGAAAGTATGATGCATCATATGGAAGAGGTTTTTGGAAACGTTCAAGTGATTAATAAAGAAAAGGGATATTTTATTTTAAAAAGCAAAAATATGTAGGAAATAATTATTTAGTATAATTATTTTGAACCTTAAACGAAACTAGGAATTATTTCCTAGTTTTTTAATTTGGAAAAATATTTTATTTTTTTTATTGACTGATTGACAAAAAAATGTTAGAATAATATGATGCCTAATATGCTATTATGGGGTATAGTAGATACTAGGTTATTTAAGAATAGAAACTGGCGAGGTGGATGTTTTGAGCTATAAAGAAATGTTATACGGCAAGAACCGTATTAGAAGAAACTATTCAAGAGTACAAACTATTGTGGATTTACCTAATTTATTAGAAATCCAAACTAAGTCTTTCGAATGGTTTGCTAACGAAGGCATTAAAGAATTATTTAAAGAAATTTCTCCTATTAAGGATCATTCAGAGAAATTAGAATTATACTTTGATGATTTTGAATTCGATGAGCCAAAGATGACTATTAACGAATCAAAGAAGAATGATGCTGGTTATACAAGAGCTTTAAAGGTAAATGTTAGATTATATAACAAAGAAACTGGTGAAAATATTGAAAGCCCTAAAGTATTTATGGGTGATTTCCCAGTAATGACTCCTTGGGGTACATTTGTTATTAATGGTGCTGAAAGAGTTATTGTTACCCAAATTATTCGTTCTGCTGGTGTTTTCTTCTCAAAGGAAGTAGATAAAAAGACTGGTCAATCATTATTCAGTGGACAAGTTATTCCTACACGTGGTGCATGGATTGAATTTGAAATGGGTAAGAAGAATGTTTGGTATGCTAAACTTGACCGTTCTAATAGAATTCCTCTTGTATCTTTTTTAAGAGCAATGGGATTAAATAAGACATCAGATATTACTAACTTATATGGTAAACCTGAATACTTACAAAGAACTTTTGAAGAAGATGGTTCATTCGGTACTGACGATGCATTAGGCGAATTATATAACCGTTTACGTCCAGATGAAAAATCAACACCTGATGGTGCAAGAAATTATATTGCAAGTAGATTATTTGATAATCGTAGATATGATTTAGCATCAGTAGGTCGTTATAAAGTAAACAAGAAACTAGATGTTATCAATAGACTAGAAACTTATCAAGGCAAGATGGTTCTTGCAAAAGATTTAGTTGATAGTGAAACAGGAGAAGTTTTATTCCCTGAAGGCCTAGAAATTACTAAAGAAGTAATTACTGAACTTAGAAAGAATAGAATTAACTGTTTACGTCATGTTCATACTTATGAACAAATGTTAGAAGGTAACAGCGTAGTTTTAGAAACTATAGATGTTGAAGTAGAAAAGAATGGTGTTAAAAAAGTTGTTAAGTTAGTTGGTAATGACCAAAGCGAAACAGTGAACCATATCACATTATCTGATATTTTAGCTTCAACTGGTTACTATATGAATTTATATGATGATTTTGGTAATACAGATGATATCGACCACTTAGGAAACCGTAGATTAAGATTAATCGGTGAATTGTTACAAAATCAATTCCGTATTGGTTTAGCTAAGATGGAAAAGAGTGTAAGAGAAAGAATGTCTTTAACTAGTGATCCAAGACATATCAATCCACAAAATCTAATTAACATTCGTACATTAACTTCCACAATTCGTGAATTCTTTGGTAGTTCACAATTGTCACAATTTATGGACCAAATCAACCCTCTATCTGAACTTACTCACAAGAGAAGAATTTCAGCTTTAGGTGCTGGTGGTCTAACAAGAGATAGAGCAGGATTTGAAGTACGTGACGTTCACGTATCACATTATGGTAGAATTTGTCCTATTGAAACCCCTGAAGGACAAAACATCGGTTTAATTAACTCACTTGCATCTTATGCAAGAGCTAATATATATGGATTTATTGAAACTCCATATTTAGTAGTTAAACAAGAACCTGGTAAGAATCCTGTAGTTACAAATGAAATGGTATATTTAACAGCTGATAAAGAAGAACAATATTACATAGCTCAAGCTAATATCACTGTTAATGAAAATAAAGAAATCGTAGATGATAAGATTATTGCTCGTTATATGGGTGATACATTTGAAGTAGATAAATCAAAGATTGATTTAATGGACGTTGCTCCAAAACAAATTGTTGCTATTTCAACTGCTTGTATTCCATTCTTAGAGCATGACGATGCTAACCGTGCCCTAATGGGTGCTAACATGCAACGTCAAGCAATTCCACTACTTAAACCTGAAGCTGCATTCGTAGCTACTGGTATTGAAGAAAAAGCTTCTAAAGATAGTGGTGTAGCTGTAATTTGCGAAAATGATGGTGTTGTTGCATATGCTGATAGCTTAAAGATTATCGTAAAAGAAAATAGCGGAGCATTAAAGACATACGAATTAAATAAATATGAACGTAGTAACCACTCAACATGCGTTAACCAAAGACCTATTCGTTTTAAAGGCGAAGAAGTTAAGAAGGGTGATGTATTAGCTGATGGCCAATCTATGGATAAAGGTGAATTAGCATTAGGTAGAAATGTTGTTATTGCCTTCATGACATGGAATGGATATAACTACGAAGATGCTGTTATCATGAACGAAAGAATGGTTCAAGATGACGTTTATACATCAATTCATATTGAAAGATATGAAATTGAAGTTAGAGATACTAAATTAGGTAAAGAAGAAGTTACTGCTGAACTTGAAAACGAAAGAAAAGATGCTGTTATTAACTTAGACGAAAATGGTATCGTTAGAATCGGTGCTGAAGTTAAAGAAGGCGATGTCTTAGTTGGTAAAGTTACTCCAAAAGGACAAACAGAACCTACACCTGAAGAAAGATTAAGTCATGCATTATTCGCTGATAACTCAAAAGATGTAAGAAATACATCATTAAGAGTTCCTCATGGTGGAGGAGGTATTGTTCATAGAATTGATACATTCTCTCGTAAGAAGGGTGATGAATTAGGACCAGCTGTTAACGAAAAGATTAGAGTATTTATCGTTCAAAAACGTAAGATTTCTGAAGGTGACAAGATGAGTGGTCGTCATGGTAACAAAGGTGTTATCTCACGTATTCTTCCACCAGAGGATATGCCATATATGGAAGATGGAACTCCAGTAGATATCATGTTAAACCCTCAAGGTATTCCTTCTCGTTTAAATATCGGTCAAGTACTAGAAGTACATCTTGGCTTTGCAGCTAAGAAGTTAGGTGTACATGTTGCTACACCAGTATTTGATGGTGTTAAGAGTGAAGACCTTGAAGAAATCATGAAAGAAGCTGAACAAGTTAAACCATTCCCAATTATGGGTGAAGTTGATAGAGATGAATATGGAAACCCTATTACTAAAGAAGGTTATGTAATTAAAGCTGACAAGAACGGTAAACCTATTTTCACTGATGATGAAGGTAATGTTTACGAAGCTCATATTGATATTAAGAAATATGATGGTAAGACAATCCTTAGAGATGGTAGAACAGGTAAAGCATTTGATAACCGTATTACAGTTGGTGTAATGTACATGATCAAATTAGCTCACATGGTTGATGATAAATTACATGCACGTAGTGAAGGTCACTACACATTAGTAACTCAACAACCTATGGGTGGTAAAGCTCAAAACGGTGGTCAACGTTTCGGTGAAATGGAAGTTTGGGCATTAGAAGCTTATGGTGCTAGCCATATTTTACGTGAAATGTTAACAATCAAATCAGATGATATTATCGGAAGAAATAAAGTTTATAAAGCTATCGTTGATGGTGAACCAATTCCAGAACCTGGTATCCCTGAATCATTCAGAGTATTAGTTAAGGAATTACAAGGCTTAGGCTTAAGCGTTAAATTAATTGATAGTGAAACTGGTGAAGATGTTGCTAATAAGAGTTTAGTAGAAGAAATTGCTAACTCAAGTAATAGCAAGTTCGGATTATAATAAAAAGAAAATATCATAACTTGAGGTGAATCAATTTGAAAAAATATGATTATATACAAATAGGTATTGCTTCTCCAGAAGAAATAAGAAGCTGGAGTCATGGTGAAGTAACTAAGCATGAAACTATTAATTATAGAACATTAAAACCTGAAAAAGATGGATTATTCTGTGAGGTTATCTTTGGTCCAACTAAGGATTATCAATGTGCTTGTGGTAAATCAAAGAGAAACGCAGAAAAAGGTGCTGTCTGCGAAAAATGTGGTGTTGAACTTACTGAAAGCAAAGTAAGAAGAGAAAGAATGGGCCACATTGAACTTGCAGCTCCTGTAGTTCATACATGGTTTTTAAAGAATACACCTAGTAAGATTGCTATCTTACTAGATATGAAGACAAAATACGTTGAATCAATCGTATATTTAACTTCATATATCGTAATTGACCCAGGTCAAGTAGAAGGCTTAACTAAGGGGAGAATTTTAACTGAACAAGAAAATAGCGATTTACAACGTCGTTATGGTGCAAATAAATTTAGATCATTAACTGGTGCTGAAGCAATCAAAAAGTTATTACAAGATTTAGATTTAGAGCAAATAGTTAAAGAATTAAGAGAAGAATTAAAAGTAGCTACAAAGCAAAGAAAAGATAAGATTATTAAGAGATTAGATATCGCTGAAGCATTTTTAAAGAGTGATAACAAACCTGAATGGATGGTAATGGATGTTATTCCAGTTATCCCACCTGATCTAAGACCTATGGTACAATTAGATGGTGGTAGATTTGCTACTACTGACTTAAATGATTTATATCGTCGTATCTTAAACAGAAATAACCGTTTAAAGAAACAATATGAAATGCGTGCTCCATCTCTAATGACTAAGAATGAAAAGCGTATGCTACAAGAAGCAGTAGATGCTTTAATCGATAATGGAAAACGTAATAAGAAAGTTGTTATTGAAAAGAACAGACCATTAAAGAGTTTATCTGACTTATTAAGAGGTAAACAAGGTCGTTTCCGTCAAAACTTATTAGGTAAACGTGTTGACTACTCAGGTCGTTCAGTTATCGCTGTAGGTCCAGATCTACAAATGTATCAATGCGGTATTCCTAGAGAAATGGCTTTAATATTATTTAAACCTTTCATTATCAATGCATTACTTAAGAAATATACAGATCCTAATGATGGAGGCAAACCAAAAATTAGCGTTAAAAAAGCTAAGGAAATGATTGAAGAAGGCCATCCAGATGCAATGGAGATGGTTGAAAAGATCGTTGTTGAACATCCAGTTCTTTTAAACCGTGCTCCAACATTACATAGATTAGGTATCCAAGCATTCGAACCAAAGCTTGTTAATGGTAAAGCTATTAGATTACATCCATTAGTATGTCCACCATTCAACGCTGACTTCGATGGTGACCAAATGGCTGTCCATGTACCACTATCAGAAGAAGCCCAAGCTGAAGCAAGATTATTAATGCTAGCATCTAAGAATATCTTAGCTCCTAAAGATGGTAAACCAATTGTTACTCCTTCACAAGACATGGTTTTAGGTAACTATTATTTAACTATTGAAGATAACAATGATAAGAGAAATGGTAAAGTATTTAAAGATCCATATGAAGTTGAATTAGCTTATGAAAATAATGAAATTGATCTTCATACAAGAATCGTATTACCAATTAAGAACTTAGGTTACCCTATTTATAATTATTCTAATAAGAACAAGACATTAGAAGAAAGAGAAGAATTAAAGAAAAAGAATGATGCAGTTCAAGATAAGTATATCTTAACTACTTATGGTAAGATTATCTTTAACTCAATCTTCCCTAAAGGCATTCCTTTTATTAATGAAGCTGAACTTAAGAATATTACATATGGTGTAGCTGATAGATTTATTATTGAAAAAGGAACTAATATTAAAGAAGAATTAGCTAAATGGATTAGTGAAATCGACGTTCTTAACCTTAAGAATCAAGGTATTAAAGAATATGATGAAACAAGAGTATTACCTCATCCATTTAAGAAGAAATTCTTAGGAACATCTATCGCTGAAGTATTTAAAGAATTCAAATTGTCTGAAACTTCTAAGACTCTAGACAGAATGAAAGATTTAGGCTTTAAATATTCTACAGTATCTGGAATCACTGTATCTGCTTATGATATTAAAGTAATTCCAACTAAGTATGATGCATTAGCTACTGCTGATTTAGAAGTCCAAAAATATGATAAGATGTACCGTAGAGGTTTATTAACTTCTAAGGAAAGAAGACAAAACGTTATTAATGTTTGGACTAAGACTAAAGCACAATTAGAAGATGACATTAAAGTAGACGTATTAGAACATTATATCGACAACCATATCTACTTAATGAGTGACTCAGGTGCCCGTGGTAATATCGGTAACTTCGTTCAATTATCAGGTATGCGTGGTTTGATGGCTAAACCTAATGGTGAAAGTATGGATATCCCAATTCGTTCATCATTCCGTGAAGGTTTAACAATGTCTGAATTCTTCATTTCATCACATGGTTCAAGAAAAGGTTCTACAGATACTGCCTTAAAGACAGCTGAATCTGGATACTTAACAAGACGTTTAGTTGACGTAAGTCATGATGTAACTGTTACTATTGAAGACTGCCATACAACTAAAGGTATGAAGGTAACTGAACTAGTTAATGAAAAAGGTTCTGTATACGTTAAATTAAAAGATAGAATTAATGGTAGATTCACAAATAAAGATGTTTATAACCCACAAACTAATGAATTAATCATTGGTGCTAATGAATATATTAGTGATGAAATCGCTGATAGAATCATTGCAGCTGGTATTAAGGAAGTTTGGATTAGAACATTACTTACTTGTGACTGTCCAAATGGCGTTTGTGTAAAATGTTATGGTTCTGACCTTACAACTGGTGATATCGTAGAAAAGGGTGAAGTAGTAGGTGTTATTGCTGCTCAATCTATCGGTGAACCTGGTACACAACTTACAATGAGAACATTCCACTCAGGTGGTGTTGCTGGTGAAGAAGATATCACACAAGGTTTACCTCGTGTACAAGAATTATTTGAAGCAAGACCTCCTAAAGGAAAAGCTATCATTTCTGATATCAATGGTGTAGTTACTTCAATTGAACTTGAAAAGGATCAACGTTACAAGATTACAGTTGAAAGTAAGATTACTGGTGAAGTTAAAGAATATGAAACAGATAGTGGTAAGAACCCAATCGTTAAAGAAGGCGATGCTATTGAAGCTGGTCAAAAATTAACTGCTGGATTAATTCATCCAAAAGAATTATTAAGAGTTGCTACTACTGAAGATGTAGAAAAATATATCGTAAGTGAAGTTCAAAAAGTTTATACATCACAAGGTGTTGATATTTGCGATAAACACATCGAAATTATCACAAAACAAATGCTACAAAAGGTTGTTGTTATAAACTCTGGTGATACTGACTTATTACCTGGTACTTATGTATCTAGAAGTGAAATCGTTAAGATTATTGCTGATTGTATTAAGAAAGGTATTAGAACACCTGTTGTTAAGTCATTATTATTAGGTATTACAAGATCATCACTTAAATCTGATTCATTCTTATCAGCTGCATCATTCCAAGAAACTACTAGAGTATTAACTGAATCTGCAATTAGAGGAAAGAAAGATACATTAGAAGGATTAAAAGAAAATATCATTATTGGTGGTTTAATCCCTGCTGGTACTGGATTAGTTGAAGAAAAAGATATTACATTAGAAGAAGACAAGAGTGAAATCTTAGTTAATTTTGATGCTTTAAAGGATTCTAAGGCATTATAAAAATGAAAGATTTACATGCAATTATTTTAGCTGGTGGTAAAGGAACTAGAATGAAGAGCGAACTTCCAAAGTGCGCATATCCATTTTTAGGTAAGCCAATGATTCAATATATTATTGAAAGCTGCAAACAAGCTGGAATTAATGATATAGTAACAATAGTTGGATATAAAGCAGATATTTTAAAGGAATGCTTACCAGCTGATGTAAAAACAGCTGTCCAAACAGAACAGTTAGGTACAGGTCATGCTGCTAAGTGTGCTGAGGATTTATTAATAGGAAAGTCTGGTTTAACCTTGATTTTCCCAGGAGATATGCCATTAATTGAACCTGAACAAATTAAAGGCTTAATTAATGAACATATTAAGCATAAAAATGACCTAACAGTTGTAACAGCTGTTATTGATGATGCAAAAAGTTATGGAAGAATTTATCGTGAAAACGGTAAAATCAAAAGGATTGTTGAATTTAAAGATTGTAATGAAGAGCAAAAGAAGATTAAGGAATTTAACGTTGCCTTATATTGCGTAGATAACAAATTGTTATTTGAAACTTTAGATAAGATCAACAATAATAATAACGCTGCAGAATATTATCTAACAGATATCGTTGAAATATTAGGTGAAAATTATAACGTTGATAGTTATGTTGTACCTAACGATTATCGTGTTCAAGGCTTTAATGATGTTGAATCTTTAAAAATTGCAGAATTAGAATACTTGAATGCACATAAATAAAATAATAAAAGTAGACAATAAGTGTTATATCACTTGTCTACTTTTTTATTATACTAGGTGTCCGTATGGCTACTTTTTAATCTTTTTAGGATTTGGTATTTAAAAATGAGTCTAACTATGGTAAAATATATGTACTTAAAAAATATTTAAATTAGGAGGAAAAATGAAAAAATTATTTATTGCTTTATTAGCATTTTTTGCAGTTTTCTTTGTTGCTTGTGGTGGAAGTAAAGATCCAACTACAAAAATAAGTTTCAAAGAAACAAGTGTTAATTTGTTTGTAGAAGATACATATGAACTAAAACCAGAAATTAAAAACGCTAAAGATGAATCAGTAGAATATTCTTTATCTACTAATGATGTAGTAAGTATTAACGGTAATACTGTTACTGCTTTAAAGGCAGGTAATGTTACAATTACTGCTAACTTAAAATCAAATCCTGAAGTTAAAGCAACTTTAACTATTACAGTAAAGGATAAGAATACACCAGGACCTACACCAATTGAAGGTGAATTAACAGTAGCTAAATTACCAAAAGAATATCAAGGTGTATATTCAGCAGTTGAACAAGATGTTACTGTTTATATTTATGTATATGAATCTAAGCTTGCAGTTGATGTACTTGAAATGTTAACTGAATTCATTCTTTATACAAAGGATGGTAAATATTATATTGCTAATGGTTCAGAACAAGAAGAGATTACATTTAATAATGAAGGATTATTAGTTGAAGGCGAATTATACGCAAAAGATTCAAAAGAATTACCAGTTGATGACAAAGTTATTGCTAGTATCCCTGCTAAATATCAAGGTTTATTCGTTGATGATAGCTATAATTATGTAGAAATAAAAGAAGATAAGGCTGTTTTAAGTGGACCAATAACAGCTGGTGAATTTATTATTTATACTGAAAATGATAAATATTATATATTACTTTTATATTATAAACAATTTATCGTATTAGGTGAAAATGAAATTACTTTTGATGGTGAAAAATTTACAAGAACTAATGAAATTAAAGACTTATCAGAAGATGTTAATGAAATGTTAAGTGATATATTTAGTAAAGAAGTTAAGTTGCCAGAATGTGCTAAAATTACATCATTTGAAGATGACACATCATATACTGGAGACTTTATGAGAGAACTTGATTTCTATATTAATTGTAAAGAAGAAGAAATGAGGGAAATCGTTAATTATTTCAAAACAATCCTTACTGATTTCACTGAAGTTGAGCTTCCTTATGGTGATTATTATGAATACCAATGGACAAAGGAACTTGAAAGTGGTGATGAGATGTCTGTAAGCATCGCTAAAATATCTCAATACTTAGTTGAAATAATTTATCCAGTTAAGATTGAATATTCAAGTGAATGGCCAGCAATTGTTAATGAAATGTATGGTAAGTATATTACAATACCTGCACCAAAAGTAAGTGATAGTGTTGAATTCTTTGCACTTACTAATGAAGAAGGATTAAATGTATATTGTAATAATATAACAGAAGATGAATTAGTTGAATTTTTTGCTGACTTAATTAAAGCAGGATTTGTAACTTGCTATGATTGGAGCGATACTGAAGTAAAATTCGTCAATAATGAGATAGCTATTATTGTTAAGATGAGTGGTTGGGAAGGAGAATATTATATTGAATTCATTAGTGAAAGTTTAGTTGGTAACTTAACTTCTTGGCCTACTGATGAATTAAAAGATTTATATCCTGAATATTCTATTCCTGAATTTAAAGGCGAATCTTACAAATATGATGCATTTAACTTATTTGGTTATAAATCAGCATCTATAGTTATATATAATGTAAAGAATTATGAAGAATCATTAAAGGCTTATTTCGATGCATTAACTAAATTAGGTTATAGTTGCAGTAATAATGAAGCTATATATAAAGACAAAGTTAATAAAACTGCTTTTGAAATTTATATTTATCAAGATGAATTAACTTCAAGAGTATTTATTGAACTTGGTAATATTGATTATGAAGAAGACTTCATAGACATAATTCCTGCTGAATATCATATTGTTATTGAAGATAATGGCTATATAAGTGATTTATATCATGTGGGTGATGATTTCTATGAAACTGAAAGATACATGGATGAAACTGAAACATATATATACAAATATTATAAATATGATAAAGAAAATAAATTTTATAAATTATATATATATGAATTTACAGATGAATGGAATAAAGAAGAAGAAAACTTTTTTGACCGTGATTTACGTAAGTGCTTAGGAATTAGTAATATTATGGGAAATTTACCAAAATATGTGGAAAAGGGTGAACAAGCAACAATTGCTGGTGTTTTATGTGACTATTATGTAAGTGACGTAGATGGCTATAAAGATGAATATTGGGTAGCTTGTGATACTGGTTTTATTATGAAGTATCAATACACTATGGCTGAATATGGATATTCATCAGTAACTGAAGTTACAGAATATGTAACATCAGGCGTTAGTTTCCCAGAACTTCCTAAACCATTAAATTAATATAAAACGACTCAACTCAAATTAAGAGCTGGGTCGCTTTTTTAAATACATATTTATATAATTATATTATTTCAATAGTAGTATTAGTTATTGAGTGATAGAGTCTAGGTAAAATAAGAAATAATAAAATGAAGTTAATATCTTATTATTTTCATCAAATACATAATTATTTAAAGATACTTTAATACATAAATTATTTTTGTTGTGCATTCTATATTTTGACAGTGAATTCAAAATGGCTTTTCTTTTCTTTACATCAATTGATATGATTTCGTTATTACAATTATTAAGAATTCTAATTCTGAATTTCTTTTCCATTTCCAATAATATAAATCAATCTTTCTTTTTTACATTATATACTTTATTAGATCAGTATTAATCCAAAATATTTTTTTATTTGATTTATTTAATTCACTATATAAAAAACCGTATTTTTCAAATGTGTTTAATATTTTTAAAGCACCTTGTTTAGATATTTTTGAATTTATCCAGGTTATGAATTC
>JAZLLM010000126.1:0-4066 GCA_045598145.1 Bacilli bacterium | reverse complement strand
AAAAGAAAATATATTAATATCAATTAGTTTTGATTACATCATTTTATATTATACATACAAAGACGAAAATAATATATTAGTATATAATAATAACGTTAAGTATTACATTAATAAATATAAGTTTATTGATGACTTTAATCTAAGTAAATTCTATGTATACAAAAACTTAGCTGAATTTGATAAACAAGACACATTAGAAAAGCAACTAGAAAAAGACAATGAATTTTATAAAATTATCCAATAAAAGTATATCATTTAAGATATACTTTTTTATTGTTTTGCATATTTTTTTAAATATTCTAAATAATCTAAATCATAAACAAAATATTCACCTTTGTTCATCATTTCAATAATTGTATCTATATCAAAAAATTCTAATTTTTTAATTTCTTCTTTTTGATAATTTATAGTATTTATATCTATATCTATATCATACAAAAAAGAATCACAAAAATAACTTTGATTATCTTCTTCATAAATTCTTTTATCAAACAGTCCACCATTAAGTTTACTTATATCTAAACCTAATTCTTCTTCTATTTCTCTTTTTGCGCAAGTATATGAATCTTCGCCCATTTTCGCATTCCCACCATTAGCGCACCACATCAAAGGCCACTTTACTGTTTCTGCTCTTTGCTGAGATAAGAACTTACCATCTCTATTTTTAAACCAAACTTGTACAAATAAATGATATTCTCCAGTTCCTAGTCTGTCGCCTCTTTTAATAATTTTACCTGTTTTATTTCTATTTATATCATAAACATCCCATAATTCCATAATCTTCACCTTCATTAATTATACATTAAATTAATTAATATTTAAAGAGTAATATCAATTTGCAATTTGCAATTTAGTTAAAAATATAATATAATAGATTCATAAAAGGAGATTAATACATAAATGAAAAAAAGAAAAAGCTTTATGAAATATAGTTTCATAATTCTATTTACCTTTGTATTAGCCTTCATTTGTTTGTTTAATTTTAAAACAAACGCCGATGCTAATACTTTCGACTTTATTGTTACAAACCCTGGAGTTGATTGCTCAACACAAATGCGTTTCTCATGGCATTCAACTGCTGCATCTTGTGTTTTTCATATAACAACTAGTAATGATACTGAATTTAAAGATGAAGTAACATATAATGTAAATGGAGTATATGATGATACAACTTTTACTAATGATGCGATGGAAGAAAAAATTTCAAATTACAAATATGAATTAAATTTATCTGACTTAAATCCTGATACTAAATACTTATACAAAATAAGTACTGGATCAAATGTTTCTGATGTTTATTCATTCTATACTGCAGGACAAAGTGGTGTGTTCAACTTTATTTGGGCTAGTGATGATCACGTTTATACTAAGACTAGTAGTTATGAAAGAGTAACTTATTTCAAGAAATTAGTTTCTTATGTAGAAAAAGAAATTGACTTTAATCTTGTAATTCACTCTGGTGATAATGTAAGTAATGGTGGAGTTTACAAAACATGGCAAACAAGTGAAGATCTTGGTTTATATAAAGATAATGTATGGGCAAGTACAATTGGTAACCATGAAATGTATATTACTGGTACTTCATTAACCGGTTCACCTCGTGATATCTTCTATCAAGCAATGTACAATTATCCTGATGACACAGGTATTGAAGATGGAACTTATTGTTTCTTGTACAATAGTGTTTTATTTATTTCACTTGACTCAATCAATGCATCCCCTGATTCTAAAATTTTAGCTGCTCAAAAAGAATGGTTTGAAAAAATCGTTCAAGCTAACGAAGGAAAATATCAATACATTATTGTTTATCAACATTATCCTTGGTTTAATGCTTTAACTGGTTCTAATAGTGGTCCATATGGTGTTAATAGAAATACTTGGAAAGACTTATTTGATAAATATAATGTTGATTTAGCTTTAGCTGGTGACCATCATTTTGCCTATCGTAGTAAGAAAATCTATAATGATGAAATTATGGAAGATGATAGTGAATTAGGTACAGTATACATTGGTGCTCCTCAAATTGGTTCAAGAGATAGAGCTATGACTGATACTAAAGATTTAGAATATTATAATTGGAGAAGCGACGATACAAAAGAAAGTGACGGAACAAGTGGACTTACATATTTTGAAGTAACAACTGAAGGTATTACTGGTACTTTAATTGATTTAAGCGGTAAAGTATTAGACAAATACACTATTAAATCAAGAAGAAATGTTACTTGGGAAAATAAGAAAGAATCTCTTTGCGATTCATATGTTGTTGCATCAACTAATGAATCAAATACATTAAACTTTAATTCAAGCTGTTTACCTTATATTTCTAGTATTAAGGTACAAAATGGAACAGAAACAATTGCTAATGTTAATGTAACAAACGAAACAAAAGCAGTTATTGAACTTCCAACACTAGAAAAAAATAAATCATATACTTTAGATGTAACTACAAATTTTGTTGATGGCACAATTAAACAAACAAAAGTATATGCTAATACATATGGATTCTATGGCTATGTTGATAGTTTTAAAGCTTTAGGTAGCGATGATAAAATGAACATTTACTGGAATGCACAATTAGAAAATAACATTCTAGCAAATTATAAATTAAGTGTAGACGGAAAAGATGTAGCTACATTAAAAGCAACTGATACAAGTTATTCAATGCCTATAAATGAAGTCAATTTTGATTCTGTATATACTCTTACATTATTAACAGAAAATAATGATATCTTAGCTGTATATGAATGTACTCATTCTTTATTTGGTGATTCAGATATGAATGGTTCAGTTGGCCAATCAGATGTAACTAACATTATGTCACTAATTAGATCTAATCATGAATTTAGTGCTAACGAAATTAGATTGTTAGACCAAAATAATGATGGTAAAGTAGATATCGCTGACGCTACAATTATTCAATCATTCTTAAACAAAAAAGAATCAAATTTAAACTGCGAAAAATTTACAGTAACTGTTTTAGGTATTAATGGTGAAGTTCTAAGTGTCGAAGAAGTTTACTTTGGGGCAAATGCAACTATTCCAAGTGATACAGGCATTGCATATTGGACTAGCTCATTTAATTACATCACTAAAAATTTAGTAATTAAAGGTATAAAATAATAGGTGATAGATATGAAGAAATTAAGTAAATTATTTTTAAGTTTATCAATATTAATTTTAGTTCTTGTATTAACATCTTGTAAAGGTAATGAACCTGAAAAACCTGTAATCGATTGGTCAAGCAAAGATTTATTATCAGCTAATATTTTAGAAAGCTCAATTGAACCATCATACGAATATGATGAATTTAGTTTAGATATGATTAAAATCCATCTAGATTATACTGATGGTACTAGCCGTGACATTCCAACTACTGAAGAAATGTATGACGAAAAATCAATAACTAAAATGAAATCTCCTGGAAACCCAAGAGTTACATTATATTATACTGATGAAAAATCTGGTGAAATATTTGAATTTACATTTATAGTTCATTTAATTGATTCTGCTTTATTAGATGAAAACCTAAACCAATTAGAACTTTACGATTGTGTTATTAAAGCTATTCGTGATAAGACTAAAGATGAAATTATGTTTATCTTAGAACCAGCATATAAAAACATTACAAGTTTCCAATTTGCATATCAATATGATAATTCTATTATGCAACTTGGTGAAGTAAAGCAAAGTGCGAAATTAGATGGAACTTTTGAAATTGAAGTAAAAGATGGATTTATTTATGTTACTATTATTCTTAATGAACCATTAGAAGTTGAAGAAACATTATTCACTGTAACATTTACAGGTAACTTTAGAACTAGTGGATTAAGAGTCTTAGAATCTTTTAATAATAAAGTTTATGCATATATTCCTAATGAAAAAATAGAACCAATTAGAGTTTTATATCACGCTTCAGTAAAATAAGTAATAAAGTAGAGAGATAAATAACATTTATCTCCCTCTTATTGCACCGTACGTACGGTTCTCGTATACGGCGCTACAGAATTATACTTCCAATTTACTTAGGTAATATCGATAAGGGTCGACCAGTCCTGGTCGATTCTTT
>JAZLLM010000125.1:0-23726 GCA_045598145.1 Bacilli bacterium | reverse complement strand
GATTCCACCAGTACAATGTCCATGTAATTCTAATGGAAGTTTTACTGCTGCTTTTAATTTTGTAAATAATTCATATGCTGTTTCTGGTAATAATACTCCAGCCATATCTTTAATACATAATGAATCAGCACCCATCTTTTCAACTTCTTTTGCTAGATTTACATAATAATCTACTGTATGTATTGGGCTTGTTGTATATGATAAAGCTATTTGACATTCTCCACCATATTTTTTACATGAATCTACTGCTTGTTTTAAATTTCTTACATCATTTAAAGCATCAAATACTCTTATGATATCAATACCATTCTTTAAACTTAATTCAACGAATTTGTCTACTACATCATCTGAATAATGACGATATCCTAAAATGTTTTGTCCTCTAAATAACATTTGTAATTTTGTGTTTTTAACTTTTGCTTTTACTTGACGTAATCTTTCCCATGGATCTTCATCTAAAAAGCTTATGCATGAATCAAATGTTGCTCCACCCCATACTTCTAATGCATAGTAGCCAGCTTGATCTAATTCTTCTAATGCACATAATACTTCTTCAGTATTCATTCTTGTTGCGAATAATGATTGATGTCCATCTCTTAATGCTGTCTCTACAATTTTAACTGCCATAATTATTATCCTCCTAATAATAAATAATCAGTATTTTATAAATCAAACTTTAAAAAAAGCCAATTTCAAGACCTATTATAACATTATTTTATTTTTAGTTCAAGTGAAATAATTTTTCATTTATTATTCATTTAATATTTGAAAATGTTATTATATGATTATTTCCTACATAAGCAAAAGAAAAAAAGAAGAAACAAAGTATTGCTTCTTCTTTAAAGATTTCTATCTGTTATAGAATTCAACGATAAGATTTTCTTGAATGTCAGTTAAGAATTCAGATCTTTCTGGTAAACGAACAAATGTTCCTTCCATCTTATCCTTGTCAAAAGTAACATATTCTTTAGTTGCTGGAGTGCTTTCAACTGCATCTAAAACAACTTTTAAATTTTTTGAAGTTTCTTTTAATCCAATGACTTCTCCTGGTTTACAGAAATATGAAGGGATATCAACTTTCTTTCCGTTAACTGTAATATGACCATGATTAACTAATTGACGAGCTTGTCTTCTTGTAGCAGCCATACCCATACGATATACTAAATTGTCTAATCTTGTTTCTAACATAACTAAGAAGTTATCGCCAGCTTTACCTTTCATATTACTAGCTTTAACAAATGTATTATGGAATTGTCTTTCATTAACACCGTATAAATTTCTTACTTTTTGTTTTTCTTGAAGTTGTAGACCGTATTCAGTTAACTTTCCTCTTCTTTGTCCATGTTGTCCTGGAGCATAATTTCTTCTTTCTTTACCATTTGCACCAACTGCAAATTCTTTACCATTTTCTAATGTAGAAAATTTTAATCTTCTTGAAACCTTCCATGCAGGTCCTGTGTAACGTGCCATTTTTGTTTTCCTCCTATATTTAAATATTTTGTAAGGACTTAAATCAAATCATTCCAAAGACACTAATTAAAGTTTTCATCTTTCAGCTCGACTACTAACTACCACATCTGGTCAATCTTTAAAGAATGTTCATCTAAGTGCTGTTCTCTTACAAGCACTATAATATTATACTACATTTTTTCTTAAAAGTCAATTAATACTTTTATGTTATAAATTATTTTGCATTTGCTCCCATTCGGCATCGATTTGGCTGTTTAGTTCATCAATATTGTGCAAATAAATTTCATTAAGTGAGTCAAATAATTCATTAAAATTACCTGACACAAAATAATATACATGATATGTAGTACCACTTAAATTTAGTTCAATAACAAAAGCGTTATCGGTATAATACATCCCCATCATATCAGGATCTTCAGCATATCCTGAATACGATCCTGCCATTCTTTGAAACCTAAATTCTTGATTATATGCATTTTCAAGCAAATAATCTGTCAATAAACCAGGTATTATTTCATAAATTCTTTCGCCACTATCATAGATACCATTAAATTTAATTAATTTAAAATCTATCGATGATAAGTAATCGATTAAATATTTAGAATATCTATAATTTTCATATTCCTTTTTCGTTTCAAAATTTTCTTTTATTAAGTTCCACACTGAGGTATAACTTTCAGAATATTCATATGAGAATATCCACGATATTAAGTCCTTTGTACCAACACAAAATAAATCACTAAAATTTGCCACTTCAGAAAATTCATTAAAATCATATGCATTATCAGTTGACATATAATATTCATCATCATTATTAATAATAATTTTGCCAGATGATAAAATATATACTTCAATTTTTTTGTTATCCTGATTAATTGATTCTAAATAAGCATATGGTTTTGAAACTTCATTTAGTACCTCATTTGTTGTTTTTTCTAATTCTGTATAATTACAAAGTATATCAATATATTTCTGCAAACACTTATATTCTTTAATTGATATAGCTTCCTCATCTTCTGATAATAATAATTTATATTGCATATTATTGCTATAATAATGCTCCATTAAAAATGAATTTGTATAAATATGATTATTTTCGTAAGTATTCACATTTTTTTTACAACCAAAGAAAGCAAAACATAAAATAATCAAAATAACTTCTATTATTAATTTCCTAACTTTTCGCATAGCTTATCCCTCAAATATTTTTCATATTCTTCAATTTTTATTTTACGTTCTTCAACAATTAATTCAATTTTTTCTAAAAATTCGTCAAAAGAAGATACATCAAATAAATATAAAGTTCTGCCATCAAATTTCTTCTTTTTTGCATATCCATAATTATCGTATAAATATAAATGATCAATTGTGTAACTATAACTAACTGCGTTATGCGCCATTACAAACTTATAGTTAAAATCATTATCTTGAATTAATAAATCTTTTTGATTTAAACTTTTTAAAGGTGAAATAATGCTCAAAGCAACTATAGAACTATTTTCTAATTCTTTGTAAAATTCAATAACTAAATGTTTAGAATATTCGGATACTGTATCTTTTATTATTCTTTCTGTATATTCTTCTACTGTTGTAGAATTACCATACTTATCTATATAGATGCCATCTTTATAATTTTCTTTTATATTACTAACCATATTATCAATTGTTCTTGAACCTTCTTCATAATAAGCGTCTTCACTTAATGAATAACCCATACTCGTAGTTCTATACGATTCATTCTTATATATAAATTGTACACCATTACTACTTATATCATAGTTTGCAAATAAATCTTTTATATCAACAAATTTTGTGAAATCACTATATTTAATTTTTTCAGATTTAGTTATATATTTATCTTCATTAACATTTAATATTATAGTATCATCCGCAAATAATTTGACAGTTAGTGTTTCATTTGCAATTTTGCTGATAATAGTTACATATTCATTTTTTTGATTATATTTTTTTTCACTTTTTTTATTTAATGGTAATAATCTATTTTCATAATATAGTTGTCCAATTAACCCTTGTAAATATACTCCACCACTTATATTAAATGGTTTATTTTCACCATTTGTATATTTATAAGAAATATCTTCACTATATAAATGTTTTGTAATTATTTCATGTAAGTAAATCTCTTTAGGTTCTTTATTACAAGACACTAAAAATATTGAAGCAACTAATAATATAATGATTATGTAAATTTTTTTATTCATATATATTTTCCTCTATAATTAATAAATAATACTGTCCTTCATAATATATAATAGTTGAATTAGTTAAACTATTTATTACATTATTAATTCCATTATGTATAATTGGAACATATCTTGCTCTAGCATTACAATCATTACAGATAAATAATAAATCATTTAACCGATTCCAATCATGAGGCTCTAATGCATTGTAATTGCAATATCCGCAGCACCTTTTGTGATTATTTTCATTTATATTTGTATATGTAAAATCGCAATGACTAGCACTACTATTTATTTCGTATCCACACTCTGAGCAAATAATCTTATGAGATAAATTATTATTAGAAATATAACTTATTTCATGTGGGACTAATATATTTAATTTACAATAATTACTACCGTGTTCATTGCATATTAAACGATGGCTATTATAACTCAAATCAGTATAATTTATGCTATGTTCATGATAGTAGGCAAAATATTTTACTACATAACTTGTTTGATTAAGAATACTATATACATCACCACGATGTTTATAAATATAACCATATTCCCACTTTGATACAACTGTAACAAGATTAGAATCATCAGCGCTTGAATTTGGTATACCATCAATACTTTCTATAACTCTTCCAGTGTGTTTAAGTATTCCATTAGAATCGTAATAAGCTATAATTTCGGCATGTTTTCTATCAGTTTCTTCATATACTCCACTGTTAATATATTGCCCTATTCTTAGAAACTTATTTGCATCATCTTCTAAACCATATAATTCGTAATCAATTGCACTATGTCTATAATCTACTGTAAAGAAAAAAGTAAAAAAATGGCAATTATATTTTTCAAGATAAGAAGTAAGATTAGGATCACTTACATCATGATAATATTCCGTATAATCTTCTATTGGCAAACTTTCAGTGTTACTAATTTCACTACATTCATTTGGAGATATTGAAAAATTAATTGTTAAAAACTCTCCATTATATACTGGTGTTATTATTCGACCATATACTGTTAACATAGTACTTGTATATATACTCACAATTATTAATATTAATGTAAAAATTTTCTTCATTTCTTTTTATTTCTCCTAGATGTTTTAATTATAACATAAATATATTTTTCTTTTCAAGTTTTTATATTTAAATTAAAATTATTTTTTTATGGTAAATAAAGTATAAATATGATATAATAATTTTATAAATCGTTTTTATACGAAAAGGAGATATAAGTATGAATATAATTGTTTGCATTAAACAAGTACCTGCTTCTAGTGATGTAAAAATTGATCCAGTTACAGGCGTATTAATTCGTGATGGAAACAACACGAAAATGAATCCTTATGATTTATATGCATTAGAAGTCGCATTACAAATTAAAGAAAAGACAGGAGCTAAAATTCATGCTCTAACAATGGGTCCAAACTCAGCTATGCAAGTATTACAAGAAGCTATATGGATGGGTTGTGACGATGGTACAGTAATTAGTGATAGAAAATTCGCTGGCGCTGACGTTGTTGCTACATCGTATACAATTAGTCAAGGAGTTAAAGCTATTGGTAATTATGATTTAATCATTTGTGGAAAACAAACTACTGATGGTGATACTGCACAAGTAGGACCAGAAATGGCTGATGCTTTAGGAATTCCTCACATTTGCTATGTTGATAAAGTAATTGATATTAAAGAAGATTCCATTACTTTAAGAGCTAATATGGATAAAACATTAGAAACTATGGAAGTAAAATTCCCTTGTTTAATCACTGTAGACAAAGGCAGTGTTACTCCTAGACTTCCTTCATATAAGAGAAGTGTAATGTTTAAAGATCATGAGTTACATGTTATTACATTTAACGATTTAAAAGATCAAGATGAAAAACATTACGGTCTAAAAGGATCTCCTACTCAAGTAGAAAGAATGTTCAATCCTGATAAAAACACAAATAAAGTTATTTTAAAAGGCGATACTAATGAAGTAACAAATCAATTATTTGATGTTTTAAAGGAAAACAAATATTTATAGGAGGCTAATATGAAAAAACTAGTTGTTGATCAAAGTAAAGTAACAAAAGAAGCCGTATTAGAACTTCAAAAAATTTGTCCATTTGGAGCCATTGAATATGTAGATGGTAAAATCAATATTAATGCAGCTTGTAAAACTTGCGGTCTATGTGCAAAAAAAGGACCAGCTGGAGTTATGAAACTTGAAGAAGATGTTCCAACATTTACAGTTAATAAAGATGAATGGAAAGGTATTGCAGTTTTTGTTGAATTAGAACAAGAAAATGTTCATCCTGTTGTTTTTGAACTTATTGGAAAAGCTAAAGAATTAGCTTCAGTTACTAAACATCCTGTATATGCTTTATTAATTTCTTCACACGAAAAAGTTGAAAAATATAAAAACGAAATATTAGAATATGGTGTAGATAAATTATTCGTATATGAAAATGACGCATTCGAAAACTTTAACGTTGAAAGACATGCACATGCTGTTGAAGACTTTGTAGAAAAAATCAAACCATCAGTAATTTTATATGGTGGTACACCTTTAGGAAGAAGCTTTGCACCTAAGATTGCTAGCCATTTTAAGACTGGTTTAACTGCTGACTGTACTCGTTTAGGTATGAAAGAAAATACAGACCTTATTCAAGTTCGTCCTGCTTTTGGTGGAAATATTATGGCTCAAATTATTTGTACTAACACAAGACCACAAATGGCTACAGTTAGATACAAGATTTTCAAAAAACCTGCTAAAGAAACTCCTCATGGAGAGATTGTATATTTAGATTCAAAGAAAATAGATTTAGCTACTACTATTAAATTATTAGAAATTAAAAATAAAGAGAAAGTTGTTGATATAAGTGAAGCTGATGTTATTGTTGCATGTGGTAGAGCATTTAAGAGTGCTGAAGACATGGCTATAGCCGAAGAATTAGCTGACTTATTAGGTGGAGTTGTTGCTGTTACAAGACCTATGGTAGAAAACGGCATAAGAGACGCAAAATATCAAATAGGTTTAAGTGGTAAAACTGTTGCACCAAAATTAATCATCACTTTAGGTATCAGCGGTGCTGTTCAATTCGTTGCCGGTATGAGTGGAGCTGGATTAATTATTAGTGTTAATAGCGATCCTAATGCTTCAATTTTTGATGTATCACATTATGGAATTGTAGATGACGTATTTAAAGTTGTACCAAAACTAATTGAAATGATTAAGGCTTCAAAAGGTGAATAATATGTATAAGAAAATAGATAATAATGATATCAAATATTTAAAGAGTATTTTCGAAGAAGGCTATGCATTATTTGGAGACGAAATTAATAAAGATTATGGCAAAGATGAATTAGGTACAGTTTCTCACATGCCAGATGCTTTAGTATTCGCAAGAAGCGCTGAAGAAATCTCAAAAGTAATGAAATATGCTAATGAAAATATTATTCCTGTTGTTGTAAGAGGAAGTGGAACTGGTTTAGTAGGCGCTTGTGTACCTCTAAATGGTGGTATCATGATTGATACAACAAAAATGAATCACATTTTAGAATTAGATGAAGAAAATCTAACATTAACTGTTGAACCTGGTGTATTATTAATGGAAATATATGACTATGTAGAACCAAAAGGTTATTTCTATGCACCTGATCCAGGCGAAAAAACCGCAACAATAGGCGGAAACATTTCAACAAACGCAGGCGGAATGAGAGCAGTTAAATATGGAACTACTAGAGATTGGGTTTTAGGGTTAGAAGTCGTTTTACCTGATGGATCAATCGAACAATTCGGTAGAAAAGTAGTTAAAGATTCTACTGGTTATTCATTAAAGAATTTAGTTATTGGGTCTGAAGGAACATTAGCAATTATTACTAAAGCTATATTAAAAGTAATTGCTAAACCAAATGAAACATTAAGCTTATTAGTTCCATTTGAAACTCAAGAAAAAGGTCTAGAAGCAGTACCTGAAATTATTAAAGCTGGTTTAAACACAATTGCTATCGAATTCTTCGTAAAAGATACAATTAAGTTTGCTGAAGATTACTTGGGCAAGAAATTCCCTGATAAATCAAGTGATTCATACATCTTATTAACTTTCGAAGGAAAAGATAAACTAGAATTAAGAAAGAATTATGAAATAGCTGCTGAAAAATGTATTAATGAATTAGGTGCTATAGATGCATTAATTGTTGATACTGAAGAAAGAAAAGAATCAGTATGGAAGGCTCGTGGTGCATTCTTAGAAGCAATTAAAGCATCTACTTCTCAAATGGATGAATGTGACGTTGTAGTTCCAAGAAGCGAAATAGCTAACTATATTAAATTCACATATGAATTAGCCAAAAAATACAACATTCGTATTCCTTCATTTGGCCATGCTGGCGATGGTAACTTACATATTTATATTTGTAAAGATGAATATAGTGATGCAGAATTTGAAAATAAACTTAATGCAATTTTCAATGAAATGTATACAAAAGCAAAAGAAGTTGGTGGCTTAGTATCTGGTGAACATGGTATTGGCTATGCTAAAAAAGAATATATGAAAGAATTACTAGGACCTCGTCAAACTGCATTAATGAGAGAAATCAAGAGAGCATTTGATCCTAATGATATTTTAAATCCTGGTAAAATTAGTGAATAATTTAAAAGATATCTAGAACTCTAGATATCTTTTTTTTTCTTCATTATCAAATTTATGAAATAATATTGATATTTTTTTATATACAAGCAATGTGATAAAACATACAGTAAATGATAAAATAATGTTAAATGGTATTACAGCATATGTTAAATATTTTAACATATAATTGTTTTCGTTTATTGATGGAATAATTGTTAGAGTAGAAATAAATGACTCTAAGTTTCCTCCATAAAATAAAGTAATATAAGCTGGAACTAATATAGCATAATTAGCAATTATAGATATAGTTATCCAAGTTATAAAAATAAATATTAAAGAAATGATTGCTCTTTTTTTATTCCTTTTCTTATTATATATTGTGGCACCAACTAATACTAAAGATGCTGAAATAATTAAATCAGCTAATTCGCCTACACAAAATGTATGTGTTAAAGGTAAAGCAATAACTGTTCTTATTATTACCATTATTATACCTTCTATAGGCCCTAACATAAATGAGCCAATAATTATAGGTAAATTAGAAAAATTAATTTCTAAAAAACTTGGAAATATAGGTAAAGGGAATTTTAGAGTTTTATAAAATAAAATTGATAAACCCGAAAATATCGCTATAGTAACCATTCTTCTAGTTACATCCTTTTTTTGCATTCTTGTTTTCTTTCTTATATATATAGTAACAACAATAATTAATGAAGCAATAATTAACAATATAGCAACAAAAGAAAGTATTACGCTCGTCTTATGATTTTTAAAATATTCTAACATAATATCACCATTAAAAAAAGCCCTAATAAGGGCAGCAAAAAAACTATAGTTTCTTTTCTTCATCTAGACTATACTATCGGTATTGGAATCTCACCAATTCAACAAGTACTTAACTCGCTCTCGGACTTTACCGCCGGTCTGGAATTTCACCATGCCCTAAAGATAATATAATTATACTACAATTATATTAAAAAACAATAAAAAACGTGTATTGTAAAAATACACATCTTTTATTATTTATTAAATTCTCCGTTATTATATGCGTTTTTCAAATAATCTGGCGCATCTTCAGTAACACCAATTACATTATTATCTTTGTCAAGAATTAAATATTTCATGATTTCTTGAGCTTGTGCAAAATTTGCAGCTGCTTTACCAGCGTTACTATTTGAATCATTAACATTAATAGTAATATTTACTGGTTCTTCTTGTCTTAAAGCTTGAGCTCCTTCTTTTACATTTCCATTAGCATCAGTAGTTTTGATTTCTACTCCCTCTTTTTTTAGTTGTTTGTCGATAGCATCATCTACAACTTTATCAACTGCTTTATTAATTTCTTTTTCTGCTTTTCTTCTAAATGCACGTTTAAATGCATTAACAACTGTATCAACAATAGACATTTTATTCCTCCTATCTATTTATATCTCTATTATACCATATATTTTATAAATACAATAGTTAAAAATAAAACTACACAGACAAATGTGTAGTTTTGTTAATTATTATTTTATAGCTGCATTTACTAAAGTAATAAAATCAGCTGATTTTAATGAAGCACCACCAATTAATGCACCATCAATATTAGGTTTTGCCATTAATTCGTCAATGTTAGAAGTTTTTACGCTTCCTCCGTATTGAATACGAATAGCCTCTGCAACTTCTTCGTTAAATAATTTAGCTACATAATTTCTGATAAAACCGCATGTTTCATCAGCAACATCAGCAGTAGCAGTTTTACCAGTACCAATAGCCCAAATAGGTTCATAAGCAATAACTAATTCTTTTGCTTGATCTTCAGTTAAACCTGCTAAGTCAGCATCTAATTGAGCAGCTAAATGCTTTTCTGTTAATCCACCTTCTCTTTGTTCTAGTGATTCACCAACGCAAAGAATAGGTTTTAAATTATAATTATAAGCAGCTTTAATCTTTTTGTTACATGCTTCATCAGTTTCATTAAACATAGCTCTTCTTTCACTATGTCCAATAATAACATAAGTTACACCAATAGAAGAAAGCATAGGAGCAGATACTTCTCCAGTGAAAGCTCCGTTATCTTCAAAATGTACATTTTCAGCACCAATTCTTAATTCTTCTCCTTGTCTCTTAACTAAGTCTCTTAAAATTACAAATGGAGCACAAATAACACTATCAACTTTATCTTGAGATGGCATTTTATCATTTACAGCATAAATAAATTCTAATGCTTCATCTCTAGTTTTATACATTTTCCAGTTTCCAGCAATAATAGGTTTTCTCATTATTATATCCTCTTATTTACAGCAGCAGCATTTATCATCGATGCATGCAACTCCAGGTAATTCCTTACCTTCTAAATATTCTAAGCTTGCACCACCACCTGTAGAGATATGAGTAAATTTTTCTTCATAACCTAATTTAATAGCTGCTGAAGCAGAATCACCACCGCCAATAATTGTAGTAGCACCTTCTAATTCAGAAATTGCTTTACAAATAGCATTAGTACCTTTAGCAAAATCTTCAATTTCAAATACACCAGCAGGACCATTCCATACTACTGTTTTAGCACCAGCTAATTCTTTCTTGAATAATTCAATAGTTGCTTCGCCTACATCTAAGCCCATCTTTTCAGCTGGAATTTCATTAGAAGGTACTGTCTTATATTCAACTTTTTCACCATCTTCTGGGAATTTGTCAGTTACAACTGTATCACATGGTAAAACAATTTTACCATTTGCTTTTTCTAATAAACCTTTAGCGAAATCAACAAAATCTAATTCGCATTTACTTGTTCCAACTTCCCATCCTTTTGCTTTATAGAATGTATAAGCCATAGCACCACAAATTAAAATCTTGTCTGCTTTATTTAATAAGTTTTCAATTACAGAAATCTTATCAGATACTTTAGCTCCACCTAAAATAGCAACAAATGGACGTACTGGATTATCTACTGCATCACCGATGAATTTGATTTCTTTTTCCATTAAGAAACCAGCAACAGATCCGCCTTTAATATTAGCAGCAATTCCTGCATTTGAAGCATGAGCTCTATGAGCTGTACCAAAAGCATCATTTACAAATACATCACCTAAAGATGCCCAATAAGCACCTAATTCAGGATTATTTCCAGATTCTTTTTTGCCTTCGATATCTTCATATCTTGTATTTTCAAACATAACAACATCTTTTTCTTTCATGTTGTTGATTGCATCTTCTAATTCTTTTCCTCTTGTAACAGGAACAAATTTAACAGGTTGACCTAATAATTCTTCTAATCTCTTAGCAACTGGAGCTAAACTATTAGCAGCTTTATCTTCTTCTGTTTTTACTCTACCTAAATGAGAGAATAATACTACTTTAGCGTTTTCTTCAATAGCATACTTAATTGTAGGTAAAGCTTGGATAATACGGTTATCATTTGTAATAACACCATTCTTCATTGGAACGTTGAAGTCAACACGAATTAAAACTTTCTTTCCGTTTAATTGAACATCTTTAATTGTCTTTTTCATAATAGCCTCCTTATAGACTTAATTAAATTCCTAATATATTATATCACAAATTTTAAAAAAATAAATATATTTAAACTAAAAAAGGAATTGATTTCTCAATTCCTTAAATAATTATCTAACGATTCTTAAGTCTGTATTAGGATCGAAGAAGTGACATTTGTTCATATCAAATGCTAATACGATTTCGTCTCTCATATGAACGTCTACTCTAGCATTAACTTTTGCAACGATAGGTTGTGCACTCATAGTTACGTAAATTAATGTTTCTGAACCTAATAATTCACTTACTTCAACAACTAATTTAGCTGAAGTATCAGGTGTGAATTCAACATTAGAATGTTCATCATGAATATCTTCAGGACGAATACCTAAAATGATATCTTTTTCGATATAATGTTGATCTTCTAACATCTTGAATTTGTTTTCAGGGATTCTTAATTTGTGTTCACCTACTTTGTGGTCACCGCAAATGAAGTATCCATCTTCAGTAATCTTACCTTCAATAAAGTTCATAGGTGGAGTACCAATAAATCCACCAACGAATTTATTATTTGGATAATCATAAATATCTTTTGGAGTACCGATTTGTTGAATTAGACCATCTTTCATAACAACGATTCTTGATGCCATTGTCATGGCTTCAGTTTGGTCATGTGTTACATAAATAGTAGTAATACCTAATCTTTCAGTAATCTTAATGATTTCAGTTCTCATTTGTACACGTAGTTTAGCATCTAGGTTAGATAGTGGTTCGTCCATTAAGAATACCTTTGCATCACGTACAATAGCTCTACCTAAGGCAACACGTTGTCTTTGACCACCTGACAAAGCTTTAGGACGACGTTGTAATAATGCCTTTAATCCTAAAATGTCAGCAGCTTGTTGAACACGACGGTCAATTTCATCACGTCCAAATTTACGTAATTTTAATCCAAATGCCATGTTATCATAAACAGTCATATGTGGATATAGAGCATAGCTTTGGAAAACCATTGCGATATTTCTATCTTTTGGAGCTACGTCATTAACGATTTCATCATCAATTCTTAATTCACCAGAAGTAATATCTTCTAGTCCTGCGATCATACGTAAAGTAGTTGTTTTACCACATCCAGATGGTCCTACGAATACGATAAATTCACGATCTTTTACATGTAAGTTAAAGTCAACAACAGCATGTACATTGCCATCATATACTTTATTAACATTTTTTAATGTTACAGTTGCCATAAATTTCCTCCTATTATGTCAATCATTTATTTACATTGTGTATTTTAACATAATAGACTTATATATTCAATAAAATTAAAAAAGATTGTGCAACATGCACAATCATCTATTGTTTATTACCAAATACATAGCTATTGCATCATTAAATACTTGAATATTTAAAGATGTATTCTTATATATATAATCCAATTTATTAATTACCGTATTTCGATGCATAAAAACATCTATAGACGCTTTAGATACATTTAAATTGTTTTTAAACATTGCTTTACAAACATTAATTAATTCTATATCATTATTAATGCTATCCAATATTATATTAGAAATTAATTTTAAATTATCTATGTTTTTAATTTTTCTAATCAAAGAAGAAACATTATCGTAATCATCTTTTTTAATTTGATTATATAAAGCTATATAATCACAATATTTACTATCATCTATATAATTACTTTCAAATATAGAGATTTTAAAGCCAAAGTCATCTTTGATTGTTTGTGAAATTTCCTGCAATGAAATATCAAATTCATTTTCAACTTTATAAACAATTAAGTTGCCTTCGATATTACCATTTTCAGCAATTAATTCATCAAAGAATTCTTTAAATTTTTGTATATCATTATTTTCTATCTGAACAATTACTAACTTATACTTTTTCATAACATCCTCTTACGCTATTATTATAGCACATTCTATTAAAAAATTAAAGAGAAATGAAAATCATCTCTCTTTATTCTTCTAATTCAATATCTAAATCTGTATCATTATCTTTCTTTTTAAAAAGCTTAGCTATCTTTTCAGGGAAGAAAGTAACAATTTCCTTCATTAATATTGGAAGCATTTTAACAGATTCTTTTATAGACGAACGTCTAATTTCTTCTTTAGTAACTTTTTTAACATCTCTAAATAAATATCTTCTTGTAACAATACCAATACGTAAAGTTAATAATGCATTGCTTAAACCATTTATAATACTATTTCCTATTGGTTTAATTAATGGAATTTCAGCTATTGCATTGGCAGTTGATGCAGGGAATAATTCAGTAAAATCTAATCCTTCAATATTTTCAGTAATTAAAGCAGTAGTTAATACCTTAACACTCAATTTGCCAAGTTTTGCATATGTTGGTCTAAATCCAGCTTTAACAACAATCTCTTTAATCATCTTAAAATTAATTGCAAGAACTGTCATCATATCAAGTTTACCGTTTTGAGAGATAGCCGTAGAAATAAATACTGTTTTAGCGTTTTTTAAAACAATTTTATTTATTTGTTTTTTAATACTAGAATCAAAAACTCTATTAATTGTTTCGAATAATTCTTCTTTATTTCTTAAACCACTTTCTAATTTTAATTTATCGTCTTCTTCTAATTCATTATTTTCTAGTATAGATTTCGCTACTTTAGCATAAACTCGATAACTTTTTTTGTTTTCTTCATCTAATACTGTTACTATAGAAAATGTAGGAGCAAATAATATAATTCTTAGTGGATTTAAAATAAGGAAAAAGAATAGAAGAGCAGCTAAAGAATAAAAACCTATTTTTACATATAAATTGCTTAATCTTTCTCCCACTTCAATTACATTAGAAACAATTATAAACATTATAAGAATTAAGCAACCGATTCCAATTAAAATCCAGAATGCACTAACTCGTCTTTTTCTTTTTTCTTTTCTACTCTTGTTTTTCATACAAACTCCTTTGTGTTGTAAACATTTCGTAATATCTACCTTTTTTATTCATTAATTCTTCATGAGAACCGTATTCAAAAATCTTACCTTCTCTTATTAAATAAATTATATCTGCATCTACAACGGTAGACAATCTATGAGCGATTATTATCATAGTCTTATTTGTTACATTTTGAATAATAAGTTTGTTTATTCTTTCTTCTGAGAATGGATCTAGCGCGGCTGTTGGTTCATCTAAAATATATACATCTGAATCAGATGCAAATACTCTTGAAATAACTAGTCTTTGACGTTCGCCACCGCTAAAGTTAGCACCATCTTTATCAAATTCTCTAGTTACTTGTGTATATATGCCGTCTTTCATTGATTCAATCTTCTCTAAAAGACCAACCATTTTTAATGCATTACGAACTCTATCCTCGTCTTCTTTACTTTCTACTCTACGCATCAATACATTTTCTGCTATTGTAACAGCATAAATTTGGAAGTCTTGATATATGATTGCATATAAACTACGTAAACTAACCCCATTGTAATCTTTTAAATTCACACCATTCAAGAATATTTCACCTGTTGTAGGATTGTAAAATTTCAATAAAAGTTTTGTTAGTGTAGTTTTACCTCCACCATTATCCCCAACAATAGCAATCTTTTGGCCACGTTTTATATTCATAGATAAATGATCTATACTATTAATAGTGTTTCTTGGATACTTAAAAGTAATATCTTTAATTTCTAGAGATTCTAATCTTTCAGGAGCTTTTAGGCCTTCATCTTTTTCGATTTTAGGCTCATATGAAGTAATCCATAAGAAGTCACTAATATAGTATGTATGCTCACGTAAAGATGTATATACATTAGCAGCTCTAACTAAATTGGCTGAAAACTTAAAAGTTGCATTTACAGTTGCAGTAAAAATAGCTACTGTTATTTTCTCAGTAATAAGTCTATAAGCTAAATATATGTATGTACCTGCTTGCTCAATTATGTTTTTACAAAAAGTAAAAATAAAGTTTGGAGCAATTAATTTCTTTTCTGCGTCTCTATATATTTTATCAATTGAATATGTTTTTTCATCAAATTTTTCAACCAATAAATTGCCTATTGTTGTAGTTTTAATTTCTGCAGCAAATTTTTGTTGATAGAAAGTTCTTTTTACATAATAAGTATAACGTCTATCTTTTTCTGCTTTCTTCCAAACTTTATACCATATCTTATTAATAATAGTAGTAGTAATTACGTTAATTACTGCACTAGCTAAAATAATAGCAAGTAAAATGAAGTCTGTTACTAATACTACATAGGTACCTATAGCAATAGTAGTTGCTGTGGCTTGAATAAAATCTACAAATGTATTAAATACAGCTATACCTCTCCAAGTACTATCACCTAAAGCTCTAGAAAATTTATCATAAAATTCTGGATCATCGTATGATTCCATATCAACCTTTTTAACTTTGTTAAATAAAAAAGTTTGCATTTTTTTACGATATACAGTTCTATATCTTTGGGTGATATATCTTGAATAAAATGCTTTAACTATATAGCACGAAGCTATTATGATTCCGTATCTTATTAATTCTGAATACAAAATACTTAAATCACTACCATTAGTAACCATTGTTATAGCCTTTGATATAATATCAACTTCAGCTACATTAACAATTACAGTAGCAGCAACGTTCATAATTGCGCAAATTACAAATATAGGACAGAACTTAAATACAAATTTAAGTACTTCAATATTCATTTTAATTATTGATGTTCGTTCTCTTTTTTCACTCATAATCTTTACCTACGTATTTACTAGATTGAGAAACAAACATTTTATAATAAACGCCTTTTAACGCCATTAATTCATCATGTGATCCACTTTCTATAACTCTTCCTTTTTCAAATAAATATATCTTATCAGAATTTACTGTAGTTGTTAATCTATGTGATATAAATATAATAGTTTTATTTTTGCCAATTTCAAGCATGTTTTTATATACTTGAGCTTCTGCTAATGGATCAAGTGCACTTGATGGTTCATCTAAAACAAATAATTGATAATTTTGAGCGTATCCTCTGGCTATTGCTAGTCTTTGATTTTGACCACCTGAGAATATAGCACCTTGCCCATGAAATTCCCTACTTACTTCTGTATTAATATTTTCTCTTAATGAATATACATAATCGTACAAACCACTGAATTTAAGACTTTCATCTATTAACTTATAATCTTCTTCAGTTTCTGGTTTTCTTAATAGTATATTTTCAGCTATAGTAACAGCATATACTTCAACATTTTGGAATACCGCTCCAACTATTTTTCTTATTCCCTTAACGTTTAAATCAGTATATTTTTTATTATTAATCAAAAGCTCTCCACTATTTGGATCATATAATCGAAGTAATAATTTTACTAATGTTGTTTTTCCTGCGCCATTTGCCCCTATTATTGCAATTTTTTCACCTTTTTTAATTTGCATATTTACATCTTCTAATTGATTTTTATCACCTGTATAAGAAAATGTCATATTCTTAACTTCTAATGATTCAAAATCTTCGTCGAAAGGTATTCCTTGATTACCTTCAATTAATCCTTTCATCTTTAATAAATCAAAAGGCACTCTAACATCAGGTAGTGTATCTTCTATACTTCCTATTGAAGATGCTAAACTAGCAATTAAAGACGATAAAGTCGAAGCAGCAACAGTTAATGAAGAAAATAATGCTAAATTATTAGATATATCTGTCATTATATATGCTAATATAGCAACAGTAATAGGGTATAGAAAAGCTAATAACAGTTCGGCTAGAAATCCCCAAGCAGCACTTTTAGTTGTATATTTATCACTTATTTTTACGATATTACTTAATGCATTCTCATTATTCTCTATTAATATTTTATCAATTTGGCTTGTCTTAATATCAGCCATTCCATCTTTAATTGTAAATGCTCTATTACTGTACCAAGAAAATCTTTGATATGGACGAGTTAATGATCTTTGTTTTTTATTAATAAATCCAATTCTAATAAATACTAGGATATATAATATACCTACACCAAAAGCGATTAATATTGTAATATAATCTAATGTAGCAATAATTGCAAATACACTTATACTTCTTATTATTATTTTTGCAGTTTGGAAAGTATTATTAGCTACACTATAAATATTATCTACACCTTCTTCTAATGCTCTTGTATAATCATTAAGAAAAGCAGGATTTTCATGAAAATCATAATCTATTTCAGATAATTTACTATAAAAAACTTCTGACACCTTTGCATTAAATAATCTAGAAATATTCATTTTCAATAATTCTAACAAATATTGAACACAACCAATAACTGCCATAATTAAAAATATGATAAGTACATATATTATTATTTCTTTAATGCTTTTACCATCTTCATAATATTTTACTATATCTCTTACTACATATATAGGAATAATAGATTGTAATATTCCTAATGCGCAAGATAATATTTCTTCAAATAAAAATGAAGGATATGTTTTAATTAATAATTTAATTGACTTAAAACAATTTTTCATTTTCACCACCACTCTTATATATAATAGCATAAAATAATTAATAAAAAAAGATGGTTTATCTTAAATAACCATCTTTAATTTTCTTGCTCTACTATTTTTTTTACTTTTTTCTTTAATTCAATTCTCGGTATGATTATAATTCTTTTGCATTTAACACATTCAAGTTTATAATCTACTCCAATTTTTATAACTTTCCATAAATTGGATCCACAAGGGTGATTCTTTTTAAACTCTAATACTTGACCAACTTCATATATATTTGCACTTTCCATATATAAGCTCCTATAAGTCTATCTTTTTACGATTAAGAATATTAATAGATTTTTTTCTAATTGCTCTTTCAATAATATCCTTATATTGTATATTAGTTTTTGCAGAGATTAAGATTGTAACGGCACCATCTTCTACGCTTTCAATGCCATTTACATTAGGCCCTTCAAATATTTGAGGATATTCTTCCTTTAACGAAAGTAACCCCTCTTCTAAAGCTAAAATTATATCATTTACCTGATTTGTATTATTAGTTTTAATAGTAACCTTTGATGTTACAAAAGTTCTTGAAAGATTAGTAATAGATTTTATAAAACCATTTCTAAATATTTTAATCTCTCCAGACTTCAATTGAATCTTAGTATTAGTTATTCCAACATTAATTACTTTACCAATGTATCCGTCAATTTCGATATATTCATCTAGCTCAAAAGTATTGGCAAAAATATTTGCGATACCAACAAAAGCATCATTTAATAATCCTTTTGCTCCAATTCCTATAATTAAAAAGATTATTGATATTAAAATTACACCAATTAAAGTATCTAATCCCCATACAGTTAATACAATTACGAATGATAGCATAATAACTACTAATCTTGATATATTTGCAAGAAAATAAGTTAATGCTTTCGCTCTATTAGTTGATTTATTATTAATTCTTTTTGTAAGCCAAGGGATAATAATTAAAAGCAACACATCAATTAATATAACAATACCAGTCCATATTAAACTAATTTTATTTGTTTCAAACCATTCAGCCATAATTTACTCCATATTATTTTCAATAAGTTCTTTTGCAAGTTCAATATATTCTTTGCTACCTCTAGAATTGATAGCATAATTTATAACAGTTTTGCCATGCATAGGCGCTTCTTGAATATGTGTAGATCTATTAATTATTGTTTTAAATGTTTTATCTGGAAATAATTCTTTTACTTTTTCAATTATTTTATAACCATATAAATTTCTATTATCTAATTTATTTAATAAAACACCTTCAATTAATATATTTTCCTCATAATTGTTTTTAATCTTTTGAACTTGATTAATTTGTTTAACCATTTGTGCAAGTGCTTCATATGCGTAATATTCACACTCAACTGGAATAATAACAGAATCTGATGCAAATAAAGCATTATCCACAACAATACCCAAAGTAGGTGGACAATCAATTAATATATAATCATAATATTCTTTCACAGATATTAATTTTTTCTTTAAAATATGCTCTTTACTTTCTCTACTAAATAATAATGAATAAGCATCAATTAATTTCTGAGACGAAGTAATTACATCAAATTGATTTGAATAATCTTTGATTATAACCTTTTTGATATCAACATCTTCAATTAGTAAATCAAATATATTATATTGTATTAAATTAGTATCAATTCCTAATCCTAATGTTGCATTTGCTTGATAATCCATATCGATAACTAATACTTTTTTATTTAAAGTAGTTAATGCAGATGCTAAATTTAACGTAGTTGTTGTTTTACCAACACCACCTTTTTGATTAGTGATTGCAATTACTTTGCCCATACTTTGCTCCTATAATGGTTTTTTCTTAATTTGAGAATACATTCTTGGATATATTTTTTTTGTTTCTTTTTCTTTTAATACTTTAACTAATGTATGATTTCCATATACATCATCATTATCGTCTAAAGAATAATTATAAATAAGCGTAATAGTTGACGATAATTCTTTTAATGCATTTTTAGATAAATTAATTTCATCATTATAATTTGATCCTTTATATGCTATGAAATATGAATTTACTTTAGTAAGTGGAATACACAATTCTAATAAAATAGGTAAATTACTTACAGCTCTAGCCGTAACGATATCAAATTTTAAATCTTTTATGTTTTCTGCTCTATCATTTATAATTGTAATATTATCTAATTTCAATCTATCGCATAATTCTTTTAAAAAATTGCATCTTTTTAAAGTTGGTTCGATTATTGTAAGGTTAATGTTTGGATATAAAATTTTTAGTGGGATACTAGGAAATCCCGCACCGCTACCAACATCACACATATCAATTTTCTTTTCGAAATTAATTATATTTTCTAGTTGTATTGAATCGTAAAAATGCTTTATATATACTTCATCTTTATCAGTTATACTAGTTAAATTATATTTTTCATTTTCAGAAACTAAAAACTCATAATACATCTTAAATTGATTATTCAAAAATAATTCATCTAGTCTTTTCTTATTAATCTTATTCATGATGTTTATATCCTTCTAGATAAACTAACAAAATTGAAATATCGCTTGGATTAACACCACTAATTCGTGATGCTTGTGAAATAGTAGAAGGTAATACTTTCTTTAATTTATCTTTAGCTTCTGACGCAATATTTGGAATCTTATCGTAATCCATATCTTCTGGTATTATCCAATTTTCCATTGATTGCATTTTTTGAGCTAAACGATATTCTTTTTTAATATATCCTTCGTATTTAATTTCAATAATTAACTCTTCCTCATCAAATTTGTTTAAATTGAAATATAAATTATATAACTTTTCAATATCACGCATACTTACTTCTGGTCTCTTTAATAAATCATATGCTGATATTTTTTCGTTAATAATATCTTTTCCAGTTTCTTGTAAATACATATTAACTTCTTGAGTAGGATTTATTTTTGTTTCTTTTAATATATTATATATATTATTAAAATTTTTTCTCTTATTTAAAAACTTATTATATCTTTCTTCACTAACCAATCCAACTTTATATCCATATTTTAATAATCTTTGCTCTGAATTGTCATGTCTTAATATCAATCTAAATTCAGCTCTAGATGTTAGCATACGATATGGATCTTTAACACCTTTAGTGATAAGATCATCAATTAATACACCAATATATGCCTCATCTCTTCTTAAAACTAATTTACCTTCTCCCTTAAGTTTTAATGATGCATTAATACCTGCCATTAATCCTTGACATGCGGCCTCTTCATATCCACTTGTGCCATTTACTTGACCTGCGAAGAATAATCCATCAACTTTTTTAGTTTCTAAATTATCTTTTAATTCCAATGGATTAATTGCATCATATTCAATAGCGTAAGCATATTTAGTAATAGTGCAATTTTCAAAGCCTGGTAAAGAATGTACCATTAATTCTTGGATATCATGAGGCATACTTGTTGAAAAGCCTTGTAAATACATTTCAGGAATTTGTAGTCCTTCTGGTTCTACAAATAATTGATGTCTTGGCTTATCAGAGAAACGCACAATTTTGTCCTCAATAGAAGGGCAATATCTTGGACCTATTCCAGTTACTAAACCAGAATACATACTTGATTTCTTTAAATTGTCTTTAATAATCTTGTGAGTTTCTGGAGTTGTATAAGTAAGGTAACATTTTACTTGTTTATCTAATGGCTTAATGTCTTCAATTTCAGTTTCATCACTAAAACGATATAACTCTTCATCACCATATTGTGGAATTAATACGTCATAATTAATTGTATCAATTTTAATTCTTGGAGGTGTACCTGTCTTTAATCGAATTAATTCTAATCCTGCTTCTCTTAAACTTTGACTTAAAAGTGAAGTTGTAGGTTCATGATCAGGTCCTTCTATTGTCTTAGTAAAACCACATAATGTACATGAATCAAGATAAGTACCGCTTGCAATGATTACTGCTTTACATGAATATTCTAAATCATTAATAATCAAGCTTTTTACTTTTTTATTTTCATCTAAATTTAATTTCGTTACATAGCCTTCTAATACTTCAAGATTTTTAGTATTAAATACTACGTTAAGCATATATTCTGGATATGTAGTTTTATCTGCTTGTGCTCTTAATGCTCTAACGGCAGGACCTTTAGAACTATTAAGCATCTTTAATTGAAGTAAAGTAGCGTCAGTTGCTTTACCCATTTCTCCGCCTAAAGCATCGATTTCTCTTACGATTACTCCTTTAGCTGGGCCACCAATAGATGGATTGCATGGCATATTACCAATTCTTTTAATATTGCCAACAACCATTAAAGTTTTATTGCCTGTTCTAGCAGAAGCTAGTGCTGCTTCAATACCAGCATGACCTCCGCCAATTACTATTATATCAAACATTTTGTTCACCTTCTTATAAAGTATTTATTACATAAACTATTATTTATTATACTACAACTTATATCATTTAACAATATAATAAAAATTAAATTTAAAACACTGCTACAATTAATTAATAAAAAGGATTGTGTTTATTTTTTAAAAATGTTAAAATATATAACAAGGTGAATTATATGAAAGATGTTAAAATTTTAAAAGAAATCGAATTATTCCTTCTAGATATGGATGGTACTATATATTTAGATGATGACTTATTTGATGGAGCACTTGAATTCATAAACAAAATAAAAAATACAAATAGAAAGTTTGTTTTTCTAACTAATAATTCTTCAAAAAATAAAATTGATTATGTAAATAAACTAAATCGTATTGGTATAGAATCAACATTAGAAAATGTTTTTACATCTGGAATGGCAATGGGCATGTATTTAAATGAAAAATATTCAAACAAAAAGGTATATTTAGTAGGTACAAAATCACTAGAAGAAGAGTTAAAGAATTACCATATTAATTTAGTTGATAATAATCCAGATATTGTTTTAATTGGATTTGACAGAGAACTAACATATCAAAAATTAGAAAAAGCTTGCGAATTTTTAGATAATGGTGCCATATTTTTAGCTACTAATACTGATTATGTTTGTCCTATTAAAGATGGAAGATACATTCCAGATTGTGGAAGTATGTGCATTATGATTACTAATGCTACAGGTAAAAAGCCTAAATTTATTGGTAAACCTGAACCTGATATGATAAATATATTAGCAAATAAATATAATATAGAAAAAAATAAAATATTAATGATTGGTGACCGTGTTTATACTGATGTTGCTTCAGGATATAATGCTAATGTAAATACAGTATGTGTATTATCAGGAGAAAGTACAATAAAAACTATTGAGAATTCTGAAATCAAACCTGATTTTATTTATAATTCTATAAAAGATTTAATTGATTTAATATAATAAAGTAGAGAGATAAATAACATTTATCTCCCTCTTATTGCACCGTACGTACGGTTCTCGTATACGGCGCTACAGAATTATACTTCCAATTTACTTAGGTAATATCGATAAGGGTCGACCAGTCCTGGTCGATTCTTT